>CAMZHU010000029.1 GCA_947306975.1 uncultured Clostridia bacterium | reverse complement strand
TCCTGACGATCACCGGCGACGGCGTCCGCAGCGAGACGTACTGGTCCGTCGCGGAGGTCAAAGCGCTCGGCGCATACGGCACGACGTCCTATTCGGCAGTCAACAACTGGCCGACGCGCAAGACGTATTACGCAAACGGCGTGGAGCTCGGAAAGCTGCTCAACGCCGCGGGGCTGACAGCTTCCTGGGGCACGATAACGCTGACCGCGTCAGACGGCGTGTACATAAGGCTGACCTTCGACCAGGCGCTCGGATATCTCTGGTCGTTCCCCTACATATCTTCGGAATCTTCGGCGGGCGCGTTCTCCGTTCCCGCCATGATGGCCTGGACCTGCTATGAAGAAGGACGGTCGGGCGGCGAGGACGGATCTCTGCGCCTCGTCATCGGCCAGCGCGGAACGGGAGACGTTAACACGTCGGCGTGGATATCCGACGTTATAGAGATAGACGTTTCCACGAGCAGTTATTACGCCTGGGGCGAACCGTCACCGTCGCTGGAGCCCGGAGAAGTCCCGGCGGGAAGCGAGCTGTCGCTTTACCACGACAGCATCGACAGAGTAAAGATTTACTACACTACCGACGGCAGTGTGCCGACATATTACAGCAGGGTATACAACCCCAGCACCACTTACTACCAGCCGCAGCTCACGGTCCCGATCGTCATCGACAGGGATATGACGGTGCGCGTTCTCGTTTCGGGATGGGGACGGCCTGACGCGGAGTACTCGTATTCGTATACACTGGCCGCTCAGCAGCCGCCGGAGGATCAGCCGCCGGAGGATGAGCCGCCGGAGGATCAGTCGCCGGAGGATCAGCCCCACGAAGACCAGCCGCCGGAGGATCAGCCCGTTCAGCCGGGCGGTGAGGCAGCGTGACGGGGCGCCGCGCAGGCGCCGCCGCGAGGAGAAGGGCGGTATGCTTCCTTTTATGCGCAGCGGCGGTGTTCTCGCTGACGTCATGCGGCGGGAAAAAGGCTCAGGAGCTCAGCGAGAGCGAGCTCGCAGCCGTAAGGGAAGTGCTCGGGCTGGACGCGCAGCCGGAGGATATTACGGAAGAGGCGCTCAAAGGAGATACGGCAGAAAAGTACGATTCCGTAAAAAAGGTCTTTCTCACGCCGGACGGACAGTACGTATTCTTCGCTTCGCCCGTTGGGTATAACGGACCGATAGACATCATGCTGGTGATCGACGGAACTGACGCGCAGACAAGAGCTCTGCATATCCTCGCCCACAAAGAGACCGAACACTACGTCCGGAACTGGGAGGACGACTGGTTCACCGGAAGGTTTGCCGGAAAGTCCGCTTTTATCTATCTTGAACGGGTGAAGCTCGAGGCCGAGCGCGGCAACCAGATAGTAGCGGTAACAGGATCGACCGTATCCACCGATGCGGTCATATCCGGGGTAAACGACTGCTTCGATGTGTTCCGGTCGCTGGACGATCCGTTTTTTGTGGAGACTGCCGGTGTCGTAAAACTCAGAAATGCCGCAGGTGAAGAACTGGGCGAGATCACTCTCGACGATATACGGAACCTTGATACATACA
Organism: uncultured Clostridia bacterium; assembly: GCA_947306975.1. Lineage (GTDB taxonomy): Bacteria > Bacillota > Clostridia > Oscillospirales > Oscillospiraceae > RGIG8048. Next base: position 12,301 of record CAMZHU010000029.1, on the reverse strand, counting down.
GACGCAAAATAACCATAAGGAGCGCCTCGGAGGGAGTTACTGTCCATGATTTCCGCGGAGTGCGCCTCTCTGAAGCGATAGCTGCCGCCGGCGGGGAGGAGCTCCTTGCCGCATCCCGCAGCGTCGTTGTGACGGGCACGGACGGCTATGAGTCGGAACTTGCGCCGGAGGAGATCGCGCTTGAGAACAACGTTTACCTCATGTATGAGGACAACGGAGAGATGATGAAGACCGCCGGCGGTTCCGAGGGGGCGCTCAGGCTGATAATACTGAGCGACGATTTCGGCCAGCGGTTCACGAATTACGTTGCCGCCCTTACTTTTATTGGGTGAGAATGACTGGAGGTAGTGAAACGGTGTCAAGACTCAAAGGCGTACTCTCCATATGCCTCGCTGCGGCGTTCCTTATCTCGGCGCTGTCGGGCATCGCTCTCTGGATATGGAAGGGCGGGATGATCCTCGGGATCGCCAGATGGATAATGAGCGGGATACACACATGGTCGTCTATCGTGATGTTCGCGCTCGTCATCGTCCACTTCCTGCTGAATCTCAAGACTCTGCGCCGGGAGCTCGGCTCAAAGGGAAAAGACGGCAAACAGTGAATCTGTACGATTGACTGAAAAAGACACAGCAATTATAATAAGAATGTACAACAAAGGCTTTTCAGCGCGCCTCGGCGAAGACCGCGCGGAAGAAGCCGCAAAAAAACATGCGTGACAGGCATACGGCAGACGAACCGGAAGCCCGGATCACGGCATGGTCCATATCCGGCAGTACCGCGGGAAGACCCGGGGAGAAACTGCCGTATCTGTGCTGTGCCGCGGCCCGGGCTTTTTGATATCCGCGGTATGTTCCGCATGGAACATAAGAGGAAGAGGAATAAGATATAAGGAAAGGGAGACTGAAAATGAGGAAAACCATCAGAAAGCGGTCTTTCGCCGCGGCGGCGCGCTGCGCTCTGTGCGTATGCCTTGCGTTTGCCATGGTATTCGGACTGCTCGGCGTGCTCGCCCCCACAGCGAGCGCCGCAGGAAGTCTTACCGTCGAGAAGCCGGCTGTAGTCGTTACCGGCACGGCCGTTATCGGCGGGCAGAACTTCACAGCCGACAACGTGAGCCGTGAGCGCTCATACACGCTGGACGAGCTCAAGGCGATGGGCGGTGTGACCAACGCCTATTCGGCGATAAACACTTTCGAGACCAGAAAACTGTATCTCGCGACCGGCGTGCCGCTGGCGGATCTGCTCGCGGATACGGCTTTTGAAGCGTCGACGGACAAGCTGACGGCAAAGGCGGGAGACGGATTCGTGGTATCCTTTGACCCGGCCGCGACTTACACGCTGGGTTCTACTTCGACGACGGGATTCGCCGAACCGCGCTGGTACTATCCGAACCTGCTCTCCGGAAGTGACGCCGGAGCGGTAAAGGTCGGCACCATACTCGCGTGGGCGTCTGAAAACGGAAAGGACAAGCTGCCTACCTCCACGAAGGACTGCGACCTCACGATAGTCGCCGGCCAGCTCTCCCTGTTCGACCAGAACAACCCGCTTTATAACCGCGGCGTAAACACCCTCCTGGGCGGCGAAGTGATCAAGGAGACCGTGCTCACCGCGTTCGGCAAGAACTATTCCCGCGCAGACATCCTGCTCATGGACCGTGCGCAGAACACATACACCTATATGACGAAAAAAGGTGAGATGACTGACACCGTTCGCGGCGTTCCGCTCTCATCCCTTCTCGCAGGCGTCGACAGCGCCGCGAAGATAAACTTCTCGACTGCCGACAATTACGCAGTCACCGCGTCCGGGATGACGGTCGCAGACCTCATTGCCGGGAACTTCATCGTAGCTTACGAGAAGCTTACCGACGGCAAGTGGACCGGCCTCTACCGTGAGGGCGGCGGCAGCTACGGAGTCCTCTACCTCTACGGCGAGAACGGCAGTTCGCCCGCGGCGATGCTGACCGGAATCGAGACCGCGGCCAGCAAGTATAAGCACATGGACGCAGGCGTGCCGTACAACATCGACTCGCTGACCGGCGCAACGCTGACAGTCGAGGGACCGGGCGTATCCGCGACGACCCCGATAAGGATAAGCGACGTCGAAACTACGAGCAATTCGAACCTTTACACCGGCGCATATACGAGCGGCGACGGAAAAACGTTCACCTATGAAGGCGTTGACGTTCTGACCATTGTCGACGGCATAGTGAATACGAGCGTAGAGAAGGAAAACGAGAGCGTAGTCGTCGTATTCAAGAACCGTCTCCGCCAGGATATAGCCAAGGTCGCCTATTCCGACCTTAAATCCGCGAGCGGCGCGGGCAGGCCGGTCATCCTCGCCTACGGCGTGAGCGACGGACAGAAGACGGCCCCCTATGTTTTCGACAACGCAGCAGGATACATCGCCGCGCTCGGCAACAACGACGGACCGGTGCGCCTCGTATACGATCCGTCGTATCTGACGGCGCCGGGGACCTCGGCCTCCCTGCCGGATATCTTCAAGAGCTGCGCGTATCTGTACGTCGAACAGGGCGCCGGAGCTCCCGGCTTCAAGCATTCTGAGGCTTCCGACGCGGCATATGACAATCCCGCCAATACGGATTATTTCATCACGTTCACCGGCTCCGCTCTCGGCAGAGAGGTGAACCTCACCGTTGCCGAGCTCGAGGCCATGGTCAAATACGGCTCCAACGGCAAGCCTGCGTCCGATGGGATCGGTCTCCGCCAGTCATACGGTCTGTCCAACACGACCTACTGGTATGTCAACGAATACGAAGGCGTTGAGCTGTGGAAACTGCTGACGCAGAAACTCGGCGTATCCGCAAGCACCTATGAAAACGACAAGAACACCTTCGTTTCCTTCGCGTCCTGGGACAACTACAAGACGACTGCCGTCTTCTCCATGTACCAGCTGGCGCATCCTGAAGTCTTCTATTTCTATGAAAAATCCCCGCTGGATATCGGCACCGACAGACCGACCAAGGCGCAGCTTGCGACTGAAGAGTATCAGCCGACCCGCGCCACTACCGATACCAGGCCGTGGACCGTGGACTCGAACGGCTATCCCGTTCTCAAGGGCTACCCCGTCATGCTTGCATACGGCGTTAACGGATACCCCTACGTCCTCAACAACAAACTCGACGGCTACTACGGCGGTCTCGGAAACGACGGCGGCCCGCTGAAGGTCATCTTCGGCAAGACCGACGGCATGAACCGCACGGATACCAGCGCGGTCGACAATTACGCGTATTTCTACAACAACGGTTCCAACCAGCTCCAGCGCGCACAGGAAGTCTATGTCGGAGACGACGCCCGCTACTCGACCCACCTCGAGAACCCGGCGTACGCTTCCATGGCATCGGCGGACGATCTCGCGCTCACTGTGGAACTTGTGACCGAGAGCGGCACGACGACCAAGACCTATACCCTCGGTGAACTCGAGAGCATCCTTTACGGCCCCGGCGTCACGAAGACGAACATCGACACGCAGGGCCGCCGCGACAAGGGTTATTACGCATACAAATACTACAACGACGCGCCGGTAGAGGATCTGTTCGAGGGCGTGAACCTCTGGTATCTGATATCCGAGGATATCGGTCTCTCCAGCTATATCGGCACGGTCAGCATGTACAAGGCCGGCAGCGACACGCCGTCAGCCGTTTATACGCTCGATGAGATACAGCAGAAGGGCGGCAATTCGCTCAGAGGCACAGACGGCCTCGGGATGACGGTGGCCTTCGCGAAGAACGGTTACCCGCTGGTCGCCGACTCTTCGGCAGCAGGTTACGTCAAGAGCGACAGCGTCACGGGCATGACGGTCAAGAACAGCGGCGGCCCGCTCATGTTCCTGCGCGCGCAGAATGAGAGCGAACTAGCTTCCGGTACGATAGCTACCGGCGGCGACAAGGCATGCGCCGTAGAGAACCTCGTAAAGATCGTCATTAATATAGAACCCGACAAGTACGCACACGACGCTACAAACGGCGCCGACGAGGAGATAAACTTCACGGGCGCAGTTGCGTCTGCCGGAAAAGTCAAGATCGGCACTATAGAAACGAAGCAGAAGTATCTCGTTACCGAGGAATACACAGTCGGCGGCGTGAAGAACGAGTATCGCGGCATCGCGCTCGGAAGCCTCCTGAACGACCCGATGATCGGCGCTTCCGCTCTCATGGAATCGGTGACGGTAAAGAACGCTGCAGGACAGTCCAAAACTCTGACGACTGAAGAGCTGATGGATCCCGCGAAGAACGTCATTCTCGCCTACGGTATGACCACCGGCGGAAACGGCGCACCGCTGACCACATCCAACGGAGGTTATATGCGCCTCGTAATCAACGGCGGCAGCGCTGCCGACTGCATTACGAACGTCACCGAGATCGAGGTCACCGCTGCGGAGATCGACGGCTGGTTCCACAACTTCGGCAACTACACCCAGTTCAAGGACTATACGATTGAGATAAGCGGCGACGGGATTAAAACGCCCGGCACATATACTGTCGAGCAGATAGAGGCGATGAGCAACATCATAGTGCGCGACAGCTACCAGATGGGCGGAACGTTCTATATCGAGGGCATCGATCTCTACAAGTTCCTGTCCGGTATAGGGTTTGCTGGTGACGGGACTTCCGCTGCGATCACAGTCTACGCTACAGACAACTACGCTATTGGTTTTGATGCGACGCAGCTTTCCAAGGGCATCAACGGAAAGCCGATGCTTCTCGCCTATGGCCAGGGAACAACGGCGACGAACGGACTGCCGCTCGTTATCAACGACACCGATCCGGGCTATGATCCCAACATCGGCAACGCTTTCGGCCCGCTGCGCCTTGTCGTCAACGACAACACCGGCTGGTGCAACAAATACGTCTCCAAGATAGTGGTCGGCAACGTCAGCGGCGGCGGTGACGGGCCCGCTCCCGCGGCGGCTAGGGAATTCAAGACATATGAGATCGGTGCGGAGCTCCCGTTCGCCGGGATACGCTATGTCGTATCCGACGGAGAGGGCGGTTTCTGGGCAGGTTCCAGAGGAGCCGGTCTCGCGCATGTGAAGGCTTCCGGAGAGACAGAGGTCTTCACGACGACGTCGACTCCCGCGCTCAAGACCGACTACGCGACAGCTGTCGCAGTGGACGGGGACGGCGGTGTCTGGTTCAGCCAGAACGCGAACTACTCATCGCCTGAAGCTCAGAACTTCGGTATCGGATATATGAAAGACGGCGAGATAACCTGGTATGACAAGGCCGGCGGACAGATCCCCGACGACTATGTTCAGGTCATAGAGATCGATGAAGACGGCAGCGTCTGGTTCGGTTCTTTCAGCGGTCTCACGAAGTTCGACGGCAAGACCTGGACGACCTGGACGGAGGCCGACGGCCTTCCCGCTGAGTCGGTAAGCGCTCTTGCTTTCGATGACGACGGCCTCTGGGTCGGCACATATCCGGACGGCGGCGGCCGTTCGGCCGACGATCTGTTCATCGGCGGTTTCGTACACATGGACAAGAACGGAAACATCGACTTTACTCAGGAACTGACCGGCGAGTTCGACAGTGCTCTCGGCTCCTCCCTGCTCGCCCAGGCCTGGGTCCGCAGTGTTGAAGTGGATAACGCGGGCGATGCGTGGATCGTCTGTTCCGGCTCCTATGCGAATCTCCCGAACGAGGGCGGTTTCGTCTACCGAGTTTCCGGCTCTGACGGTTCTTACAAGGTTGAAAAATACACCGGCGCTGAGATGCTCGGCTCTAACCTCAAGGGCAATACTGAAGTACGCGTGTTCATGCCGGACCCGGTAAACGGTTACTGGATCGGCACTTCGGGCTCCGGACTGTTCTACGCTCCGACGCTGAGCGACAGCTTCACCGAGTACAGCTGTGCGAAAGGCACCTGGAACAAAGACAGCACACTGCTCGACAACATCTATACGCTCTCATTCGACGGACATGATATCTTCGCGGGGAGCGAGGGCGGCGTTGCAGTTATGCGCGGCGCGGCCGACTTTATCGACCTGCCCGACGGATTCTGGGCAAACGAGTACATATACGAACTCGCAAAGAAGGGAATAATCAACGGCACCGGCGGCAAGACATACACGCCTGCCGGAAACGTCACCAGAGCTCAGTTCGTGACACTGCTTGCACGTGCGACTGAGGGATTCGACCCGGCGGAGTGGACCGACACGGCGTTCACCGACGTCGTCAAGGGTTCCTGGTATGAGGCGGCCGTCAACTGGGCGGCTGCAAACGAGATCGTCAACGGCGTCGGCAACGGCAAGTACGCGCCGAACGCGGATATCACGAGACAGGATATGGCGACGATGCTCTACCGCTACATCAACGCCATGAAGCTCGAGCTCACCGACGTCAAGTCCGATCCGAACTTTGCAGATGAATCCCAGATAGCGACCTATGCAAAAGACGCTGTACACGCTCTCTACAGGCTGAATATCGTGAACGGCATGACCAAGACGGAGTTCAGCCCGACGAAGACGGCGGTAAGGGCACAGGCGGCAGCCATCATTTCAAGACTGCTCGCCGCGGAATAACAGGATTAAAGCATGCGGGGGAGCGTTGACACGCTCCCCCGCGGAATGTAACATTGCAGACAGAAGAAAGGACGTGAGGAGATGGCCAGGCATACGAAGATCACCGTCATAACGCTGTGCGCGCTGGCGGCGGCGATATGCGTCCTGCTGCTTATAAACAGGTCCCAGATCCTTGCGGGAAAAAAGGCGCAGGCTGAGGAGACGCTGACATTTACATATGAAGGCGCCCCGGTCGCGACGCTTGCCGGGGAAGACATCCGGTCTCTTCCTTCAGAGACTTTCGAAGCGACGATCCGCAGCAGCGGAGAACGTCCGGTACCGGCTGAATACACCGGGGTCGAGATACACGACCTGCTGGATCGCGCGGGAGTTTCCGTATCCGAAGGGGGCGCGCTGCTCTTCAAAGGAGCGGACATGTATCTGACTAAGGTCGAGGCCGGAGAACTGTCGGAACACGGGAACATCTACATCGTGTTCATGCGCGACGGCGAGATCATGAAAAACCGCGCTCAGGGCGGCGAGGGGCCGTACCAGGTCATCGTCCGCAACGACTATTACAGTCTCCGCTGGTGCAAATACCTCTCCGAAGTGGAGATAACCTGACGCAGGGGAACAGAAAGAAAAACTGTGCAAGAACAGATAAAGCGAGGGGCGACTTCGGTCGCCTCTCGCTTTTTAAAACGGTGCAGAGTATGGTCCGAGGCCGCGCAGGAACTATTTTTCGAGCCGGCCGCGGTAGGAGTTTATCCCGCCAATGTTCGTGACGTTCATGTAGCCGCGGCTGCGCAGAAAACGCACGGCACGGCCGCTTCTTGCGCCGGTAAGGCAGTAGACGTATACCGGCGTATCCGGTCCGTCTATATACTTTTCCGCTGAAGCAATGTCCGAAACGGGAGCGTTCACGCTGCCGGGGATATGTCCGGCGGCGAATTCGTCCGGCTCGCGCACGTCGAGCAGCACTTTGCCGCCGAGGTCTACGACGGCCTCGTTTATATCGGGTTTTTTACTGAAAAGATCGAACAGTCCCATATTTTCACTCCGTTGTATGCATAATTCAGTCACGCGGCGCGCCGTGTCTTGTGAAAAACACTTTTGCAGAGCCCCTAAGCGACTGGTGCCGGATGGCGGTCGCGTCAAAGCGGACGGTGCGGAAGGCGAGCTGCATTATTGGCCCGGCACCGAAGGCGCAGATGATCGTCCCGATCCCCACCGGCCCGCCCAGCAACCAGCCGATGAGAGTGGCGGTGCTCAGGAGCGCTATGCTGACGGCCCCGATGGGAATACGCCCGGTGCGTCTTGCAAGTCCCACAAGGAGGGTATCGCGCGGGCCGCAGCCGAGAGAGGCGGACATGTACGTAAACTGAGTGTAGCCCAGGATGACGAGCCCCGCGAGCATAACGGGTACGGCGGTCAGATAAGACCGGCAGGGCGGCACGGCTTGTATCAAGTTGAAGAAATCCACCGCCTTGCCAACGACGAAGGCGTCGATGAACATGGCGATGCCTATCGGTTCCTTCAACAGGATATCTATGATGAGGATCGTGACGGAAACGGCGATGGACGCGTTCCCGTACAGGATGCCGAGGCTCTTCGAGATACCCAGATTGAGCACGTCCCACGGTGAGGCGCCGATATTCGCCTGTATCGTCAGATATACGCCGAAGCCGTTCACGAACAGGCTTGCTGCCGCAATCAGCATATTCAGAAGGATCGCGCCCGCCGTGCGGTTCTCGCGCAGTTCGTGTGTCATGTCATAATCTCCGTATGCCGCCGCGCGCGATCTGTGCGCGTCTGATGTGCCGGAAAACAGTCAGCGTTAGACATTATAATGCCCGGCGGCGTCCGATATCAAGCCTGAAATCGAAAACCGCTGCGAAGGACGTTTTGCTATTGAGAAATCCAAAGGATGTTGATATAATAAACTAATTACAGACAGAGGTATTCCGATGGTTTACGATAGATGGAAAATTAACGGCTACGACCGGGACGATGCGGTACGTCTGACGCAAGATGGCATCAACCCGCTTATCTCCGTGATACTTGCTTCCCGTGGCATTCACGATACTGAACGGGCGAACCGCTTTCTCGACACGGGGCTGTCCGCGGTGCTGGATCCGTTCGGCATGCAGGGCATGGAAGCGGCAGCGGCCAGAGTGCGCAGAGCGATAGAGGAACATGAGCGGGTCGTCGTCTTCGGCGATTATGACGTCGACGGAATGACTGCCAGCTGCCTCGTCGCCGGTTATCTCAGAAAAAAGGGACTTGACTGCGATATCTACATACCCTGCAGACTGGACGAAGGATACGGAGTCAACAATAACGCTATCGACGACTTTGCACGGAAAGGCGTTTCCCTGGTCATAACGGTCGATTGCGGCGTGACAGCGAACGACGAGGCCGCGCACGCAGCCGAGCTCGGCATCGACATGATAATCACCGACCACCACGAGTGCAGGGATGAACTGCCGGACGCCGTGGCCGTCGTGGACCCGAAACGGCGCGACTGCACGTACGTCAACAAATCTCTCGCCGGAGTGGGCGTTGCGTTCAAACTCGTCTGCGCGGTAGAGGGACAGGACAGGCTCAGCGAACTCCTCGACGAATACGGCGATCTTCTGGCGATCGGCACGATAGCGGACGTCGTCCCGGTAACGGGCGAGAACCGCGCGTTCATCCGCTTCGGCCTCGACGCAGTCGAAAAGCGCAAAAGGCCGGGACTGCTCCACCTGCTCCGCGAATGCGGGCTGGAAGGGCGGCCGCTCAATACCGGCAATGTCGGATTCGCGCTCGCGCCCCGTATCAACGCCGCGGGACGCATGGGAAGGTCCGTTCTGTCGACCGATCTTCTGATGACCGACGACGCCGCGGAGGCCGAACGCCTTGCCGCCGAGCTCTGCGAGCTCAATATGGAGCGGCGCAGCCTGGTGACCGACATATACGATGAAGCGCTGGATATGCTTGAAAAGAGCCCCGCCGACGGTCCTATAGTCCTCGCCAAGGAGGGCTGGTTCCAGGGGGTCGTCGGGATAGTCGCCGCGCGGCTGGCGGAGCGTTTCTGCGTGCCCGCGATACTCATATCCCTCGACGGAGACGGATTCGGACGCGGTTCGTGCCGGAGTTACGGAGGCTTCTCGCTCTATCCGGCGCTGGAACACTGCTCCGCGCTTCTGGATAATTTCGGCGGGCATGAGATGGCGGCGGGCCTTACCGTGGCGGAGGAGAACGTTCCCGCATTCCGGAAGGCGCTCAGCGAATACTACAGGGCGAACGTCCCGACACCGCCCGTACCGACGCTCAACATAGATCTTGAGGTGCTCAAGCCCGCGCTCCTCTCGTTCAAAAACGTTTCGGCACTGGCGCTTCTGGAGCCTTACGGCAACGGACACCCCTCGCCGTCGCTGTGTATAATGGACGCGGTCCTCGCGTCCGTCACAGCCATCGGCGGAGGCAACCACGTCAAGCTGCGCGTAGCTTTCGGAGGAGAGACGTTCGAGTGTATTTTCTTCTCGCATTCGCCGGAATCTCTCGGAGTCAATGCGGGAGACAGAGTGGATATAGCGTTTTCACCGCAGATAAACGATTTCAGAGGTCGCCAGAGCATCCAGCTCATGCTGATAGACATACGGCCGCACACAGGCGACGGGAACTGACATTCCCGTCAGCCGAAGCTTAGCCGGAGGTGCAAAAGTGGAAGAATACGATACCGTGCTCGAGGAAAAATACCGCCAGTTCGAGGAGACGGTAAAAAAGAACGTTCCGTCCGCCGATCTTTCTCACGTAAGAGAGGCGTTTGATTTCGCGCGCCTCGCGCACGGAGACCAGAAGCGCAAGGACGGCACCCCTTTCATCACTCATCCGCTTGCGGCGGCGGAGATAATCGCCGAGATGTCGCTCGACGAGGAATCCATAATCGCCGCCCTTCTCCACGACACCGTCGAGGATACCGGCATCACCCACGAGGACATCGAGAAAAAGTTCGGCTCGGAAGTAGCGGAGCTCGTCGAGGGCGTGACCAAACTTACGCGAGTTACTTACTCGAACAAGGAAGACGAGCAGATGGAGAACCTCCGCAAGATGCTCATCGCCATGGCGAAGGATATCCGCGTCATCCTGATCAAACTGGCGGACCGCCTTCACAACATGCGCACCCTGGAGTATCAGTCCGAGGAGAAACAGCGTGAAAAGGCGCTCGAGACCATGGAGATCTACGCGCCGATCGCACACCGCCTCGGCATGCAGAAGATCAAGTGGGAGCTTGAGGATCTGTCCATCATGCGCCTCGACCCGGAAGGCTACGCCTATATAAGCAAGGAAGTTGAAAAACGGAACTCCGAGAACGAACAGTTCTTTGAATCCATCAAGAAGCGTATCACCGAACGTCTCGAGGAATACGGTATAGAGGCCTCGGTCTACGGACGGATAAAGCACATATACAGCATCTACCGCAAGATGTACAGCCAGAACAAGACTTTCGACGAAGTGCTGGACCTATATGCGTTCCGGGTCATAGTCGATACGATAGCTGACTGCTACAACGTCCTGGGACACATACACGACATGTTCAGACCCATCCCCGGACATTTCAAGGATTACATAGGCACCCCTAAGCCGAACATGTACCAGAGCCTTCACACCACCGTCATCGGCACGGAAGGTCTGCCCTTCGAGGTGCAGATACGCACATGGGAGATGCACGAGACCGCCGAATACGGCATAGCGGCGCACTGGAAGTACAAACAGGGGATACAGGGCAATGCGGACGAGGAGAAATTCAGCTGGATACGCCGCCTGCTGGAGTCGCAGCAGGACAGCGACGCCCAGGATTTCGTCCAGTCACTGAAAATAGACATGTTCTCCGACGAGGTGTTCGTGTTCACGCCGCAGGGCGACGTGATCAACCTCCCTGCCGGAGCGACACCGATAGATTTTGCCTACAATATCCATTCCGCCATAGGAAACAGGATGACAGCCGCAAAAGTGAACGGCCGCATAGTGCCGTTCACGACCATACTCAAAAACGGCGATATAGTCGAAGTTATAACGTCCAACGCGTCGAAAGGCCCGAGCCGCGACTGGCTTGGGATCGTAAAGAGCGGCGCCGCCAGGACGAAGATACGCCAGTGGTTCAAGAAAGAGCGCCGTGACGAGAACATAGTGCACGGCAAGGCGGCCTTCGAGTCTGAACTGAGGCGTGCGATGATCTCCATGTCGGATATAACGGCGGAAGACGTTCTGCCGAGAGTGCTGAAGCGCCTGTCTTTCCCGTCGCTGGAGGAGGTATACGCCGCCATCGGCTACGGCGGAATATCCGCCCAGAAGACGGTGAACCGCATAAAAGACGAGTTGCTGACCATTGAGCGCGCCAAGAAGAAGGCGGAGACAGACGGCATAACTCCGACTTCGCAGCAGGCAGAACCCGCGGCAAGACCGGTGCACGGCGTCGTGATCGAGGGCGTGGACAACTGCCTCGTAAAGTTCGCACACTGCTGCACCCCGATACCCGGTGATGAGATCGCCGGATTCATTACCCGCGGCTTCGGGATATCCATACACAGGCGCGACTGCAAGAACTATCTGAGTTCGATAGAGAAGCCGGACGAGCGACCGAGGTGGCTCAACGTCCAGTGGGCCAACAGCGCGTCAGACGTATATCAGACATCTGTCTATATAACTGCAAAAGACAGGACAGGTCTCATCATGGATGTCGCGATGGTGCTGAGCACGCTGAACGTGAAGACTTCGGCGTTCTCCGCGAGGAAGG
>CAMZHU010000028.1 GCA_947306975.1 uncultured Clostridia bacterium | reverse complement strand
ACGGGCTCACGGATATGTTCCATCCGACACAGATACTGGCGGATCTCATGACGATAGAGGAGTCCGTAGACAAGCCGCTGAATGAAGTGAAGCTCGTCTATGCGGGAGATGCACGCAACAATATGGGCAATTCGCTCATGATCGGCTGCGCTAAGATGGGAATGAGCTTTGCTGCATTCGCGCCCAGGGAACTCTGGCCTGATGAGACTCTTGTTGCTGAAGCAAAGGCCATCGCCGAAGAGACGGGAGCGTCCATAGAGTTCTCAGAGGACGTATCAGTCGTCGAGGGCGCGGACGTGCTTTATACTGACGTCTGGGTCTCCATGGGCGAGGAGGCGCTGTTCGGGGAGCGGATAGAGAAGCTGTCCCCGTACCGCGTCACGATGGACGTAGTGCGCCGTACCGGAAATGAGAACGTTATATTCCTGCACTGCCTGCCGTCATTCCATGATCTGGGCACAAGCGTGGGCAGAGAGATATACGAGAAATACGGGATAACAGAGATGGAAGTCACGGACGAGGTCTTCCGTTCCAAATACTCCCGCGCGTTCGACGAGGCCGAAAACAGGATGCACACCATCAAGGCGGTCATGGTCGCGACTCTCGGGGATCTCTCCAGAAACAGCTGACGGGACCCGCACTGATCAAAACCGGCCGGAAACGGCCGGTTTTTCATATGACGGCAGTAATATGCATTTCGGTTCACATTGAGTTCACGAGCGGGGCATAACATACAAAACTGGTAATTAATATAGGTTGTACGGAGGAGACGGAAATGACCGGTGAACTGAGCTTCTGGAATATAGAGATCTGGAGCTTCATAATCATGCTCAGCGTCCTGTTCGTTGCGATGATGTTTGCGAACCTGCTGCGCCGCACCATCAAACCGCTCAGGATGTCGCTTATCCCCAGCGCCGTCCTTGCAGGATTTCTTCTGCTGATAGTCAATGAGATCGTCAAGAAGGTGTTCGGGACGTCGCTGTTCGATACGGTAACGCTCGAATCGCTTACTTATCACGGCCTCGGTCTCGGCGTAGTCGCCATGACATACAGAAATGTCGGAGACGAGGGGCACAGCAGAAAAGGCAGGATAGATATATTCAATTCGGGCATCCTTACCGTATCTACCTATCTTATCCAGGCGGTGCTCGGACTCGGCATTACTCTCGGCCTGTCCTATGTGATCGGCAACTGGGCCGCAGCCGGCATACTGCTTCCGATGGGATTCGGACAGGGCCCCGGAAACGCCTACGGATGGGGCGTCACCTATCAGACGGCAACAGACTATCCGGCGTTTGCAAACGGCGCGAGCTTCGGACTGTCGGTAGCTGCCATGGGATTCATCGCGGCCAGCATCGGCGGTGTCATATACCTCAACATGATGAAGCGCAAAGGCAAGATAAAGCTCGACGGCACCAACGAGGAGGCCGAGGATCTGTCTGCTGAGAAGATCACCTCCAAGGGCGAGATACCGATTGCCGAATCGCTGGACAAGCTCACTGTGCAGTTCGGACTCATATTCCTCGCATATATCCTCGCTTATATATTCAGTTATGTCGTTTCGCTCGGACTCGACAAAGCGGGCGGTTTCCTCGAGCAGACCGTCAAGCCGCTCCTGTGGAACTTCAACTTCCTCGTGGGCATGCTGTTCGTGTTCATCATCAAATCCTTCATGCGGCTTTTCAAGAAGCATGGTCTGATGCGCCGCGAATATGTAAATAACTTCATGATGAACCGGATCTCCGGCCTTATGTTCGATATCATGGTCGTCGCTTCCATCGCGGCGATAAACCTCTCGGCGTTCAAGTACAGGGAATTCATCATTCCGCTCCTTCTCATCTGCATCGTCGGCGGCGTCGCGAGTTTCTTCTACGTCAAGTTCGTGACCGAGAAACTGTTCCCGGAATACCGCGACGAACAGTTCCTCATGTTCTACGGCATGCTGACAGGAACGAACAGCACGGGATTCACGCTCCTGCGAGAGGTGGATCCGTTCTACAAGACGCCGGCAGCCAAGAACCTTATATATCAGAACCTCTGGGCGGTCCTGTTCGGCGCGCCGATGCTCCTGCTGATGGGATTCGCTGCCCGCAGCATGAGATGGACCTGGATAACCTGGGGATTGCTCGTGGCATTCCTGGTGATCATGCTGCTGATCCTCTTCCGGACCTTCATATTCCGCCGCAAAAAGAAAGACGGCAACAAATAAAAACGACATGTATGACAAAGGCGCGGGAGCTTTTTGCTCCCGCGCCTTTATTGCAGTGACGCATGATCACAGCTTTATAATATTTGCCTCGTTTCTGGGCTGGGTCACAGCCTCGCCGTCCTGATGTCCGATGGCTACGGAGAGAGCGAACGAATAATCGTCGGGCACGCCGAACCGCTTCTGCCAGCGACGCCCCGCATCGGAAAGCATGAACTCGCGGATGATGCCGAGCTGAACGGAACCGAGCCCGAGAGCTGAAGCAGCTATCGTTACGTTCTCTATGGCCAGCGCGGCATTGACGCCGGACCAGCGCGTTCCGTCCTTGTCATAGGCTATTATCAGATGGGGCGCGCCGTAAGTGAAGCCGCCGGCCATAAATTTCGGCGCTTTGTCGAGAGTCGACATATACTCTTTTTCAAGCTCGTCGATAAGGTCGCGTCCGATGAGCACGAGCATGGTAGTCTGAGCATTGCGGGCGGACGGCGCCCAGAGGCCGCACTGGAGGAGCGTGTCGAGCTCGGCTTCGCTCACCTTTTCGGTGGTGTATTTCCGTACACTGCGGCGAGCGAGGATCGCGTCGACCGTGCTGTTTCTGATGATATCCATTGAGTTTGCCTCCTGTATAGTGTTTGTTTCCGCAATGATTATATCAGCGGCGCGAATGGTTAATCAATAGCGCACAGAAAAAATGTATGGTATAATGCGGGAGAGCGGCTGAGAGCGGCCGCGGAACGGAGAGCTGACCGCTATGGTTAATATTCTTATCGTCGAGGACAACGAAGACCTCAGAAAGCTCATGAAGATCCACATGACGAGGGCGGGCTACAGCGTCTATGAAGCCGGTAACGGTGCTGAGGCGCTGGAACAGCTTGAAAAAGCCCATATCCACCTCATGATTCTGGATATTATGATGCCGGTCATGGACGGATTCGAGCTTACTACGGAACTCCGCAGCGCGGGCATACGAATGCCGCTTATCATACTTTCTGCAAAGGATAGTATCGACGACAAACGCGAAGGTTTCGTCCGCGGAGCTGACGACTATATGACGAAGCCGGTGGACTTTGACGAGATGCTTCTGCACGTCGAGGCTCTGCTGCGGCGTTGCGGCATATCCCGCGCGGGGGCACTTGATGCCGGCGGATGCCGTATCGACCCGGAGACGCTGACAGTTTCCTCCGGTGACGATACTGTGGAGCTGCGTCTGAAAGAGTTCAATCTTCTTCATATGCTGCTGTCATATCCGGGCCGTATCTTTACAAGGCAGAAACTCATGGACGATATCTGGGGTCTTGAGAGCGAGTCGGACCCGCGGACGGTCGACACACACATCAAACGCATACGGGAAAAACTCGCGTGTTTCTCGGGCTTTGAGATCCAGACCGTGAGAGGATTGGGATACAGGGCGGTGATCAGAAAGTGAGAAAGCTCAGATCCAGAACGAACATACTCATTTCGCTCCTGATGATAGTCACGCTCATACTGTCACTTGTGCTGTCGGCTCTCATCAGGAACGGAGTCATTTTTCTACGCACTCCTACGCAGTATATGTGGTTCGGCTTCGCCTTCCGCGACATTCTTCTGCTTGTGCTCGTGATTGTAGGTATGGTCATAAGCGTCGTATCAGTGTCACGGTCGACGACCCAGCCTATACGCAAAGTTACCGACGCAATGAAGCGGGTGGCGGCCGGCGATTTCAACGTTCAGGTCAGCCTTCGCCAGGAGAACGTCGAGGAGTTCGGCATGCTTCAGAACGGGTTCAATATGATGGTCGACGATTTGAAGGGAAACGCTTATCTCCGCCAGAACTTCATGTCGAACGTTTCGCATGAGCTTAAGACCCCGCTGAGCATAATAAACGGATACGCGCGTCTCATGGAGGAAGGCGGCGTTTCGCATGAGGATTGCATGGAGTACGCGGGTTATATCAGCAGGGAGAGCGACCGCCTCATAAGGCTCACGTCGGACATGCTGCGGCTGTCCAGAATAGACGGAGCCGGCGCGAAACTTACGAAAAGCGATTTCGCGCTAGATGAGCAGATACGTTCAGCCATACTCCTGCTGGAGCCGCGGTGGAACAGTAAAAACATCGATGTCAGCGCCGATCTGCAGGAGGTCCGGTACAGCGGAGACGCGGATCTTCTGTCACAGGTGTGGCTCAATCTCGTCGGTAACGCCGTAAAATATACGCCGGATGGAGGAAAGATCGAAGTCAGCCTCACGTCAGAGAAAGATGGCGTATCGGTCTCCGTTGCTGACAGTGGTATCGGCATGTCCGAGAAAACGATGGACCACATGTTCGAGATGTTCTATCAGGGGGATGAGTCGCACCAGAAGGACGGCAGCGGTCTCGGCCTAGCTATCGTGAAACGCATAGTCGAACTGCACGGCGGCAGCGTGTCCGCCGTCAGTTCGCCGGGCGCGGGCAGTGTTTTCACCGTAAAACTTCCGTCGGAAAAGAAACCGGCCGCAGGAAATGAAGGCAAGAGGCGCGAAAGGAGGAACAGCGGCGGGCAGGGTGGCCGCAGAGCCAGACGTCCGCATTCAGATAATAAAGAAAACCCAGGAGAGGAGAACTGACTATGGAAGTAATGGAAGCAATAAAACGCAGGGAAAGCTACCGCTCATTCAAGCAGGAACCGATAAGCGACGAAGAACTTAAAAAACTGCTTTACGCCGCTGAGCGCGCTCCCCGTATCGGGAGCGTGGAGATAATCGTACTGCAGGACAAGGAAAAAATCGCAGCGCTCTCCGACGCCACTAAGGAAGCGATGATAGCGAGCGGGGGATGGAACAGGATGCGCGCATCCACCCCTGATTACAATCCCCTTTACAAGGCGCCCACCGTGATCATGTTTGTTGGTTACAGCGGTGAACCGTTCATCTCAGAGACGGTCGGCCTGGCAGCGGGGATGATGGTCATGGCGGCTACAGATATGGGGCTCGGCAGCATTACCGTCTCCTCGATCAGACGCGGGTTCAACGGGCCGAAAGGCCCTGAGCTCAAGAGATCCATGGAGATGGGGCAGAACAAGGATCTTATCCTTGCAGTCTGTGTCGGTTACAAGGATAAGAGCCACTATCTCGAGTTCAAAGGTGCGTCTCACAATATCGTGAAATATGTCAGATAACTGTCGGATATGACGATACGGGGCTGATCGTTTCGATCAGCCCCGTATTTGCATTCATTTTTAATCCTGCGCGGTATCAGTCCTTGCCGGCTTCTTTCCCGAAGTCTTCGGGATCGACAGCCTTATCCATTACACCGTCGCCGTCAGTATCGGCGAGGATGACGTCGGCCTTGCCGTCGCCGTCAGTATCGAACGCAGCATAATCTGCGGTCCCGTCGCCGTCGGCATCGACGAGAACTGCATCGTCGACACCGTCACCGTCGGTATCCACGGTGCATGTGCAGCCGCACTCGCATTCGCCTTCGTCAGCGGACTTGGTGATGCCGACTTCTTCAGCGGCATCCTTGATCCTGGAGATCGTTATAGCAGCCCATTCATTGGCTTTTTCACGGATCTCCTTTCTGTGCTGATAAGCTGCGATCGTGCCGATAGCGGCAGCGGCGCCGATGCCTATTATGGCAAGCGTGCCGAAAAAGCTTCTGTCTTTAGACATGGTCGTATTCCTCCTTCTGCCAGGCCTTGAAAAAGGCGGACGGGCATATGTGAACGAAATTTGATGATGCGGTGCGATTATATCATACTGCCGGCAATAATGCCAGCGGCGGTTCTCAGCCGATAACGCCAAGGTGTGTGAGAAGTATCTTCAGAGCGAGCAGGATCAGTATCAGGCCGCCGACGATCTGCGCAGCAGTCTTGTATTTGGTGCCCGAAACGCACCCGACCCTTACGCCGAGTACGGAGAAGGCGAATGTCACAACGCCGATGAGGCTGACAGCGGGAACGATCTTGACGTTCAGAAGAGCAAAGGCAACACCGGCGGCCAGGGCGTCTATGCTGATGCCGAGCGCCAGAGGCAGCATATGGCGGAAAGCCAGAGACGCGCCGTTAGTTTTACAGGTCACTCGGGACTCGCGGATCATATTGAAGCCTATCGCGCACAGGAGGATGAACGCGACGGTATGACCGAATGCTGCGGCATAGTTGACGAATTGTCGCCCGATATAATAGCCAGCCAGCGGCAGCAGTACCTGGAAGATGCCGAGCCAGAGCCCGACAGCAATGTAATGCCTTGCATAAGGCGTCCTTATCGCGAGTCCTTTGCACTCGGATATGGCAAAGGCGTCCAGCGAAACGCCGACGGCAAGGATGAAGAGTTCAAGTATCGTCATGCGGCAGGACTCCTTTCAAAAAGGTGTCAGATTCCCAGATATTTTTTGAGGCCGTCGAAAT
This sequence comes from uncultured Clostridia bacterium, assembly GCA_947306975.1. GTDB lineage: Bacteria > Bacillota > Clostridia > Oscillospirales > Oscillospiraceae > RGIG8048. Next base: position 7,690 of record CAMZHU010000028.1, on the reverse strand, counting down.
CGGGTGAAGACAGGTCGAGAGGACAGCCCTCTGTTGCGATATCTGCGATACGGTGCGCATCAGAGGAGCGTATGATCTTCAGCCCTTCGGGAAGGCCCTCGGGCAATTCGAACCGTATCTCCGCCGCTTCAGTGTGAAGTTCCTCCGGCCATGCGCCCAGTATGGCAAGAAGACCGTTCGCCTCTCGGTCGACATGGGCCGGATAGCATATGCCGCCGAAACTTCGCACGAGATCCGGAAGGTCGATCACAGATACGTCGGATGCCGCTATGAGCAGCCAAGGATACGTATCCGTCGAACCGTCAGCCCGGACTATGGTCTGTTCGCCGAACCGGTCGGGACGGTTTGGAATGCGGTAGATATGATCCTCCCATTCCAGATCGAAGGCTGATGCGGCGTCAAGCGTTGGAAACAGACACACGCAATGTATATCCTCTGAAGTGGTGGCCTCCATACCGGGGATGAAACCGATCCCGTATTCGGCAGCCGCCGCGGCAGCCGCCGGACAGTTTTTTGACGAGTTGTGATCAGTGAGTGCGATTAGATCAAGCCCGTTGAGCATGGCAATGCCGACCAGGTCAAAAGGCGACATCTCGTCGCTGCCGCATGGCGACAGGCACGAGTGTATATGCAGATCAGCGTGTACCATGACTGCAGATCAGAGCAGTGCGCCGATTTTAACGGCAGTCTCGTAAACAGGCTCGTTGCTGCGCAGGAGAGTGACCTTGCCCCTTGCGGCATTCAGGGCCGCCTCATCGTATTCGAAGCCTTCGGCCAGCACGACGCATGCGACCTCTGCAAGCGAGGCTACCGCCACGACGTTGGCATTGGTCATTACAGTGACCCACGCCGAGCCCTCGGGAGCGCGCGCCATCGCGACTGACAGCAGATCACAGCAGAAAACTCCGTTTACATCTGAATCACCGTCATAAACGGCGGGCGTGATGCCGTCAAGTTTCAGTATATCGCCGGTATTCATGCCTGTTCCTCTCTTTCTGTTTCCGCAGCTGCGGATTCCGCTGCGCCGTCAGGGTTTTCATGCTGTCCCAGCAAAGCCTGAAGCTTTTCGCGGACGATGAATACACACTGGTCCTCGGTCGCGAAACCCTTGGCAATGTCCTCTGCCAGCGCGTGACATGAAGGGGCGCCGCAGGCGCCGCAATCCATTCCATTGAGACGGGACTCTATATCCCGGATCTTCGCGAGAAGAGTTATAGCATCGGACAGGTTTGTGTCAATGCGCAGAGACGGGTCGAATTCCATAGAGTGATCCCAGCCAACGTCCTCAACAGGGCAGCTTTCCGGCCTGAGTACCGGCGGGGTATGCTTCATGATATGCTGAACCCGTCCGCGGGCGATGAAAGGATTCTCCACCGTGAGGACACCGCCTACGCAGCCGCCGACGCATGCGTTAAGTTCGATGAAATCGACCTGTGGGAGTTCTTCGTTTTCAAGTGCTTCAAGGATGCTTATAACGTTCTCCATGCCGTCCGCGGAGAGGTGGTCAGATATTGCGGCCGCGGAGCATTCACCTCCGGAGATAGCCCAGCCCATGCCCGGACTGCCCGCTATGGCAAGATCTTCCGGAACGATCACGCGCTTGATCGCTGTACGCAGCTTCGTATAGATCTCGGATATGGCAATAACGGCGTCGACAGCGCTTTCTTCGTTGGTCACAGGCAGCTTGACAGCCGTAGCCTTGGCGGGGCATGGAGAAATGAATATGCAGCCGATCTTTTCGGCCGGGAGCCCGGTCTCTTTCTGTGCGACGCGTTTTGCCCAGCGGGCGGCGAACTCCATAGGAGAGCGGAAATCAAGAAGGTGGGGTATGAGCGACGGGAAACGCATACGGATGATGCGGACTATCGTCGGACAAGCCGTGCTTATTATCGGGAGACGTTCCTTTGAACTGCGTATCTTTCTGTTTGTGAGAGTTGAGATCGCTTCTGCCGCAGCTGCGACCTCGAACACCGTATCGAATCCTATATGTTTCAGCGCCGTTAGAATTACATTGCGGTCACCGAGGATGCCCTTGAACTGACCGTACAGCGAAGGCGCCGGCAGTGCTATGGTGTAGTCGAAATTCTTGAGTACAGAGAGAGAGTCGACGACAGCCTTTTTAGCGTGGTGCGGGCACACGCGTATACATTCGCCGCAGTCAATGCAGCGCTCATTTATGATAATCGCTTTTTTGTCGCGGACACGTATAGCCTCCATCGGACAGCGTTTTACACAGGTGGTACAACCTTTGCAAAGATCGCTGTCGAGTTTGACGGAGTGCAGTTTATCATTCATTATGCTGAGCTCCTTTCGGGAATAGTCAGCGGGAATACCTAAGAATCACTGAGTAACAAAAATTTTGATCGTTATGGTCGTGCCTACCCCGACAGTAGTCTGAACGTCCATGTAGTCAGTGGATTTCTGAATATTCGGGAGACCCATACCGGCGCCGAAACCCATGTCGCGGATATCCTCGCTGGCAGTGGACCAGCCCTCCTGCATGGCGAGGTCGATATCCGGTATGCCAGGGCCCTGGTCCGCAAAAACGATCATGATCTCTTCAGGTGTAATGTCAGCAGTTATCTTGCCGCCATTTGCATGTATCACCATGTTTATCTCTGCTTCGTACATTGCAATAGCGGTGCGGCGCACGACCGCCGGAGGGAACCCGAGATCTTTCAGCGTTCTTTTAACGATGCCGGAAACTTCACCGGCTCTGGAAAAATCGTCGGGCGCCACCGTGTATTCCAAGTGAAGCGCGCCCATGGTTATTCACCTTCATCTGCCGGAAGCCCGTGATTATACAGGATGCCGCATACGGAATACATCCGGAGCTTAGTGTTCATAACTGTGATACCGCGGTCAGCGGCTATCTCGAGCATAAGAGGGGTAGGCTCCTTGCCGCGGACGATGATGACGCACGGGATATCCATCATCTCGGCTGTCCTGATGACCTGCGGGTTAACGAGTCCAGTGACCAGAATCGCCTGGTTTTTGACATATGCGAGGACATCGCTCATCATATCGCAGGCAAAGGCGCAGCGTATATCCGTATCCTCATTGCCCTTGCAGTAGATGTTCGCATCGACAAGACGCGCTATTTCAGAGATTTTCATACCAGACCTAGACCTCCGTTTTCTGTGCTTGTATTTCTGTTGTGCCAATAGCCGGATCAGGCTGACGCGGCGGGGATTAACAGGACTTGCAGTTTAATAATTATAACATATGTTTTTGCTGCCTTACAACAATTACTGAAAAAACCCATAGAATATTACCAATAGAAATGAAGAGGAGTGTGTGGTATACTTACAGCAAACCGTTTCCGTGCAGTTCTCAAGACAGCGGAAAACATTTCTGGGGGGATCATTATGATGCCGGAGCTGTCGCTCAATGTTCTGGATATCGCGGAGAATTCCGTGCGCGCCGGCGCAACGCTTACAGAGATACAGGTGAGCGTCGATACGGTTGCTGACAGGCTGACGATAACCGTATCAGACAACGGGTGCGGTATGACTGAGGAGCAGATAGAGCATGTGACAGATCCTTTCTTTACGACCAGAACGACGCGTAAGGTCGGTCTCGGTGTGCCGTTTTTCAAGATGGCGGCCGAGATAACCGGCGGGGAGTTCAGCATCAGGAGCAAGCCTGGGGAGGGCACTACGACTTCGGCAGTTTTCGGACTTTCGAACATCGACCGTATGCCGTTGGGCGACATGGCGGGAACTATGTCATCACTGATCGGCATGAATCCGGACATAGATTTTATCTATTCATTTGAGCGTGACGGTACGGGATTCAAACTGGATACCAGGGAGTTCCGCGAGATACTCGGCGACGACGTGAGCCTGTCCGACCCGGGGGTCATGACTTATATCAAGAGCTATATCGACGAGAATACGGAGGAGTGCGGCGGTACTGTTTGATATCCGGCAAACAGCTCATAGTCAGAAAATACCTGAGATCAAAAAAATACTGGCGAATCTGTTCAGTTTTTTCTTTTAAAAGTCAGAAAAAGGTGTTATAATAAACAAAAATCTGTATCATTACAGTAAAAAACGGAATAATCGGCGCTCTCGGTGCCGTTATGAGCAATTATCTATCTTCGCGCAATTAATAATTTGTGAGAACAATTGTAATAAGGGAGGTTTTTCACGTGGCAAAAAAGAAGACTGTTGTGCCGTTTCGCGGAACGGCAGAACAGGAGGCAAAGCTTCGCGAGCTGATTGCTGCCCACAAGGACATGCGCGGTGCACTCATGCCGGTGCTGCAGCAGGCGCAGGACATCTACGGCTATCTTCCCATCGAAGTCCAGAAGATAATAGCCGAAGGTCTGGGAATTCCCCTGGAGCAGGTATACGGCGTCGTGACTTTCTACGCACAGTTCTCTCTGAATCCGAAGGGCAAGTATTCTCTTGCAGTCTGCATGGGTACGGCCTGCTATGTCAAAGGAGCCGGCGGCGTTCTCGAGCGCATTAAACAGAAGCTCGGAATAGAGCCGGGCGGAGTTACTCCGGACGGCATGTTCTCTCTTGAAGAGACGCGCTGCCTTGGCTGCTGCGCGCTCGCTCCTGTTATGACAGTTAACGGTGAAGTCCACGGCAGACTCGTACCGGATGACGTTGACAGGATCCTTGATCCAATCATAAAAGACAACGGCTGATCTGTCGCTTGTCCGATTTATATTTTGGAGGTGTTTTCATTATGAAATCTCTTGCGGAACTTGCGGCACTCAGAGAAAAGGCTAAGGCGGAAGTCAATCTCCGCAATAACGGCGAGGACAAGATCCGCGTGGTAGTCGGTATGGCCACCTGCGGTATCGCGGCGGGCGCCCGCCCCGTTCTCGCGGCCTTCGTTGAAGAGGCCGACAAGAGGCAGCTCAAGAATGTCATGATCACACAGACAGGCTGCATAGGCATCTGCAAACTTGAGCCCGTGGTCGAAGTATACGTGCCCGGTCAGGAGAAGGTCACGTATGTCAAAATGACCGCCGAGAAGGCCGTCAAAGTAGTTACCGACCACCTCATCAACGGTCAGGTCGTTTCAGAGTATACGATCGGAACGGAACAGTAAGGAGGACGGCATTAAATGAACATAGTAAGAGCGCATATACTTGTATGTCGCGGTACTGGCTGCTCATCGGCTCACTCCGAAGAAATATTCAAACGATTTGAAGAAGAACTCAAAGCCCAGGGTATGGCTGATGAGGTCAAGATGATCCAGACCGGATGCTTCGGCCTCTGCGAGCTCGGACCGATAGTCGTTGTGTATCCCGAAGGCGCGATGTACACTCGCGTTACCCCCGACGATGTCAGCGAAATAGTATCCGAACATATTGTCAAGGGAAGGATCGTACAGCGCCTTCTTCACACCGAGAAGGATTCTGCGGAAGTCGTTGCGGACCTCTCCAAGACGAAGTTCTATGAAAAACAGACCCGTGTCGCGCTTCGCAACTGCGGCGTCATTAACCCCGAGAACATCGACGAGTACATAGCTGTCGACGGTTATGAGGCCCTCGGCCGCGTCCTCACTGAGATGACGCCTGAAGAGGTAATAGACATCATAACCAAATCCGGCCTCCGCGGCCGCGGCGGCGCTGGTTTCCCGACCGGCCTGAAGTGGAAATTTGCTTCCGCGCCAGCTCCTGTCAAGTACGTATGCTGCAACGCTGACGAAGGTGACCCGGGCGCGTTCATGGACCGCTCTGTCCTTGAAGGTGATCCACACGTTGTCCTCGAAGCTATGACTATCGCCGGCTACGCGATCGGCGCACATCAGGGCTACATCTACGTCCGCGCTGAGTACCCCATAGCCATCCACAGGCTCCAGATCGCCATCAAGCAGGCCCGCGAATACGGTTTCCTGGGTGACGACATATTCGGAACGGGCTTCTCCTTCGATATCGAGCTCCGCCTCGGTTCCGGCGCTTTCGTCTGCGGCGAGGAGACTGCCCTTATGACCAGCATCGAGGGCAACCGCGGCGAGCCCAGACCCCGTCCGCCGTTCCCGGCTGTCAAGGGTCTGTTCGAAAAGCCCACCATTCTCAACAACGTCGAGACCTGGGCGAATATTCCGAGGATCATACTCAACGGCGCTGACTGGTTCGCCTCCATGGGCACAGAGAAGTCCAAGGGCACCAAGGTCTTCTGCCTGGTCGGTAAGATCAACAACACCGGCCTTGTCGAGATCCCGATGGGCACCACCCTGAGAGAGGTCGTCGAGGAGATCGGCGGCGGTATCCCGAACGGCAAGAAGTTTAAAGCCGCGCAGACCGGCGGACCTTCCGGCGGCTGCATCCCCGCGTCCCTCATCGATACCCCCATCGACTACGAGAGCCTTGCCGCCATCGGCAGCATAGTCGGCTCCGGCGGTCTCATCATAATGGATGAGGACACCTGCATGGTCGATATAGCAAAATTCTTCCTCCAGTTCACGATGGATGAATCGTGCGGTAAGTGCTCTCCCTGCCGTATCGGCACGAAGCGCCTTTATGAGATGATCACCAAGATCACAGAAGGCGAGGGAACTCTTGAGATGCTTGACGAGATGGAAGAGCTTTGCCATCATCTTCAGAAGAACGCGCTCTGCGCTCTCGGCCAGACGGCTCCGAACCCGGTTCTGTCCACGCTCAAGTATTTCAGAGACGAGTACATCGCCCACGTCGTAGACAAGAGATGCCCGGCCGGCGTCTGCACGAAGCTCCTTACCTATGAGATCGATCCTGCAAAGTGCAAGGGCTGCACGCTCTGCGCACGCAACTGCCCGGCTGATGCGATCTCCGGCAAGGTAAAGGAAGTCCACGTCATCGACAAGTCGAAGTGCATCAAGTGCGGCGTCTGCATGAGCAACTGCAAGTTCGACGCCATCGTGAAGAAATAAGGAAGGAGCTAAGGTAATGAAAACTGTTAAACTTACTATTAACGGGATCGCTGTTGAGGTACCTGAAGGCTCCACCATACTCGAGGCTGCCAATGCGGCCGGTATACGCATCCCGACTCTGTGCTACCTTAAGGACGTTAACGCCATTGGCGCCTGCCGTATGTGCCTCGTTGAGGTTAAGGGCGCAAAAGCATACTGCGCAGCGTGCGTATATCCCGTGACCGAGGGAATGGAAGTCAACACCAATTCTCCGGCGATAATTAAAGCCCGTAAAGGCACTCTTGAACTTATCCTTTCCAACCACAGGATGGAGTGCCTCTCCTGCGTACGCAGCACCGACTGCGAACTGCAGGCTCTCTGCCGTGAATACGGCGTCGACCAGAACCGCTTTATCAACAGTGACCGCGATCCTGAGATCGATGATTCAGCTATTCATCTCATAAGAGACAATTCCAAGTGCGTTCTCTGCCGCCGCTGCATAGCGGTCTGCAAAAAGAATCAGTATGTCGGCGTTATCGGCGCCAACGAACGCGGCTACGACACACACATCTCCTCTGCGTTCGACATGCCGCTCTCATCTACCGCCTGCATCAACTGCGGCCAGTGCATCAGCGTATGTCCGACTGGCGCCCTAACTGAGCGTGACGATACCGACAAGGTCTGGAAGGCTATCAACGACCCGACCAAGCATGTCGTCATGGCGGCGGCCCCGTCCGTACGTGCACAGCTCGGTGAATGCTTCGGCATGCCGATCGGCACCAACGTCGAAGGCAAGATGATAGCGGCAATGCGCCGCCTCGGTGTCGACAGAGTG
>CAMZHU010000027.1 GCA_947306975.1 uncultured Clostridia bacterium | reverse complement strand
GGGCCATATGGTCGCGCACATACTGCTTCATCTCTTCCTCGGTCATGGTCTCGCCTTCCTTGAGGATGACGCAGGCCATAATCTCCTCGCCGTACTGCTCATCGGGGACACCGATGACCTGTACATCGGAAACATCAGGATGTGTATAGATGAACTCCTCAATCTCCTTGGGATAAATGTTCTCTCCGCCGCGGATGATCATGTCCTTCAGACGGCCAGTAATGCGGTAATTGCCTTCCGGCGTCCTGCAGGCGAGGTCGCCAGTATGGAGCCATCCGTCCTCATCTATAGCTGCGCGGGTCGCATCCGGCATTTTGTAATAACCCTTCATGATGTTATAACCGCGTGCTACGAATTCGCCGGTCACATTGTCGGGCAGTTCTTCGCCGGTCTCCGGATCGACGATGCGGCACTCTATCTCCGGCATGTTGCCGCCGACCGTAGTGACACGGACTTCCAACGGATCGTCTGTAGAACTCATCGTACAGCCCGGCGACGCCTCTGTCTGACCGTAGACTATAACGATCTCCTTCATGTTCATCTTATCGACGACGTCCTGCATGACGGATATCGGGCAGGGGGAGCCGGCCATGATGCCGGTGCGCATATAAGAGAAGTCGGTCTTGGGGAAGTCCTCATGTTCCAGCATGGCTATGAACATGGTGGGGACGCCGTGGAAGCATGTTATATGCTCCTGATTTATACATGCAAGCGAGGGCTTCGGTGAGAAGTAGGGGAGAGGAAGTAGCGTGCCCGCATGGGTCATCGTTGCCGTCATGGCGAGGACCATTCCGAAACAGTGGAACATGGGGACCTGGATCATCATCCTGTCCGCGGTGGAGAGGTCCATCCGGTCGCCGATGCACTTGCCGTTGTTGACTATGTTGTAATGGGTCAGCATGACGCCCTTCGGGAAGCCGGTCGTTCCGGAAGTGTACTGCATGTTGCAGACGTCGTTGGGGTCGACGGCTGCGGCCATGCGCTTGATCTCTTCTATAGGGACCTGCGGTGCCCGTTGGAGAGCCTCTTCCCAGGTGAGGCAGCCCTTCTGCCTGAAACCGACGGTTATGACGTTTCGGAGGAACGGGAGCCGCTTGCTGTGGAGCGGCTGCCCGGGGACCGTGTTCTCAAGTTCAGGACAGAGCTCTGCCATGATGGCGGAATAGTCGGAGTCGCGGTAACCCTTTTCCATTACGAGCGTATGCGTGTCAGACTGTTTGAAGAGGTATTCCGCCTCATGTATCTTGTACGCGGTGTTCACCGTTACCAGGACCGCACCTATCTTGACCGCGGCCCAGAAGGTGATATACCACTGAGGAATATTGGTAGCCCAGATCGCTACCTGGTTTCCGGGCTTGACTCCGAGGGATACAAGTACCTTAGCGAATTCGTCGACGTCGTCGCGGAATTCCGCGTAGGTCCTGGTGTAATTGAGAGTCGTATATTTGAATGCAAGCTGGTCGGGGAATTCACGTATCGTCCGGTCGAGCATCTGAGAGAAGGTCATGTCTATGAGCGTTTCCTTCTTCCAGATGAATTTGCCGGTACCGGCCCTGTTTTCATAGAGCGTCGCCTTGGCGGTGGACGGATCATCGAAGCGGTTCATGTAACTGACGAACTGGGCGAAGACGATCTCCATGTCGTCAAGTTCGGGCATCCATTCAGGATTCCACTCGAAGGAGATGAAACCGTCGTAGTTGATAGAGCGGAGAGCGTCTACCATGTTTGCGATCGGCAGCTCACCGTCACCGAGCAGACGGTAGCGAAGCACTCCATCCACTATCTCGGAGTCTTTTATATGGACGTGTTTTACATATGCGCCCAGGTTCCTTATAGTCTCCTCAGGGGACTCGTTGTTGAAGCGGAACGGGTGATGCATGTCCCAGAGGGCGGCGAGATTATCGCAGGCGAAGGAGTTCAGCACGTCGCAAAGCTTCGAGGTATCTGCGAAGATGCCGACGGTCTCTATCAGCAGCGTAACGCCGGATTTTTCAGCCGCGTTGACAGAAAGACGGAGACATTCGAGCATCCTGTCTGTGACGCTTCCGTTCTCGGAAGCGTGGATACGCACATAGGGTATGCGGAATCTGCGAGCGGTCTCGACACAGGCGGCGATCTCACTGCAGTTGTAATCAAAACGGCTCTCGTCTGATATGTCACAGATCGAGTCAACACAGGGAATGGACAGCTGGAGGTCGATCATCTCACGCACCGTTGCCGCGGAGCGTTTCATGTCGAAGGGACCGCCGGGCTCAGAGAGTCCGGAATCATGCACGGAGTGCAGTTCGATACCGGAAAAACCGATGCTTTTTGCGGCTTTGCAGAAATCCTGCCACGTGTATCCGTGCCAGTTATTGATCGAAAATGAGAGTTTCATAACGGGATTCTCCTGGAAGTATTCTATTAGTTATACCGTTGATACAGATCAGGTCTCTTCGTAGACGATCTTGTTGAGAGCGTTGACATAGGCATGTATGGCCGCGCCGATTATATCGGTGGAAATGCCGTTTCCGGAGTATAGCTTGCCGTTGGAACGCAGTTTTACAAGAGCGGAACCCATAGCCTCTCGGCCTTCAGTGACGGACTGGATCTGGAAATCATCCAGTTCATAATGGCGTCCGGCGATCTGTTCGAGAGCGAGGAAGGCGGCATCGATTGGGCCGTCGCCGAGGCAGAAGCCCTGCATGTCGGCGCCGTTTTTTGAGAGCACGATGTGCGCCGTGGAGGATATGATGTTGCCGGAGTTTATCACATAGCTGACGAGCTTGTATGTGGACGGGACCTGGAGCGCTGTGCTCGCAACGATCGCGTCGAGTTCACGCGGACCGACGTCTTTTTTACGGGCGACGCGCTGAAAAGCCTCGAATACCCGCTGGTTGTCGTCCTCGGAAAGGTCGTAGCCAAGCTTCTTTACCGCGCCGCGGACAGCTGTAAGACCATCGTTGACGTTAAGTGTGAAGTCTGTAGACTGCCCCTGTTCGGCGGAATCGCGGATACCGCTGTCGAAGGGAGACGTGCTGCTCCGCTTGGTGTTGGTTATCCAGTTGATCTGCTTCGTGATGCGCTGGAGTTCGAGCTGGTTGAGACCGCATGTTACCCCGCATGAATCGCCGCGGAGTTTTACGAACTGCGCTATCGCAGCCTCGGAAGGACTGTTGCCGCCGCCGGCTGCAGCCTTGATCTCATCCGCTCCGGCGAGCACGCCGGAAAGCGCACAGGCAGTCGCCATATCCAGGCTGGCGCTTGTCTGAACGCCGAATCTTACACCGGAAAGCGCCGGCACGGACTCTATGAGACCTGAGACGAAACGCCCGAACTCGTCTGGGAGCATGGTCCCTTCGGAATCGCATACCGTGACGGCAGTAGCGCCGCATGAGACAGCCGTCTCAATGGCGGAAACGAGGAAATCGTGTTCCGCGCGGACGGCGTCCTCTGCGAAGAATTCCACGTCGGGGCACAGGCTCTTCGCCTTGGTAACCAGCTCTGCTATGAGTTTCAGCAGCGCCGGCTGCTTCTTGTGGCAGACATATTCCATGAGCACTGTAGAGACGGGCACCGCGATGCGGAGCCGCGGGTGGACTGCATTCTTAATATCGTTCCATGCGGATCCAACGGATTCTTCAGTGAGGCCCGTCGTTATGGACAGGGTGCTGTTCGCGATAAAAGACGCGATTGTCCTGATGAGGAGCGGATCAGTCTTTTCGTCGGATATCGCCGGCAGCTCTATGACGTCTACGTGAAGCTTTTCCAGATATCTTGCTATCTCAAGCTTCTCTTTGAAGCTCAGCGCCGGTTCTCCGGGGACGGCCGGCACCCTCAGTGTAACGTCAGCAATATACATTTTTTTCATATCGATCTGCTCCTTTGCGTAAAAATAAATCCCCGAGACCGGAAAAGGTCTCAGGGACGAAAAATATTCCGCGGTACCACCCTGCTTGCCGCGATGAACGCGGCCGCTCTGTTCGGGTTCAGAAAAACCCTAGCCATGGTAACGGGGCATCCGCAGCCTCTTACCAACCATGACGGCCTTCGGAAGCTGTGCTCTGGAATGAGACTGCCGACATGTTCACGTACCGGCTTTCACCGTGCGCCGGCTCTCTGAAACGGATCGCATGCAGCATAATTCCTTCAAAGCATTTACATATTTAAATTGGATATTGAAAAAAATAGCACAGCTTTTCGCCGTTGTCAACATTTTTTTGATGTAAACGGAGACCCCGGCCCGTTTCCGGGCCGGGGCAGGTGTTCAGTTCGGGTGGGGTTATGCTTCCGGATAAAGATCCTTTATAACGCAATCGAGACCGCCGAGACGTTCAAGCGTCTCCTTCTTGGGAATACCGGTGTCAACATACCAGCCCATGGCCTCATAGAAGTTGTCGCCCATCTTGTCAACGTCTACGGTGACGCCCTTCAGCGGGCCGCCCTCGAGCGGCGGCTTGCCGCAGGCGCGGTCGGAGAGGAACAGCTTGTCGCGTGTTATACCGTCTCTGATGTTGAAAGCGGTGCGGAGCGCGAAGCCGCGCTGTGCAAAATTATTGAGGCCCTCTTCCGTTTCATATTCTTCGAAACCGGTGACGGCTGCGATGTGCTTGTGCATGATGGGCTCGTTCATAAGGAAGTTGCCGAACGCGCAGAAGCCGGCGCAGTTGGAGATCTCCCACTCTACGAGACCGGCGACGTCTCTGGCGCCGGTATCTTCATAGTTGTATTTTACCTCGGGCGGCTGATGTCCGTACGGCACTTTGAGACCTCCGCGGGTGTGACGGCCGGGAGCGGGGTCGAACTTATACTCGCGGGCGAGGCCGGGGTTGTAGCGGCTGCCGTGCATCGGAAGTTCAACGCCGTTTGCGGTGACGAGGCACTCATAGCCCTTGTCGAAGTACTCGGCGCAGCCTTTGGAGGCGAGGTTCAGCGGGATGCCGATCCCCTCGTAATCGCAGATGTGCTTTGCCATGGCATATATGGCATCGCCGTTGCCCCATTTAAGGTCGATACCGTCGAGCTCGTCGATCGTGAAGATGCCCTTCTCGTAGCACTCCATGAGCCAGGAAAGGGTACCGCCGAAGGAAAGAACGTCGTAGCCGTACTCATTGCAGAGCCAGTTGCAGACCATGACCACGTCGGAGTCTCCGTTCAGGAGGTTGCTGCCGAAGGCGCCCAGAGATTCATATTCGGGGCGTGTGCAGCGCTCGACATGGTATTTTTCGCTGTCGACCTTGTACACGGCGCCGCAGCGGATATGGCAGCTCATGCAGCCTTCCTGTTTGACCTTGTACTTCGGATCGAGAACGCGGCCGCAGAGATTGTTTATAGCTTCCTCGGAGAGATCCTCCGGGATGCCGGTCCAGTTTTTAATGCTGGCGTCGGCACGGTAAACGCTGGCGTCGTAGTCGGAGGAGGTGCCGGTCGTTCTGAACTTGCCGACAGGCACTGCGCCGGGCCCCTTGGAATGCTCGACAGCCATCTTGTTGGCGGCGAGTACGCCTGCCTGATCTGCAACAGGAGTGACCTGCTTTCCGCGGCAGACGACAGCCTTTAAGTTTTTGGAGCCCATGACTCCGCCGGGGCCGCCGCGGGCTGCGGCACGGTCGCGGTCGCATATGACGGCAGCCATATAGGATTTATGTTCTCCGCCCGGTCCGATGATGGAGATGCCCACATCACTGGTGCCGAGTTCTTCTTTGATAATCGCGTCGGCATCTGAGACGATCTTTCCCCATACGTTCGCGCCGTCACAGAATCTGACTTCCTCGTCGGTGACGTACAGGTAGACCGGCTTTTCGGAGATGCCCTTCACGAAGATGGCGTCGTAACCGGCCTTGCGCATCTGGGGGCCGAAGCTGCCGCCGGCGCTCGAATCGCTCCAGCCCTTTGTGGCCGGGGACTTGCATACGACGGAATAGCGAGCGCTCATAAGCGCGCTTGTATTATTGACGGTACCCGCGACGAATCCTATAACGCTCTCAGGAGCGAACGGATCGGTGTGCGGCGGCATGAGGTCGTACATAAACCTCGCGCCGAGAGAAGCACCGCCGAGAAAATCCCTTGCCCACGAGGGGTCAAGGTCACGAACCTCATATGATCTGTCAGTCAGATCGACAATGAGTACTTTCCCTGCATATCCTTTCATGAATATCCTCCTTGGTATATTTCCCTGAAAATATATATAGAAACTATAGCATACTTCCGCCTGTTTTGCAAATGTTAAAATGAAATAGCGTGATATTTGAATGGTGCACACATACATGAGACGTCCAGTCATTAGGCGATTTACAATGGACGCTTATTGTTGTAAATTATATGTGGTTAGACAAACGACTTGCAAAGAGGTTTTCCTTATGAGGACGGAATACGACGCAACGGTGATAGGAGCGGGACTGCTCGGCTGCTTTACTGCGCGGGAACTGGTCAGATACGGTCTGCATACGATCGTTTTGGAACAGCGCGAAGACGTGTGCACAGGCATAAGCCGCGCAAACTCCGCCATCGTATATACCGGCTGCGACACGAAGCCCGGGACGATCAAAACAGAGATGTGCGTTCGCGCGAACCGCGGTTTCGACACACTATGCCGTGAACTCGGTGTAAGGTTTTCCAGATGCGGCTCGCTTATGATTTGTTTCGGGCCGTGCGGGCTCGGGGTGCTTGAAAAGAAATACGCCCAGGGGCTTGAAAACGGTGTTCAGGGGCTGCGTATGATCGGGCCGGAGGAGACATACGATCTGGAACCGAACCTTGCGCCGGGTGTCAGGGCAGCTCTGTACGCGGAGGGGACGGGCACAGTGCTCCCGTGGGAACTCGGCTGCGCAGCGGCGGAGAATGCAGCTGCGAACGGAGCCGAGTTCAGGTTCTGCTCCCGCGTTCTGGGGATATCCAGGCGGGAGGGCGGTTATACGGTCAGTACGGACACGGAAAATATCCGCACACGCTGCGTGATAAACTGCGCGGGGCTGTTCGCCGATGAGGTCCAGGAACTGCTGTTTGCGCCTTCTGTGCGTTTATTCCCCAAACGCGGCGATTATTATGTGCTCGATACGAAGGCGGAGGGGTTTATAAGCCATGTCATCTCCCACGAGCCTGAAGACAAGAAGAAAGACGGAGGATTCGACAAGGGCGGCGACAAGGGGCTGACTTTGGTGCCGACGGTCGAGGGGAACATACTTGTAGGGCCGTCGAACATGCCGACGGACAGTAAGCGTCTGGGTTCGACGGAGCGCGATGGCTTCGAACTCCTCGACAGGCGTATATCCGAGGTCATGCCGGGTCTGCCGATGCGTCATATGATACGCTCGTTTTCGTCCCTGCGGCCTAATCCGTTCCAGGTCGAACTGGCCGGCGGCGAATACGTAAGGAACGGGAAGAGCATTAGTAATTTCACGATTGCGGAGCCTGCGGGCGACGCGTCCTTTCTTAGCTTCATAGGAATCAAGACTCCCGGAATGACTTGTGCGCAGGAACTGGGCAGGTATGCCGCTGAAAAAGCTGCCGCATATCTGGGCGCAAAAGAAGATCCCCGCTTCGATCCGGTTCGACCGGCCCCGGTCCGGACGGCTGATCTTTCCGTGGCTGAACGTGATGCGCTCATAAAAGATCGTCCTGACTACGGCAGGATAGTATGTCGCTGCCGCGGCGTATCAGAGGGCGAGATGATCGACGCGATACACAGCAAACCCGGTGCGGTGACTGTAGACGGCATAAAACGCAGGACCGGCGCCGGAGGCGGCAGATGTCAGGGCGGATTCTGTTCGCAGAAAGTAATAGAGCTTCTTGCCAGAGAACGCAGATGCCTCCCGGAGGAGATAATGAAGGACGGTCCCGGATCGTATATACTGACAGGCGGTGAGACGGATGCGTGATATTTACGATCTCATCGTGATCGGAGGCGGACCGGCCGGAATGGCCGCAGCGCTTACGGCTGAAGAGTGCGGAGTGGACAGAATACTTATAATAGAACGCGGCGAACGCCTCGGCGGGATCCTGAACCAGTGCACTCACTCCGGCTTCGGAGCCGCGTACTTCGGGGAAGAGATGACCGGAACGGAGTTTGCGGAGCGCTTCCGTGAACGAATGAGTGATTCCGGGGTCGAGGTAATTACAGGGACTATGGTGTTGTCCGTCTCCGCCGACAGGACGGTAACGGTATCGAACAAAAGCGGCTGCGCGGAGCTTCATACAAAGGCCGTCGTCCTCGCGACCGGCTGCAGAGAACGCCCGATAAGCTCACTCCATGTCACAGGAACGCGCCCGTCCGGAGTGTTCGAGGCCGGTGCGGCTCAGAAGATGCTAAATCTGGGCGGATATGACATAGGGGACGATGCCGTCGTTCTCGGGTCGGGGGACGTGGGACTCGTAGTTGCCCGCTGCCTTGCCCAGCGGGGCAGGAGAGTGATCGGCGTTTTTGAGATAAGGGACGTCTGCGGCGGTTCGGATAAAAACAGGACCGAATGCCTTGACTTTTACGGAATACCGCTGTACTTCCGGCACACTGTAACGCGAATCCACGGAGAAGGAAGGATCAGCGGCGTCACAGTAAAGGATCTTGACAGCGGTGCGGAGCGGTACATCGGATGCGGGACGCTCATAACCTCGCTGGGACTCGTGCCGGAGCGTGAGCTTATAGAGCCGCTTGAGGCAGAGGATGGATCGCTGCCGGAGTGGATTTTCACATGCGGCGACGCACGCACCGTCCACGACACGGTGGACGCCGTTGCATTCGAGGCGGAGAAGACCGGCGCCGAGGCTGCTGAGTATATAACTGGAGGGACGGACATATGAACGATTTTACTCATTTTAATGAAAACGGCCGGGCGAGGATGGTCGACGTGACGGAAAAGAGTGAGACCCAGCGCACGGCGATAGCCGCAGGACGTGTGCTCGTGAACAGAGAGACGTTTGAGCTCATAAAGACCGGCGGGATGAAGAAGGGCGACGTGCTGACAACGGCCCAGATCGGCGGAATAATGGGGGCAAAGCGCACGTCTGACATAATACCGATGTGCCATCCGATATTCATCTCCGGTATCGACATAGACTTCGAGATGGACGAGGAAGCCTGCGCTGTGAACATTACTGCCACGACTAAATGTACCGGAGTGACCGGCGTAGAGATGGAAGCCCTGACAGCCGTATCCGTTGCTGCGCTCACCGTGTACGATATGTGCAAGGCCGTCCAGAAGGATATGGTCATAAGCGACATCCGCCTGCTTAAAAAGACCGGCGGAAAGAGCGGGACCTTCATCAGGGAGGAGTAACCTGTCGCATAGTAAGAACTGCATCAAAAAAGCACCGCGGTACGTTCTTCCAGAACGCATCGCGGTGTTTTGATCATTACGGTTTTACATGATGGCGGCTCAGTCGCCAAGGAATTCAAGAAACTGTTTTGTTTCCTGCCGGGTCGGAGAAGACAGGACTTTCTTCGCCTCTCCGTGCTCGATGAGTTCGCCTTTGTACAGGAACAGCAGATCGTCGGCGACTCGCTGGACCTGCTTGAGGCTGTGGGTCACGAGGATCATAACGCACTGCCTTTCGCGGCAGGCCTTCTTTATGAGTTCTTCCGTCAGTGCAGTGGACTCTATATCCATGGAAGCAGTGGGCTCGTCGAGTACCAGAACGTCGAATTCACCCATAAATAGCCTTGCTAAGGCCATGCGGGCAGTCTCGCCGCCGGAGAGACTGCCTGCCCGCTGTTTTGCGAGGTGGTCTATGGAAAGCGTGCGCATAAGATCAAGAGCACGCGCCTTGTCCTTTACGATCAGGTTAACGTTTGAAAGCGTGGTCATACGGAAAGGATAGCTCTTTTGGGGCATATATCCGACACTTTCGTTTCCCTCGAAGGGTTTGATCTTGCCGTCGGCACGGACGACTCCGGCCAAGATCCTGGCGTAGGTGGTTTTGCCGCTGCCGTTGGCGCCCATCACTGCGCAGATACGCCCGGGTTCGAATTCGAGAGCGGGCATGCGAAGGACGGTCTTGCCCTCATATGTCTTGGTGACAGCATTGACTTTCATCGGCTCAGCCTCCTCTGCAGCAGCGTTACGAGGATATTGACAGCCAGTGAAATGGTCATGAGAATAAGTCCGAGCGCAACGCCGAGAGTGAAACTGCCGCGGTTGGTATAGAGCATTATCGCGGTCGTCATCACGTTCGTTTTCCACGCAATAGCACCTCCGACCATGGATACAGCACCGACCTCAGCCACTGCGCGGGCAAACGCCAGCAGATATGTAGTGAAAATCTGGTAAACGCTTTCATTTGCCAGCAGGACATAGACACGCAGGCCCTTCAACCCGAGCCCTCGCGCAGTCTCCCGGACCTGATCTGAGATCCTTGAAACGTAAGTCTCCATGTTGCTGACGACAAGCGGTATGATCAGCACGACCTGCGCAAGGATCATGATCTCTACCGTGAAAAGCAGCTTATAACGGCCGAACGGGCCGACTCCGGAAAACATCATGTAAAACAGCAGACCGCAGACTCCGGGCGGCATACCCATGAGCGTTCTGCTGATAACGACGAGTGCGCGCCTTCCGAAAAAGCTCTTGGAGCCCAGTAGCAACCCTATGGGCACCCCGATAATGAGAGACACCAGAGAACTGGTAAGACTGACGCGCGCGGTGACGAGAAGTATGTTGCTCAGCTCTCCGCTGCCCCCGATAATGAGCTCAAGAGCCTGCTGCAGTGCGGTTTTCACTGTTCCGGCAACTCCTTTAAAAAATACGTATAGGTATCATCCGGCGCGCCGCGCCGGATGATACCCAGAATCAGTAAGTGTGCGGACCTGCCCGCAAGTTACATGACGCCGTTGTTCGTCTGGAAGGTGAGGAAGGTTGCCTTGTCGGTGAGGATATAGGCACCCATTTCTTCGGCCATGACAAGGCACGCGCCCATGCCGGTGTTGGCGGATACGTACCAGTCAGTGTACGCGGCGAAGCTTGCTGCGTCCTCGGTGATGCCGAGATCCTTCGGCCAGAGAGCGAGTTCCTTGGTGTGTGTGCCGGAGCCGTCGCCGCGGGAGATGAACGTGTACTTGCCGTCTGCAATCGTCTTGAACGCGTCAAGGACGTTAGCGCAGGATTTAACGCCTGCCGGGTCGTCAGAAGGACCGCACAGAACGAAGAAGTTGTACATGAAGGAGAGACGCTCAGCTTCAAAACCATCGAGCACATAGGAATAGCCGGCCTCTACGAACTCCTCTTCCTTGGCCTTTGCGTGTACGAGGATCATGTCGGCGTTGCCGTATTTCGCTGCTGCGATGGCCTTGCCGGTACCGGCGGACTGGACCTCGACCTTATAGCCGTACTCCTTCTCAAAGACGGGAAGGACAGCTCCGAGAAGACCGGAGTCGTTGACGGAGGTGGTGGTGGAGAGACGTATGGTCTGGGTCTCGGGGGTCGCCGCGGCGATCTCGCCTTCATACTTCGGGGCATCGTCCTTCAGATAGAAGAGGTGGTCGCCATACTCTGCGACACCGTAGTCGGCGCAGAGCTTGAGGCCTTCCTCGGAGAGCATCCAGCAGATGAGAGCCTTAGCGCCTTCGGAATTGATGGCGACGCCTTCCACAGAGTTGCCGTTCTCATCTACGAAGGGGGCTTCAGGATCGACTGCGAGCATCGTGTAGGTGTTGATCATGCTGTCATCCTGCTCCATGAGGATAACGGTGTTGACGCCCTGTTCCTGTTCGGGTTCCTTTTCAGGTTCCTTTTCAGGCTCTTTTTCGGGCTCCTTTTCAGGCTCTTTCGCGGGTTCGGGCTGGGTCTCGGACTCAGCAGGTTTGGACGCGTCGGAGGGGCTGGCGTTGTCAGCCGGTTTTGCGCTGTTGCCGCAGCCGGCGAAGAGGGCCAGGCAGAGTACGAGCGCGAGGATAATGGATACTGCTTTTTTCATTTTTGACTCCTTTCAATAAAGAAAAACGCCCCCTCCCAATACTGCCTGAGGGACATATGCAGTATGTCCCGTGCAGTAATCGGAAAGAGGCTTGTCCACCGCTTTCTTGCGATATTTGGCTGTTTATCAAATGCGTACGCGTAAGGTCTGGGCGTCGAGCCGCGCCAGGAGACCCCTTAGTCTGCCTGCCGTTAGGGATACTGCACAGAATACCGTGTTCGCAATTGTGAAAGACATCCAAGCTTTCTTGGCGGTCGACGACTATTATACTACCTAAGAACCGTTCTGTAAAGCACTTTTTACCAGTTCCCCAAAATCTTTAAACGCAAAAAGGAAACAGCAGTCCGGAGAGACGCCAAACACTCCGGACTGCCGCGCATATCAGTTCACAGAGCCGGGCAGCCTTGTAATGGCTTGCCGATCAGAGTATAATTTATGTGTTCAGACGACCTGTCAGTCGTTGGATTTCCTTTTGCGGAAGAGATATTCGTCGAGTTCTTTTCTGACCTTTTCGGGGATCTCGCGCGATACAGGGCAGACGGACGAATTTGCCATTCGCCTTGTGAATTCGGTTATGAATGTAATGTCAGATTTCAACTGGCCCATCGACAGCACGTCCGCGAGATCGTAACGGCAGTGGATCGGAGCGACGCTCCCGCCCGCTAACCGGGCAAGAGACACTGCGGGCACGCCTTTGTCCGCGAAGCTGGTTGAGTCGCTAGAATAGACCCCGATGCGGGATTCTATCGGAAAGCCGAGTTCAGCGCCCATGTATGTGAGATAGTGAGAGAGCTTTTCCTCCGCCGAGACGCAGGAGATGAATTTCCCCATAATAGTACCGATCATATCCAGGTTTATATTCAGAGCGATATTTTTGATATCCTCTTCATGGTCTCTCACATATGCCTTTGAACCGAGCAGCCCGCGTTCCTCGCTGCCGCAGAAGATGAAACGCAGCCCATAGTTGAGTCCTTTGCCTTTCAGCGCATCCATGACGCCGAGAAGGCCTACGCAGCCGGACATGTTGTCGTATGCGCCGTGAGACAGTGCTGTGGAGTCGTAATGAGCGGTAAGGACGATGTATTCGCGCCGCTTTCCCGGGATATCGGCTACAACGTTCCGGGATTGCCCGTCATACTCGTTCTGGCGTATCGAGATGCGGATTTTTTTTGCGCCGGTTCTGACAAGTTTTACCGCAGTGGCGGCGTTGAGCATCGCGCACGGCAGTTTTTCCCCATCCCCGACCACATACTCGCGCAGATCGCGCTCATCTATATCCTCGTTCGGGTAGTGTATATCCCCGTACCGGAAGAGGATGCCCTTCGCTCCCGCATCGAGAAGATCGTGGTATGCAAAGTAACCTATCACAGACGAGTCCAGCAGGACGATCCTGTCTTTTGCTCCCGCGACGGAGACCTTGTCCAGACCGGGCATATAGTAAAGTTCACCTTCGACGTCTCCGCTCCCGCAGCAGAAGATGCCTTTACATGGAATCTCCTTTCCGTCTGCGAAGACACGGGCACTTTCGATCTCGGCCATCGGCACACGGAATGATTCTATTTCCGCATGTACGCCGAGTTCTTCGCACTTTTCCTTCAGATACTCTGCGACTCTGAGTTCTTCGGCTGTTCCGCTCCGATGCACGAAGTCGGTATCCTTGAAGATATTTCTCATTTTTGCAGTGTTCATATGTGTGATCTCCCTCCGGCTGGTTTTCTTTGAAAAAGCAGTCGCCGCAAGCGAAAAACGCTTGCGGCGGTGTGGCGGAGAAGGAGGGATTCGAACCCTCGAGACCCTTATGAGGCCTACACGATTTCCAATCGTGCGCGCTCGACCAAACTACGCGACTTCTCCACGTTTGGACGACCGTTAAATGCGGTTCACTTGTACAGCCATGTCATTATAAGGGATATGAGGACGGAAGTCAAGAGGTATTTTCCGCCGCGGCGGCAGTCAAAATTACTGCGCGTATGCGCGTATGGAGGACAGTTATGGTCAGCTGGGAAGAGCTAAGAAGCGAGTGCTTACAGTGCAAGAAATGCGCTCTGTGGGAGACCAGGACGAACGTGGTGTTCGGAGTCGGCAGACAGGACGCGGAGGTGCTGTTCATCGGCGAGGGACCCGGTGAGAACGAGGATCTTCAGGGCGAGCCGTTCGTCGGACGCGGCGGGAAACTGCTGGACGACATGCTCAGGATAATCGGGCTCGACAGGAATGAGAACATTTATATAGCAAATATCGTAAAGTGCCGTCCGCCCCAGAACCGCGATCCGCTGAACACGGAGCAGGAGGCCTGCATGGACTGGCTCCGGGCGCAGTACAGACTTATAAAGCCGAAGGTAGTGGTCTGCCTCGGGCGAATAGCGGCGAAGGCTCTCATAAAGGACGATTTCAAGATTACACAGGAACATGGACGCTGGTTTGATAAGGACGGCGTCAAGTTCACGGCTATCTATCATCCTGCGGCTCTGCTGCGTGATCCGGGCAAGCGCCCCGAGACATTCGTCGACCTTAAGGAGATCAGGCGGATGATAGAGGAAACGTGCGTGAGCACATACAAGGGGAAAGAATAAGATGGACGGAACAAGTGAGCTAAAAGCGCTGTGGCGGACTGTCTTCGGCGATCCACCCGAGGTGATCGACGCGTTCTTTTCCGCCTTTTACGCTCCGGAACTCTGCGTAA
>CAMZHU010000026.1 GCA_947306975.1 uncultured Clostridia bacterium | reverse complement strand
GTTAAAAATGAAGAGAATGAAGCCAATAAAGAAAAGAAAGAAGAAAAAGAAAAAGAAAATGAAGAAAAAAATGAAATTAAAGAAGAAGCCAAGGCAGAGGAGAACAAAATAGATGAGAAAAAGGAGGAAAAAAGCGAAGAAAAAAGCTGTGACCGGACAAGGTTTCCGGCCGCGCACCCGTAAAACAGACGATCCGGAGACGCGCACGCTGTCTCCGGATTTGTTTTTGCCGGCCAAAATGCCTGTACATCGGCGGCGTTCTTTGATATATTAAATGGTGGTATGCGGCGAGGCTCTTATCGCCCGGTGTCCGCGCCGGCGGGGCCGGTGCATTAAGAATCACACTACTTATTAATTATACTAATTATAAAAGGAGCGATCTCGAATGATAGCGCTGGGATGCGACCACGGCGGTTTCGCCCTCATGCAGGAGATAAAGGCACACCTTGAAGAACTCGGCCTCGAATACAGAGACTTCGGCACATATTCCGCGGACAGCTGCGATTATCCGGTCTATGCCGAAGCGGCAGCGAGGGCTGTGGCGTCAGGCGAGTGCGACCGCGGCATCCTTGTCTGCGGCACCGGCATCGGGATCTCGATAGCCGCGAACAAGATAAAAGGCATACGCGCCGCGCTGTGTTCCGACTGCTTCTCCGCTGAGATGACCCGCCGTCACAATAACGCCAATATGCTTGCGATGGGAGCCCGCGTCCTCGGCGGCGGTCTGGCTCTCAAGATAGTCGACACGTTCCTTACGACCGGATTTGACGGCGGACGCCACCAGAGGCGCATCGATCTTATATCCGCCATAGAAAGCAACGAATAGGGAGGCGATACTTTTGCGCCGTTCATCCTCCCGCACATACGTACGCGCCCGTCCGCTCCGCGCAGTCCTGACAGCTCTGGTCTGCATACTGATCGCAGCTGTAATACTATTTACCGGACTGTTCATAGGGCTGCGCAGGCATATCGTCTACACCGACGACGGTGAGCTCAGGCTGGATATCCCATGGCTCGCCGAGTATATGCACAGCGACACGCAGAGCGGCAGAGAGGCCACCTGACATATCTCCGGCAATGAATTAACGCGCCCGGCAGGCATTCGCCTGTCGGGTGTTTTTATGCATATTCACCTAAACCGGCCGGATGTGCGCATGCATCACCGGACAGCCTCTGTCCCGGTCTCTTTTATGTGGGGCTGTCTTGCCATCTGTCAGCGGTTAAAAAGCGCAAATGTGGGGGCTGTATCCCATATGTGCTGGCAATATCTGGCAACATTTTTATGTGTATTGTGCACAATTTTTTCGTGATATTCACCTGTGTATACTGGCAATTCTAGTTATAATAACCAAAAAATGAAGGCTCTCTCAAAAATAGTGTTTCATTTTGTAACTTTTTGGCTTATAATACGACCTTAGATGGGCTGTTTGTAACTAATTGTAACCGGTTTTTATGTGCATTTTTCTAGGGGGATGAATAAGTGTCCGTCAAAATAATACACTCGGCTGATTTTCATCTCGATTCTCCTTTTGACTCTCTTCCCGAGAAAAAAGCGCTGGAGCGCCGGCAGGAACAGCGCGCTCTGCTCGGTTCGCTTGCAGATCTCGCCGAGAGCGAACAGGCGGACGTCGTCCTTCTGTCGGGAGATCTTTTCGACAGCTCGGTCTGCTACTACGAGACTTGTGAGACGCTTCTCCGTGTGCTCTCCTCTATCAAGGCCCGGGTATTCATATCGCCCGGCAACCACGATTTCTACTGCGACCGGTCGCCTTACTCGATCCTTGATTTTCCGGAAAACGTCCATATCTTCAGATCTCCCGTTATAAGCAGCGTAGAACTGCCGGATCTGGGCTGCCGCGTATACGGCGCCGCTTTCACTTCGTCTTCCAGCCGGCCGCTGCTGAGGGGCTTTACCGCCGAAGATGACGGCCTTGTAAATCTAATGGTCCTTCACGGAGATCTTGCTGACGACAGATACAACCTCATAACGAGACAGGATATAGAGAGATCCGGCCTAGATTACCTGGCACTTGGTCATATCCACGCCTATAGCGGCATCTGCTCCGCCGGATCGACCGTATACGCCTATCCCGGCTGCACCGAGGGGCGCGGCTTTGACGAGACGGGCGAGAAAGGCGTCATAGCCGGCACCGTTTCAAAAGGCGGAGCCGATCTGAGGTTCATTCCCCTCCGCGGCAGGCAGTACCGTATAGTACAGGCGGACGTCTCGGGGAGCACGGCGCTCGCGGCGGCCGAAGCCGCGATCAGCGAATCCATGAAAAACGACGTGGTCCGCGTGGTGCTCCGCGGCGGGACCGATGAGGATATAGACTGCACGGCGCTCGCCGAGTCTCTGGCCGACAGTGCCTACCACGTCACTGTACGCGACGAGACACACGCCCTCCGGGACATCTGGGACGGCGTCAGCGAAGACACCCTCCGCGGCGGCTTCCTGAGGTTCCTCCGCGAGAAGTATGACAGCGCCGATGAAAACGACAAGCCCGGCATCCTTCTCGCCGTCAGATACGGCCTTGCCGCTCTCGACAACAGAGAGGAGTGGGGCGCATGAGGTTCAAACGTCTCCACGCCTCTTTCGGACAGCTCTGCGGAGAAGAGCTCCGGCTGTCACCCGGCCTGAATATAATAGAACGGCCGAACGAGACCGGTAAAAGCACCTGGTGCGCGTTCATCCTGGCGATACTTTACGGGGTAAACACATCGGAGCGCGACCGTCCGGGATATCTTACAGACAAGACCCGCTTCCGCCCGTGGAACGGCGCCCCGATGGAGGGCTCTGCCGATATAGTCTTTGACGGGCGGGACATCACGATAGAACGCAGATCCTCAAAGACCGTTCCGATGCGCGACTTCTCCGCCGTATACACCGGCAGCGGAGACAGCGTTCCCGGACTGACCGCGGAAAACGCGGGAGAGAAGCTCACCGGCGTGGGCAAGGCCGTCTTCGAACGCACGGCGTTCATAAGACAGGCCGCCGTAAAGGTGGGACAGACACCGGAACTGGAAAAGCGGATCTCCTCGCTGGTATCATCCGGCGACGAGGCTGTCTCCTATTCCGAGGCTGATAAAAAGCTCCGTTCGTGGCAGAACAAGCGCCGCTACAACAAAACGGGCACCATCCCCGCTCTTCGTACGAGGCTGGCAGAGGCTGAAAACCGGCTCCGCAGCGTCGAGACCTCCTGCGAGGATGCCGCCGGGATCCGTGATGAGGGCCTCCGGCTGAAAGCGGAGCGTGAACTGCTCTCCGAAGAGCTCCGCGCCCACAGGGCGATAGAGGCGGACGAAAAGCTCCGCCGCCTCTCGGAAGCCGAAGCCGAAGCGCGCAGCGCTTCCGAGGCGGCAGCAGCCGCCAGAGCGAGGCTTCAGGTCTACAGCAATACCGACGACGGGCATATATCCGCCCTTCGCGACGCGGTCTCCTCAGCTGAAGCGCACAGAGAGATCGCCGAGGCCGGACAACGGCGCTTTGACGCCGCTTACGGCGAATATGAGAAAGCGTCCGCACTTCTTGCGGCCTCCCGGTTAGCCGGGCAGGACCGCGCAGCGGTCGAAAAAGCAGTATCGTCCGCCGAGCATCTCGATAACGAGGTGCGGGAGAAAAAGAAAAGACTGACCGTCCCCGCAGCGGTCGCCGCGGCGCTCTGCGTAGTGCTCGCCGTTCTGGCAGTCGTTCTGAAGGGAACGGCGGTGACCGTGATCCTGGCGGCGGCTGCGGTATTATGCGCCGCGGCAGCAGCGGCGGCATTCTTCACGATAAAGGACCGCGAAAAGTATCTCGCGCGGCTGCTTTCTGAATACGGGATGTCCGGAGTCTTCGAATTCCGCGCGGAAGCGGACCGGTTCTCGGCCCTCACGGACGCGGCCGAGGATGCCGAAACGGCGAACGCCGGAGCGGCTGCCGCGAAGGCTGAATCCGACCGTCTGCTGGCAGAGGCGGAGAACGCGGCCATCAGCGCCGCTGCGGAGATCGATCCCCGCGTATCTTCCCTCAGCGAGATACCCGCCATGCTCTCGACGCTCGAAACGCTCAGATCCGACTGCGAAAGGCTTTCTGCCGACGCGGAGATGAAAGAGCAGATACGTTCCGCACTGGAGAGCACCGACGCTCCCGACGCGCCGGCCGCCGATCTTTCACAGTTCGTGAGACCGAGATACGGCCGGGAGGAGACGGAGGCGCGTCTCGAAAAAGTCTCCTCAGCCCTCGACAGCGCCAACACGCAGTATCACCTGGCGCTCGGAGAGCTCCGCGGACTGGGCGATCCCATAGTCCTCGCGGGAGAGATCAACGAGGCAAGGACCGAACTGGCCGAACAGACGGCCCAGTACGAAGCCCTGGACATGGCCATTGCGGCTCTCCGCGAAGCGAACACCGATATACAGAACAGGTTCTCGCCCCTTCTGGGGCATGCCGCCGGAGCCGTCTTCAGCAAGCTCACAGGCGGGAGATACGATACCCTCACCTTTGACAGAGCGCTCGACGCGTCCGCCAGGGCGCACGGCGATACGGTCAGCCACAACGTGCTTATGCTGAGCGCCGGCACTGCAGATCAGGTCTATCTGTCTCTTCGTCTCGCGGCCTGCGAAGTCGTCCTTCCGCAGGATGACCCCTGTCCTATAGTGCTGGACGACGCTCTCGTCAGCTTCGACGACAACAGGGCCGGGCTCGCACTCGATCATCTGAAAGAGACCGCAAAGACCCGTCAGATCCTCCTCTTCACATGTCAGGGACGTGAAGCCGCCCACTTCGACGGCGATCCCGAGGTGAACGTGATCCGCTGGCACGGCGAACAGTGAGTTCTCCCCGGCGGTCAGGAATCAGGTTATACCGGAAGCGGACATGTTTAGGACTGTCCGGTCCGATATAGATATACGTAGGAAACAAACAACACAAGCCCCGGCGTGTTCCGTTCTGCGGATGCGGCGGGAAAGGAGATTTTTATGAAAAAGCATTTGATAGCAGCGGTCGCCCTTATACTGGTCTTATCCATGGCACTGACCATCCCCGCGGGCGCCGCAGGAGTAGAGGATACCGACAACACGGTCGCTCCCGAGACCTCTTCCGAAGAGGCGTCGGACGCCGCCGAAGAAGCTGAAGAAGCGGCCGCAGAGGCCGAAGAGGACGAAGAGGCAGAGTCCCGTGGACTCCGGATCGTGATCAACGGCATCGATGCCGATCTCGGCGTACCCGCGATGCTCATCGACTCGACCACCTATGTTCCCCTGAGAGCATTTGCGATGGCGCTCGGAGCCAAAAGCGTAACATGGCGCTCCGATACCGCATCTGCGGAGATCAATACAGGCAAATACACAATCGAGGCATATATAGGCGGCATTGAAATTGCGGCAAATGGCAGAAACTTCTACGCGCCCACCGGCAACCGTCTCATTAACGGCGTTTTTATGGTCCCGATCAGACCTATCGCAGCCGCTTTCGGCGCTGACGTACGCTGGGCGGGCGAGATCAGTACGGTATATGTGACTTCCTCCGGCGCTGGCTGCAAATCCGGCGACGAGTTTTACGATCAGGACAACCTGTACTGGCTGGCGCACATAATTAACGCGGAAGCCCGCGGTGAACCATTTGAGGGCAAGCTCGCTGTCGGCAACGTCGTCATGAACCGCGTCAGATCGGACTACTATCCGAACACCGTATACGGCGTCGTGTTCGACGGCATCCAGTTCACACCGTCTTTTGACGGTTCAATCTATCTTGATCCCTCGTATGATTCCTGGGTTGCAGCAAAGCTCGTTCTTGAGGGTGCGGTCGTTATCCCGGAATGTCTTTTCTTCGCAGCCGCATATCTCAACTGCTGGGCTACCTATAACAGGGACTACTGCACAACTATCGGCGGCCACACCTTCTATTATTGATGACACAGCCTCATCAGAGGCCACGTTTACTTGAAAGGACAGGGCGTCTTCCTCACCGGAAGGCGCCCTGTCCTTTTCATACGTTCATTATAGTTTATCTGCTAAGATAGCTTCGGATATATCGGCGGAAAGCCCGTTTGTCTCCGGGATCCTTCAGCCCCTCCGGCACGCGGAAGAGATCCAGTATGCCGGAGAGCCCCGCGGCGATCCTGCCCCGGCGCAGAAGATCCGCACTGGCCGCAAGATCGTTTACGGCAAACCTCATCCGAAGCCCGGTCTCATAGTTTCTTTCCGCATAGGCGACGTGTTCCCCTGACGCCTCTCTGGCGTAACTCTCACAGAATCCGGCGCCTGCGAACACCGTCAGCGGGAACGTGCCCCATACCCGCGGGTTGACTTCGAGGATCCTGCCGCCCTTAAATTCGACCATGGCAAGACCGGAAAAGCCGAAATACGAGAGCAGTTCCACCGCCTCCCGGACCTTATCCGCGTCGTATTCGGTGACGCAGCATGTGGACGGCCCTCCGGACGTGGGAAACTCTCGCAGCCGCCTGTGGCAGATCGCGCGCACCAGGCGCGACCCTTCCGCCATGAACACGCTGACGCCTTCACCGTCGCCCTCGAGCTTCTCCTGTATTATGGGAGACGGATCGTACCGCCTGAAGCGCTCCAGTGCCGCAGCCAGTTCTTCCGGGTCGTTGGCGACCGCGTAACGGTCACCGGCCTTCAGTCCGTGTGCCTCCCCGCACCGCGGTTTAACTATCACGGGATATCGTTCCGGCTCGCCGTCATACTGTTCCGGGACCGGGAGTCCGAGCTTCCTCGCCGCCTCATGGACCCTGCACTTGTCGTTCAGCGCGTCGAGCACTTCCGGATCGGCGATGATAAAATCCGAGACCTCTGCAAACAGGGCTTTTGCCCCGGAGACCGTTCTCTGTGTCGCGGCGCCCGTCGTGAACAGCACAGGTCTGTCATGGGCGCGGACGAACTCCAGAAGGCGATCTGAATAGCCCGGATCGCTGACGGAACCGTCGACCCAGGCGCCTCTGGCGTATTTCGATGAGAATACCGGCGGATCGGAATGCATGTCGGCCCGCGCCTCTGTAACGATCACGTCATATCCCGCACGTCCGAACTCACGCGCGGCGGCGATCGCCGAACGGTATCTCCCATCGGTTATGATCACGGTCCGCATCTTCTATGCGCCTCCCTGCTCCCGATTCAGCGGTCTGTCCTGTACGCGCGGAACACCGACCGTCTCGTCAGATCCTCGGTACGGCCGAAAAGTCCCTCCGGCAGGCCGGAGACCGCTCCGTCCTCCCTGAGCCCCGCAGGCATCAGGCCTTTCTCCGAGCATATCTCCATCGCGCAGCGGTAAAGAGTCGCTTTTTTATCCGACGCGGCTCTTCTGCGTCTCTCCAGGAGGCTCTCTTTCGGGCACAGGAGCATAGCCAGTTCGCCGTTCTTCATCTGGACATCCGGTCTGAGCCGGTTATCTGAGAAAACGATCGCATGGCTGCGCTGCAGCGACTCGAACAGACCGAAATCCGGATCGTCCCGCCCCACGTCCGTGAACGGGGACTCCCTCATCAGTTCTTCCACTGTTACTACGCGGTATCCGTAGCCGGACAGTATCTCCAGCTGACGCCGCAGGCCGACCGCCACAGGCGTACGTTTCGCCATGTTGCAGCCGTCTTTCTGGAAGATGATCTGTCCGCAGAAAAAGTCCGGATCCTTTTCCAGCGCCGCTTTTACCGGATCTGTCATCGCCCGGACTTCATCTTCGAATGCCGTCTGCGCGTCGCCCGCAGTCGAAGGGAGCCATCCGGCCCCGTCGAAAGAGGCGGCCATATACTGGTATCCCATCGTGTCGTATACGTCGTATGAGCTAAGGCCTCCCTGAACGCGGTCCACATAATGGGGCGGCCTGCCCATCGTGACCTCATAGCCGTATTCTTCACTCATGAACCTGTGAAGACGGGCAAGGTCTTCGACGGCCGCGTCAAACGACCCGAGATATACCCTCTTGCCGTAGACGAAGGGCTTTTTGCCGAAGATTATATGGCGGTAGCCGTGGTTGGTTATCTGGTGACCGCCCTCCAGCATGCGCCGCATCAGTCTGTCGTTGTGTACAGCGCCTCCGCTGGCGTCCTTCCCGATATCGGGATAATGATCGTATCTTATCCCGCCCCAGGCCGCAGTGCCCGGAGCGCCGGCCTTGTCGGGATAATTCTCAGACGTGTCGCCTATAACGTCGAAAGTCCCTTTCGCGCCGAATTCCTCCAGCACGTCCAGGATCACGTCGGTCAGCGAGCGTCCGCCGAACAGGTCCGGCGAGCAGGGGATGTCCGCGGGTCCGTCGTCGAATGTCATTGCGAGGATCCTGCGGTCTGTTTTGACGCGCTCGATTCTGCGCGTATAAGAGACGCGGTGGGTCTCAACGGGAGAGAGCAGCTTTTTGACTGCCGCCTTTCCCTTTTTTCC
Source organism: uncultured Clostridia bacterium (assembly GCA_947306975.1). Taxonomy (GTDB): domain Bacteria; phylum Bacillota; class Clostridia; order Oscillospirales; family Oscillospiraceae; genus RGIG8048. Next base: position 6,347 of record CAMZHU010000026.1, on the reverse strand, counting down.
GATTTTTACGATTAGGGACATCTTTTTTCTCTCCTTCAGCCCTGCCGGCGGAAAACATCCTCCGCCGCGCACTTGCAGGCAAACAGCATCCATCTGAACCAGGCTGCAGCTCCGGCTTTCTGCTTCTTCAGCTTCGTGTGCTGGCTCCTCGCCACGTCTACATGCCGCCCGTTCCTGCCGGCCGCTTCCGCGCCTCCTTCAAGGAGCGCAGCGCGCACCGCCGCCGCTTCAAGTCCGGCAACTTCCAGGCTCACGTATCCGTTCCCTATCTCTCTCGCCACATGGGCGTCGGATCCGGCAAATAAGGCAAGCCCGCGCTCCGCTGCGAATGTCCGCGCCAGGCTGTTGGCGTCGCGGTTCTTTCTGGCGGCTCTGCCGTTGAACACCTCCACGCCGTCTATCTTACCGGCGACAGGTTCCAGCCTGCCGCTGTCCCTGCTGTGCTCGAAGGGATGCGCAAGCACGGCGATACCGCCCGCGTCGTGTATCGCGTCTATCACGTCTCCGGCCCTCCGGCTGCCGATTGTCGGCTGCCGTTCGATGAACAGGCCAAGGATATGCCCCAGATCCGAAGCGATCTCGATCCCGGGTATCAGGAGGAACCCCTCCGGGACCTCCGTTCCGCTGAGATCCGCAATGACGTCGTGATCGCAGACCGCCGCGCCGTCAAGCCCCGCCGCCCTCGCCGCGGAAACGATCTCCACCGGTGTGAGACGGCCGTCGAACGACGCCGCGGAATGTATATGCAGATCAAGGGAGATCTTCATCTTCAGACTGCTCCTTAACACAGACGCATTCTCTGTATTTGCCGTAAAAAAGTATAACACGCATCCCTGTTCTTCGCAACGGCATTCGCCCGCGGCGCCGCACTCATTTGCCCCCTGTTCAACAGGCTGAACATGTGGTAGAATACTATTGATAAAAATGTGTTCCGCGTTCCGAGCCCCTGCGGCCGGACGCTCTTATCCCGGCGGCCGGGTCGGCCGCCGAATGCGAAAGGAGGCACCCGTCATGCTCTATTTCTGGCTCGCAGCGATGGTCGTCTTTCTGATCATTGAAGCGGCAACCGCCGGACTGGCAACGATCTGGTTCGCTCTGGGCGCGCTCGCAGCCCTTATCTGCGCGCTTCTCGGCGCCCAGCTCTGGTTCCAGATCGCATGGTTCATCGTCGTATCGGTACTCACACTGATCTTCACGCGGCCGATCGCTAAAAAGTATCTGAACTCCCGCAGAAGCGCCACGAACGCCGACCGCGTGCTCGGCATGGTCTGCATCGTTACCGAGGATGTGGACAACATAGCCGGCACGGGCGCGGTAAACGCCGAGGGCAAGACCTGGACGGCCCGCAGCCGCTCCGGGCTCCCGATAAAGAAGGGCTCGTACGCCCGCGCTCTCGCCATCGAGGGCGTAAAGCTGATAGTAGAACCGGTCCCGGCGCCGCCGGATGAAACTGCCGCTGAAGAAAACTGAAGGAGGTCATCATATGAATTATATAGCGCCAGCATTCCCTGCAAAGATCATTATCATCATCGTCGTAATAATACTGATCCTGCTTATCATAGTCAGAAACATCCGCATAGTCCAGCAGGCCAAGGCATACGTCATAGAACGTCTCGGTGCATACAGCACGACGTGGGGCGTCGGCCTGCACTTCAAACTTCCCTTTTTTGAGCGCATCGCCAAGGTCGTATCGCTCAAGGAGCAGGTCGTCGATTTCCCGCCTCAACCCGTTATCACGAAGGACAATGTCACCATGCAGATCGACACCGTCCTGTATTTTGAGATAACCGACCCGAAGCTCTATACCTACGGCGTCGAGTATCCTCTGACCGCTATCGAGAACCTGTCCGCCACCACTCTGCGTAACATCATCGGCGAACTCGAGCTCGACCAGACGCTTACCAGCCGCGACATCATCAACAGCAAGATGCGCACGATCCTCGACGAAGCCACTGACCCCTGGGGCATCAAGATAAACCGCGTCGAGCTCAAGAACATCCTTCCTCCGAAAGAGATCCAGAACGCCATGGAGAAGCAGATGAAGGCGGAGCGTGAACGCCGTGAATCCATCCTCCGCGCGGAAGGCGAAAAGAAATCCGCCATACTCATCGCGGAAGGCGAACGTGAATCCGCAGTTCTCCGCGCGGACGCGAAGAAACAGGCTCAGATCCTCGAGGCGGAAGGCGAAGCCGAAGCCATCTTGAAGGTCCAGCACGCGACCGCGGAAGGCATCAAACTCGTCAAGGCCGCCGGCGCTTCCGAAGAAGTCATCAGGCTCAAAGCTCTTGAGGCCTTCAGTGCAGCAGCGAACGGCCGCGCCACGAAGATCATCATCCCTTCGGAGATACAGGGCCTTGCCGGTCTCGCCACGTCCTTCAAGGAACTGCTGTCCGATCCGGAGAAACCGGCGCCCAAAAAACCGGAATCGAACGCACAGTAACGGCATTTCAGTCACCCGGCCCCGCGGAACCTTTCCGCGGGGCTTTTTCCGTTCGGACTCAATTGTTAAATAATTATGGCAAACTGGACAAGACTACGCTCTGATGTTATACTTAACTGAATTCTTGTCTGGCGGTGAGATCATGCGCATCGACGTGCTCGGTGTTGGATTTGACAATATTACGGCAGATGAAGCCGTGTCCGCCGCGTACAGCGCAGTGTGCGGGGAGACCCCCTCGGGATACGTGGTTACCCCGAACCCCGAGATCATCTGGCTGTGCCGCGACGACGACCGCCTGCGCGCCGCCATCAACGATGCCTTTCTCGTACTTCCCGACGGAATCGGCGTCATATACGGGGCAAAGATACTGGGAACGCCCCTCAAGGCCCGCATTCCGGGGATAGATTTTATTTCCGCGCTGCTCGCCAGGATGGCCGAGTCCGGTAAAAGCGTTTTTCTGTTCGGTTCCAAGCCCGGCGTCGCCGAGGCCGCCGCGGAAAACATTGCCGCCGCGCATCCGGGTATCGTCATATCCGGCACCTGCGACGGCTATTTCACCGACGACGGCCCTATCATACAGAAGATCAACGACGCTTCCCCGGATCTGCTGCTCGTCTGCCTCGGCGCGCCGAAGCAGGAACTTTGGATGGCGGAGAACGTCTCAAAGCTGAACGTCCGGCTCATGGCGGGGCTCGGAGGCTCCCTGGACGTGTTCGCTGGAAACGTTAAACGCGCCCCCAAGGCGTGGCAGCGTCTCGGGCTCGAATGGCTGTACAGGCTTATAAAGGAACCGCGCAGGATAAAACGGATGATCAAGCTCCCGCTGTTCGTCCTTGCGGTAATAATGAAGAGGATCAGAGGCTGACGATATGGGTAAACTGATTGTGCTCGAGGGAGTTGACTGCAGCGGAAAGTCCACACAGTTCCGAATGCTTTGCGAAAAGCTGACAGCTGACGGGCTTTCCTTCCGGAAACTTACGTTTCCGCGGTATTCGGAACCGTCGTCGGAACTCATTAAGATGTACCTCGGGGGTTCCTTCGGCAGCAACCCCTCCGATGTGAATCCTTACGCGGCGTCAACGTTTTTCGCCGTCGACCGTTTCGCTTCGTACGCGCAGGACTGGCGTGGCTTCTATGAGGACGGCGGAGTTCTCCTGACGGACCGCTACACCACGAGCAACGCCATCCATCAGGGTGCAAAGATTCCGCCGGAAAAACGCGGCGAATTTTTCAAATGGCTGTACGACTTCGAATTCGGGCTCATGGGCATCCCCGCCCCGGACGCTGTCATATATCTCGAAGTGACGCTGGACATCGCCCTTCGCCGCATACGTTCCCGCGCTGCCAAGACGGGTACTGAAGCCGACATCCACGAGAGCGACGCCGGATACCTGCGCACCTGCATCGAATGCGGCGAACAGGCCGCGGCGAGTCTCGGATGGACCGTGGTGCCCTGCGTAAAAGACGGTCTCGAGCGGGAACGCGAAGAGAAGAACCTTTCGATCTACAATATCGTCCGCGCCGCTCTGGACGCGTAAAGCGGACATCCTTCAAATCGAGACAGATCCCGCATCCGCACAGCGGGTGCCGGGATACCGATAACAGGAGAGAACCATATGGCTGACAACAAGGATTTTTGGAAGGACATGCTCGGCGATGAGTACGACAAGAAACCGTACGACTCTGTGACGCCGGACGTCACCGCGGAAACGCCGTCACCTGACGTTACGGCACGCGGCTCCGCCCCGGGAGACGAGCCGCAGTTCGTTGAATTCAACTTCTCCTCGCCGAACAGCGGCGGTGAAGCCGGTCCGGCGAAGAGCGGAGACACGTCCGATTTCCAGTATCAGGACAATTCAGACACCGGAAAGCCGGACTTCGAGGTCGATTTCGACTTTGACGGCGAATACCGCGACGTTCCTACAGACAGGCCGTTGAAAGTGCGCCGCCAGCGCCGGACCGGATGTCTCGGCGGGATACTGTACGCCGTGTTCATCATCTGCGTCTCGCTGGTGCTCGCCGCGCTCCTTTGGATGGCGGCGGCGGACGTGCTCGCGCTGGGCAAACCGGAGGGAGAACGGACGATCACCGTTCCTGACGGGGCTGACGTCGAAGAGATAACGGATATACTCTCCGAAAACGGCATGATCAAATACAAACGCCTCTTCAAGCTCTACTGCAAGTTCTCCGACAGCGCCAAGGAAATGGCCGGCGGCACGTATACTCTCAACACCAACTACGACTACCGCGCGCTGGTTATAGGCCTCATCCCGGGCACCGGAAAGCGCGTGGAGGTGGATGTGGCGATACCGGAAGGCTACAACCTCTTCCAGATATTCGATCTGCTCGATGAGAAGGGCGTCTGCGGCAAAGACGATCTGTGGGATACAGCCGCGAACTATGATTTCGATTATGCTTTCCTGGACAAATCCACCCTCGGAGACAGACTGCGGCTCGAAGGATATCTCTTCCCGGATACCTACAGATTCTATCTCGACGACAACCCGACGCACGTCATAGATAAATTCCTCTCGAACTTCAAGAACAAGTTCACCGATGAATACGCCGCGCGTGCCGAAGAGATGGGATATACGATGCGGGATATCCTCACCATCGCGTCTCTCATCGAGCGCGAAGCTGCATTCGACGCAGAGCGCGACGCCATAGCGTCCGTCATACACAACCGTCTGAACAGCGCCAACTTCCCCTTCATAAATATCGACGCGTCGATCTATTACGGCATCACCGTGAACGGCGACACGCGAGACGCGTTCTCCACGGAATACGATTCCCCGTACAACACCTACACTCATATGGGGCTGCCGCCCGGACCGATATGCAACCCCGGCATCCAGTCCATCCGCGGCGCGCTGTATCCGCAGGAGACCGACTATTACTACTACGCTCTGTCCGTGGAAGGAGGACACAGATTCTTCAGCTACTATGAATCCTTCCTCGATTTCCTGAACAGCGAAGAGTACGATCCCGGCACCTGACAACGAAAAACGCGCCCCGATGACGTTCATCGGGGCGCGTTTGAATTATCCCTCGGCTCACACCAGCAGGAAGCAGCCTGTGTACGCTATGGTGTTCGGTCCGTGGTTATACGGTATGCCGCAGCTCTTGCAGACCTCGCTCACAACGAGGCCGCAGGCCTCCATGGAAGCCGTCCTACGCTTTGGGAAGCGGCACGGCGCGTCGGGGTAGGTGCACTTCTCGCAGAGGGTGCAGGAGCCCATGCCCATGGGCATGAGATCCGGGTACTGCTTTTCCAGCTCGTCCCACATCTTCATGAAGTTGTCCCTCTGGCGGGCGGCGGCGTCCTGTATCCCCTCCCAGTCGAAGCTGTCTTCGAGCTGGCCGACCGTCTGGACGATTATCCCTTCTTTGTATGTCAGCGCCTTTCCGGAGAGCTCCTCGAGCGTGCCGCACGCCGGCGGACACGACCACGAGGCACCGTATCTGCCGCAGGTGTTTACCTCGCACATTGCGCGCACTTCCTGCAGAAACCTCAGGTTTTTCGTATACAGAGGTGCTGCGCAGGTAAACCCGCACTCTTTCGCGAGTTCAATAAGCGCGTCATAATCAGGTGTCATATGTCCATATCCTCCTCGAACATCATCTGCATCACGAACTGATCGTTGAACACCCTGTCGGTCGATAGCTCGACGTATTCGCATTCATCTGTTATCTTCCTTATCTTCTCCCGCGCCTCCGCAGAGCACGCAGCCATCACGGCGCCGGCGCCGGCCGTGTTGCCGAGCGCCCGAACGTTCGGGAGAAGCTCCTCGGGAAACAGTCCGATACGCGCCGCCGAACGCGGATCAAGATAGCTGCCGAAGCCTCCCGCAAGGAGCAGCCCGTCGGCAGATGAGACGCCCGCCTTCGAAAACAGCGTCTGTATGCC
>CAMZHU010000025.1 GCA_947306975.1 uncultured Clostridia bacterium | reverse complement strand
GAACGCGCAGAACGCGGCTTATCGGCGGCAGTTTGTAATGGATCATTTTGCAGGACACAGCAGGATCCGCAACGCGGACCTGTGCGAAGGTCTCGGCGTTTCCCCGGCGACGGCGAACAGGATCCTTCGGAGCCTGAATGAAGACGGCACCCTGGAACGTGTGAGAGACGGCAAGTTCTGGGCGTACCGGTTTAAGGAAGCATAAGGTGCAAAAACCGGTGCTGAAATAAAGCGCACTTTAGATCAGCACCATTTTAAGAAAACCCGGTTGGAATACCTGTCACAGAACAGAGCGATTCCCGTACCGAGAAGCGCTTTCCCTTAAAACTCGCGGTCGAATAAGGGAAAGCCATACACTGTCCGACGCGATTCGGAAAATGTGTTTTAAGGCGTGTCGTCCCCATCGGAGGGACGGACACGCCTTATGATTATAAACGTCGTTTTCGGTAAAATCTTTATTATGGACAGCTGTCCGGGTCCTTTGCTGTCTGTACAGGAGGCTTTCTTAAAGCGCTTCTTTAGTCTGGAGCCTTCCGCACACTATGTTGAGGTTGCCGTTTCTCGTGCGGAGCTCGTCCATAAATGCCTTCGGGACCTGATCCTGTTTGAGCGTCACCGTGTACCTGAGTTCGTAGAGGGTGCCGAGATTAGTCGTCTTTACGCTCTCGAGCTTCGCGGACTTAGTGTACTCTGCGAATATGTCGTCGAAGATGCCCTCGTAATCCAGATCCTCGGGGATCGTGATCTTAAGGGTCCGTTCGGCGGCGTCGTGACCGCCGAAGTTGAAGGCGACCATCGCGAGCTGGAACAGGGCCACGACGGCGAACAGGATGAAGGCGAGGACCACGTAGCCCATGCCGGTCGCGATGCCGATGGCCATGACCATGAAGATCGCCGTGATCTCCCTGGCGGAGCCCTGCGCGGAACGGAAGCGGACAAGGCTGAACGCCCCGGCCACAGCGACGCCGGCGCCGATGTTGCCGTTTACGAGTATGATGACCGTCTGGACGATAGCGGGGAGCACCGCTATCGTGATGAGGAAACTCTGAGAGGTGCGGTTCTTATATCTGCAGACGAGCGCGCTCAGCAGGCCGAGCACCACCGACGCTGCGGTGCATATGAGAAATGACTGTACCGTCATGGACGGCTGGAATATGGATTCAAGCACTGTGGATACCCTCCTTCAGGTTTTTTGACAGAACGTTGTTTTTGTAGTAGTAGCCGTATTTCGAGAACGAGGTCGGCCGGATCTCGAGGGCCGACAGCAGATGCGCCAGCCACAGGGGGGCCGTCCCCGGTATCTTTATCTCCATGAGGACCGTGCCGGCGGGGAGCATCCTCTCCCCGAAGTCGCCCTTTCTCAGATCGAGGGCGTAATCCCTGAACCGGATGTTGCGGTCGAAGGTTATGCGCAGCTCGGGATCTTCGACGCCGGCGTACGAGGTCCTGTCGTAGGCGATGTACACTCTCGGCCTTGCCTGGTAGCGGTCCTGGAACCATTCGATCTCTCTGCAGATCTGGTCGCCGTGGGAGAGCCGGCGCGCTCCGCACAGATATCTCTCGGCGAGTTCGGAGGCCATCTCCGTCCTGCGTTTGTAGACCACTCCGTCGTATTTCTTCTTCAGCTCTATGAACACGCTGTCTCCGGTCTTGGGGATACCGTAGCTCCTTACGCGGAGCTTTTCCTTGTAAACGGGCTTCTCGATGGACTTCCTGATCAGCTCCCAGCTGTCAGTATCGTAGTAGAGGCTGCAGTTCGTGGTCCTGCCGTATTTATCCAGCTTCATGTGTTCGTTCATGCCGTCGAGAAGGGCCTTGTACTGCTCCTGCGTGAGCAGGTACTTCTTCTCGTAGCGTTTGAAGCTGCGCTGTACTGAGTTGTCCATGGCTGTCTCCTTTCTGGGGTCTGCCGGGGCCGTGTCAGCGGGGCCTCATGCCGCCGGGGCCGAAGCCTCCTCCTCCCATCATCTGGTTGGGGAGCGTCGAGACTTCCTGGCCGTTCACTATAACGGTACCGCCGTTTATGACGCCTGACCCGTCGCAGTCGAACGTCGATCTGCCGGTCACGTCCACGGTGCCGCCGTTTATGACTATGTCTCCGTTGGAGTCGACGCCGTCAGTATCGCCGGCGCCCATGACCACGGTGATGTATCCGCCGTTTATCTCGATCAGGGGATAGTATGCCGAAGAGTTGTGCGCCGCGTTTATGCCGTCGTCGGTCGCCTCGACGTAGATGTCTCCGCCGTTTACCGTGACGACTGTCGCCTCCAGCCCTTCGGCCCCGTAGATCTCGAAGGTGCCGTCGTCGATCTGCAGGACCGTCGTCGCGTGTATCGCGTCGTCGTCCGCGTAGATACGGAAGTCGCCGCCGGTGATCAGGATGTCTCCGAGGGTGTCGTCGTCGTTGTTTTCGGCGTGCAGTCCGTCGGAGCCCGCCGTCAGGCTGAACGTGCCGCCGGAGATCTCGATCGTGTCGTTCGCCTTGATCGCGGTCTGGTACGCGTCTATCTCGTAGACGCCGTCCTTTATCTTCACGTCGTCCTTGCCGACGACGCCGTGTCCGGCCGGGGAGCTTATGATCAGCGTGCCTTCGCCGTTGAAGGTCACGTCGTCTCTCGCGAATATGACCGCGTCGACGTTGCTGTCGTCGATCGGAGTGAAGGAGCCGCCGTTGGAAAGAGTGCTGGTGGTCCCCTCGGCCGGCTTTATGATCACCTTGTCCGCGGAGACCACGTAAATGGCCGCGAAGTCTTCGGAGTTGATCGTGACGCTGTCGAGCACGAGGGTGACTTTTTCCTCTTTGTCCGCGTCCACGGTCACGTATCCGTTATCCAGGGTCCCTGAGAGGACGTAGGTGCCGCCCGCGGTTATGGTGACCGCGGAGCCTGAGATGCTGACGCCGCTGCCGTCGCTCTCCGCTGACGTTCCGTTGAGGGCGATCCTGATCTCGGTATCGCCGTCCTCAGCAGCTGAAGATTCCTGCGCAGGTTCCTGTTCCTGTTCGTCGGTATCGTCTTCCGCGGATTCGGTGTTCGCCGGCGCAGTGGCCTCGGAGCCCTTCGTGCTTCCGTCCGTCTTTTTGGCCGTAGTATCCGCCGCCGCGGCTTTTCCGCTCCCGCCGGATCCTGACGGCGTCACCGCCGCTCCGCAGCCGGCCAGGACCAGCAGCGCCGCGAGCAGGAAGGGGATGATCTTTATGGTAAAGCGTTTCATTTTATCGCTTCCTTTCCTTTGTTCTGGCCTGATGATGCGCCCTGAAACTGAAAAGAATCTGAAATCCGCAAAGTTTTTTCAAAAAAGAGAAAAAATGCGTAAAAGTACGTGAAAACGCACAGGACCGTCCGCCGCCGGCAGCGCGAGATTGTAAAGTCCGCGGCCGCGTGCTACAATGTATATAAACAACGAACCGGGAGGACGTCGGTCATGAACGACAAACTGAATGCGCTGCTGGAGCAGCTATCTTCCGTTATCTTCGGAAAGGAAAAAGAGTGCCGTCTGGCGGTCTGCGCCCTGCTTGCCGGGGGAGACCTGCTGGTGGAGGACGTGCCCGGTGTGGGCAAGACCACGCTGGCCGTGGCGCTAGCAAAGAGCCTGGACCTCAGTTTCGGACGCATCCAGTTCACGCCCGACACGCTGCCGGGAGACGTGACCGGCTACAGCACCATAGACATGCGGACCGGGGAACTGCAGTTCCACGAGGGGCCCGTCATGCACAATATAGTCCTTGCCGACGAGATAAACCGCACGTCCCCGAAGACCCAGGCCAGCCTTCTCGAGGTCATGGCCGAGCGGCAGGTGACCGCGGAGGGACGCACGATGCCCCTGCCCAGGCCCTTCATGGTCATAGCAACCGAGAACCCGATAGAGTTCGCCGGGACGTACCATCTGCCGGAGGCGCAGCTGGACCGTTTCCTGATGCGCATATCCATGGGCTATCCCTCCGAGACGGACGAGCTCGAGATGCTCCGCGCGAGGCTTGCCGGCGCTGACCAGACGTCACTTGCCCCCGTGCTCACGGGGCAGGAGGTGCTGGATCTTCAGCAGGCGGCGGCGGAGGTCCGCGTGACCGACGAGATAATGAGATATATAATAAGGATCATATCCGAGACGAGAAAGAACAAGAGCCTCACGCTGGGCGCGAGCCCCCGCGCGACGATAGCGCTCGCTTCCTGCTCGAGGGCGTGGGCCCTGATCGACGGCCGCGATTTCGTCACGCCACAGGACGTCCAGGCCGTCGCGCCCTACGTGCTGACGCACCGTCTCGTGCTCTCGCTGGAGGCAAGCATGAGCTCCGCCACGGTATCCGAGATACTCCGCGACTGCGTGAACCGGGTGGCGGCGCCGCCGGTGCTCAGGGCATGAGCCGGGATAAGACAAAACGTATACAGAGGAAAGAGAAACGCAGACAGAGACGCCCCTTGCGCATCCGGCGCCTGCTGGCCCTGCTCGCGATAGCGGGGGCCGGCGTGCTCATAGGCTTCCGCGGGGGGACTGCCAGCTATCTGCTGTTCTGGGCTACTCTCATCCCTCCGCTTTACGCCGTCATCTGGCGCCTTACCGCCGGACGGCGCTTTTCCGCAGTCATGCGAACGGACGCTCCGGACGCCCTGAGGGGCGAGCGCCTCGGCTGCACGCTGCGGCTAGTGAACAATTCGGTACTGCCGATCCCCGCCGTATCCTACCGGATGAGCGGCGGACGGCTCCGCTATGACGAGACGGAGGGGGAGCGCGTATCCCTTGCGCCCGGAGAGGCGCTGGAGATAAGATTCACGCCCCGCTGCCTCCACTGCGGCAGGGCCGAGACCGGAGCATCTGAGATATGGCTGCGCGACCCCTTCGCCCTTGCCGAAAAACGTCTTTCCGCCCTGACTGCGGTGCATGTACGGCCGCGGCAGCTCCGTCTGCCGCGGCTCATAGTCGCGCCCGCGGAGGAACGTGAGCACCGTTCGGGCCCGAGAGTATTCCTGGGAGAGCGCACTCCCAGCGGAGAGCTGAGGGCATATCAGCCGGGCGACGACGTTCGCCGCGTGAACTGGAAGGTGAGCGCCCTTCAGGGACGCCCCATAATCCGTGATACAGAACCCGACAGCAGGAACGAGATGGTCCTGCTGCCCGATCTGCGGGACGCTCTTCCCGCGGACGAGATGGAAGAATACCTGGCGCAGGACAGCGTCCGGGAGGGCACTCTCGCCCTTGCGGACTGGTTCCTGCGCCTCGGCATACCCATGCGCGTGCTCCCCGACGAGAGCCGTGAGGTCAGCGTCCGGACCGGCGAGGGCCTTCAGAAGCTCCGCGCACTCATGAGCGGCGACTGCTTCACGGGCCGTGTGCGCACGGACGAGATGCTTGAGAAGGATCTAGCCGCGGGACGCCCCGTCCGGAGATATATAATGCTGACATGGGAGGCCGACGAGGCTCTCCTCAGGCGGGTCGCGCGCTGCATAACGCTCGGAGCAGAGATCACCCTCATCTGCATCGGCGGAGGAAAGGAACTGAGGTCACGGGCGGAGACCGTCCAGCGCCTCGAGTTCCGTCAGGTGAACGCTCGGCGCGACGTCATAGCCGTGCTGAGCGGCGGAGAAGGGGGCGCGATATGAAGAAGTCCTTCGGTAACGCTCTGCCGCGCTGGCTCCTCACATGGCTCATATGCTTCGCCCTCAGCCAGGTCCTTGCGCAGCTGACGGAAACGGCGGCGCGCTGGTGGCTCGCGGCGCCCGTGCTTATTCTGTGGTGCTGCCTTCTGGCGCTCACGGAAAGCATCGCCCGTTTCTGGGGCGTTCTGGCCCTCTGGGCCGCGGGAGCCGTCGTCTGCATCCTCATATCCGACCGCGAGGCCCTGTCGGCCGCAGCCCGCGCGATGCTTGCACGCGGGAGCGCAGGCAGTCCCTCCGGCGAGCTTCTTATACTTATGCTCAGCTGCACCGCGGCGCTGCCACTTTCCGCCGCGCTCCGTTCGTTCGCCGTGCGCGCCGCGCTGAGCGTCTGCCTAGTCGCGCTCTGGATAACCGCCGCAGTCACGGAATGGCCCGTTCCGCGCCCCGTCCCCGCGGCTTGTGTCCCGTTCATACTGCTGACCCTGGCGGAGACCGTGTCCCGCATGCGGGGCGATCCGGCGCCGGAAGGGCGTCTGCGCCGCGCCGTGCTGCTGACCCTGATCCCCGCGCTCATCCTTGCTGTCCTTCCGGCTCCGGCAGAGCCGTACGGATATCCGTTCCTTCACACTGTCGCCGAGAAGGTGGAGGACCTGCTGTACGACGTGAACACGGCGCTGCGCTACCGCCGCGCCGGAGAGAAGCAGTTCGGCATAAGCTTCAACGGCATCACGGACGATGCCGAGCTCGGCGGAGGCGGGGAAGAGGAGACCGTCGCTGTCGTACACGCAAAGCCCGACGAGACCACGGACGGGGCTCTCTATATCTTCGGCAACTCATGGGACCGTTTCGACGGGAAAAACTGGAGCTCCGCGCTCAAGAATTCTGCCGCCGACTCCCTGAGATGGACGCTCGACACGGCCGAGCACATGTACGCCGTGTGGCGCCTGCTGGGCGAAGAGGGGAACACGTCGGAGTTCTCAGATTATTACAGGGCAAACAGTGTCTATCTCAACTGCCGCGACCTGAACGCCAGGACGATGTTCCGGACGTCGGATACGGTGAGCTTCTTTACTGAGACAGAGAGGTACCCCTACGGCGACTCGCCGACGGGAATCCTGTTCAAATACGTACAGACCGACGAGGTCTGGTACCGCGTCTATTACCTCGAGCCGAACTCCAGGACTCAGGGAGAGCTTATAGCCGCGTCGGAAGGGAAGACCTACGACAGGTCTCTTTACGCGCCTCTCTGGAAGACCCTGGCGAAAGACTTCGAGAACGATTTCGAACTGGATATCTGGGAAGGCGTCAATCTGGAGCAGACGCTGGCGGCCAGGACGGAACTCATCCGCGGCGTCTATCTCGACAGTTCCGCCGTCTCGGACCGCGCCCGCGCCCTGGCTGAGGAGATCACCTCGGACTGCGGAAGCGACTATGAGAAGCTCCTGGCCATCGCCGCCTATCTTCAGGAGAACTATACCTACACGCTCCGGCCCGGACAGGTCCCGGAGGGGGAGGACTTCCTCGACTGGCTTCTGTTCGAGGGCCGGGAAGGCTACTGCACATGGTACGCGACTGCCGCGGTGCTGATGGCCCGCAGCGTAGGCGTTCCGGCGCGCTACGTCCAGGGCTACAGAGCAGCGCTTCCCGGAAAAGTGTTCACCAAACTCGATCCCGGAGACGCGCACGCCTGGTGCGAGGGATACATACAGGGCTACGGCTGGGTCACCGTGGAGGCCACCCCGGGCCTTGAGGGCCAGGGGGCAGGATGGATGACCGCGGCCGAAAAGGAAGAGGCCGGCATGACCGATCCCGAGACCGTGCCCGTGCCTGCCGAGGAGGATCCGATACCCGGAGATCCGGGAGAAGACAGGGTCCCGCAGCCGGTGCCGGGCCCCGGCGGCAGCGGAGACGCCGACGCGGAGACGGCCCCGGAGGGCGAAGAAGATCCCGGAAGACGGATACCCGGCTGGACCGCCGTACCGGCCGCCGCAGTTCTTGTCGCGGCGCTCGCGGCCGTGCTCCTTATGCGCCGCGCTCGCAGGAAACGGCGCTACGAGGACGCAGATCCGTCGGAAAAGCTGAGACTTGATCTCGAGTCCCTGCTGCGCGATCTGCGGGGCAAGGGTTATCCGAGAAGACCGGAGGAATCCCTGAGCCGGTATTTCGAACGCCTGCCGTGGCGGTTCCTTCTCGGCAACGCGGAAGAGGCAAAAAAGATGGCCGAGCTGTACGACAGGACTTTCTTCGGGAAAACGGCTCCCAGTGAGGAGGAGCTGGAAAGGCACCGGACCTTCGCGGCGCGGTTCCGTCCCCCTACGCTCAGGCAGAAACTGCTGTGGTACAGCCTGCAGTTATAGGTCCGATAGATGCATAAAGCCCTGAGACCGCAAGGATCTCAGGGCTTTTTCCGTTTCGGCCCGGCCTGCCGGGACGACGGGCTTTCCGGATGAGAGATATCGATTTCCAAAAGTGAAAACAATAATCACATTATGATTTGCATAATTAAATGTAACAATTTTACAATAACATCGTAGAAGTACGAAGTAAAATCGGAAAATCATCAGTGAGGTCCACGCGTAGAAAACAAAAATATGGAGGTAAATGTAATGAGAAAGATGAAATCCATTGTTTGCCTGATCCTGGCCCTCGTAATGATCATCGCTCTGTGCGCCTGCGGCGGAGGGAAGACCGAATCGAAGGATGACGGCAAGAAAGAAGAGTACACCGAGAAATACAACATCGTATACGCGACTACCGACGCTCAGGGAAGCATCTTCGACGAGATGCTCATCACCCCCATGAAAGAAGGCATCGAGAAGAACTCCAACGGCAGGGTCACCCTTGAGGTCTATTACAGCGGCACCCTCGCCAGCCAGGGCGGCATAATCACCGCCATCGACTCCAAGAGCTGCGACGCCGGCGGCGACGCACCCTCCATGTATGCGGGCGTGTACCTCTATTCAGAGCTCGCCAACACCCCCGGCATCGACTACGGCAACATCAGAAACTACACGCTCCTTATAAACGACTATGACGACGTATATCCGGACGAAGGCCTCTCCAAGTACTACATGTTCTCCCGCTGGGCGGCCGGCCTCTTCGGATTCACCACTACCAACAAGCCGATAGAGAAGGTCGAGGACTGCAAGGGCCTGTCCTTCCGCGCCACCGGCAACATCATCCCCTACACCGAGGCTCTCGGCGCGACCGGCACTTTCATCCCGATCTCCGAACTCTATGAGTCTCTCCGCCTCAACGTGGTCGACGGCGCGATCACGACCCTCGACAGGATCGCGTCCGACTCCTATTTCGACATCTGCGACTACTTCACCAAGATCTCCTGGTTCATAGGCGACCACATCGAGATCCTGAACATGGACTACTACAACAGCATGGATCCCGAAACCCAGGCCGCTATCGACAAGGCCTCCGAAGAGATGCTCGACAACGCTCTCGCCTGGGGCGACTACGTAGTCGACAACAGCCGCAAGCTCTGCGAGGAAGGCAACCCCAACTTCAAGTACATCGAATGCAGCGACGCTGAAGCCCAGAGGTTCACCGACGCCGCGGCGGATATCCTCCAGGCCAAGGTCGACGAGGTCAACGCTGCCGGACTCGACGGCGACGGAGCTGTCGAATGGCTGAAGACCAACGCTCAGAAATACGTAAAATAAACCAGGTCGCAGGATACTGCTGAAACTATCTGACGCAAAAGCGGCGGCACGGCAATTTGGCGCCGTCCGCCGCTTTGTTTTACCGCGGCGTCCGCCTTTGAGCGGACCCGGACATCCGGACCGAAAACGGAGGCAAATATGACAAAAGCTGTTGACAGGATAACGAAGTTCCTGACGGCGATAAGCGGCGTTATATTCGCGATCGTCGTCCTCATAGTCGTCGGGAACGTTATCGGGCGCAAGGTGCTGAACATCCCGATCAAGGGCGCCACCGAGCTCGTCCAGTACGGCATAATGCTGGCGGTGGGGCTCGTCATGGCACGCACGGGGTTCGAGGGACGGCACATCTGGGTCTCCCTCCTGGTGAACAAATTCGGCTACGTGGGGAGCCGGATATTCATCGCGTTCGGCTGCCTCTGCGGCACCGCTATCTTTGCGATACTCGGGTATCTGTTCCTCACCGAGATGCCCACCTATTTCGGAGTGGCAGGCAGAGTCACCGAAGCCGTGCACATCCCGTACTACGTGATCTACGGGATCATGGGCGTGGGCTTCGTGATAGCCACGCTGGAATATCTGTACGAATTCGTGATCAATACCGGCAGGATCTTCCGCAGGCCCGAAGCGGAGCAGGGCGGAGGAGAGGCCGGCGGTCAGTGACACGGACTGATCTGCAGAAAATAACCGGAACGAAAGGGGCGTTTAATACATGGCGACTTCTGTACTGATCGGACTCCTGTGTCTCGTAGGATTCCTTGTCCTGATATTTATCGGCGTGCCGATCTCCTTCGCGATGGCGATAAGCGGCCTCGTGGGCTTCGCGCTCATACGTTCGCCCGCCGCCGCGCTCTCGACATTCAAGGAGGGCGTGCTGAATACTTTTTCAAACTACACGACCAGCGTCGTGCCCATGTTCGTGCTGATGGGAGAGCTGGCGACTGAAGCGGGAATAGGAAACGACCTGTTCGACTGCTTCCAGGCGCTGAACGGCCACCGCAAGGCCGGACTTGCAAACGCCGCACAGGTCGTCTGCGCCATATTCGGCGCCATATGCGGATCCACCGCCGCCACCGGCGCCATGATGTCCCGCGTCGCGTATCCCCAGATGCAGCGCTACGGCTACTCGGAGGAGCTGTCCACCGGCGCCATCTCCGCGGGATCCTGCCTCGCGAGCCTTATCCCGCCGAGCCTGTCGCTCATAACCTACGGCCTCTGCGCCGAGACGTCGATCGGCAAGCTCTTCGTCGGCGGCATCCTGACAGGCATCCTGCTGATGGTCCTGTTCATCATCACCATCCAGGTGTCCTGCGCGATAAAGCCGTCCCTGGCTCCCGAAAAAGCCCCGAAGAAGACTTTTAAGGAGAAATGGACCGCCATCAGGAAAGGCGGATTCATCGAGATAATCCTGGTGTTCGCCATAGCGATGGGCGGCATGTTCTCAGGCTGGATCACCGCCACCGAGGCGGGCGCCATCGGATGCTTCGGCATGCTCATAATAGCGATCATCTTCAAGCGCTTCACCTGGAAGGTGATGACCAACGCCATAAAGAACACCCTCGTCATGACGGGCTTCGTATACTGCATGCTCTCGTGCGCCAAGATGATGGCCAGCATGTTCACGCTCAGCCGCATCCCGACGGCTCTCGCAGCCTACGTGGCGCAGCTGAGCATAGGCAGGATCTGGATCATCCTGATCCTCACCCTCATCTATCTCGTCCTCGGAGGCTTCATCGACGGCGTTCCCCTCCTGCTCCTGACCACCCCGGTGTTCCTGCCCATAGTCCAGGCCATGGGCTTCGACTCCGTCTGGTACGGATGCTATATGGTCGTTATAATCGGCCTCGGCGGCATCACCCCGCCCGTCGGAGCGCAGTGCTATGTCGTCGCCGGCAGCACGAAGGCCCCGCTGGTCACCGTGTTCAAGGGGTCGCTGCCGTTCATAGGAGCGTACGTGGCGTGCGCCATAATCATGGCGCTCGTACCCGGCGTCGCCACCTGGCTGCCGAGCCTTATGTACTGACAACCGAAATTTCCAATATATACTGAGAGGTTTTTGCAATGAGTAACACCAAGTATCCGCATCTTTTCTCACCCATAACGCTGGGCAAGACGATCTTCCGCAACAGGATCTTCGCCGGGCCCTCCGGTTACAGGCTCACGACCTACGACAACATAATGCCGGAGGAGGGCTTCCAGTACTACCGCAGGAAAGCCATGGGCGGCTGCGGCGCGGTCGCGTCCGGCCAGTTCATAGTCGACAGCGAGTACGGCCTCGGCCTTCCCAACGACATCTGCATCGACGATCCCCTGACGTCCATCCCTCTCGGCAAGCTCGCGTACGCGATAGCGCGCTACGGAGCCGTGCCCGTGGCGGAACTGTCCCACGTCGGCATGCACGCGAACTCGAACTCAGCGGTCGCCGGCAGCGGTACGCTCCGTGAAGGCGGAGCATACGGCCCCGTCGAGATGGAGCTCCGCGGCCGCATGATCATGCCCGCGGACGACGCTGCGATAGAGCGCATCATCACCCGTTTCGCGGACGCCGCCGCGATGGCCAAGAAGTACGGCTACGGCATGATACTCATCCACGCCGGACACGGCTGGGGCCTCCATCAGTGGCTCTCCCCGTCCATAAACACCAGGACCGACAAATGGGGCGGCCCTGACATCGAGAACCGCGCCCGCATAGTCGTCGCCGTCTGCGACGCCTGCCGCAAGGCCGTAGGCCCCGGATTCCCCATCGAGATCCGCATAAGCGGCAGCGAGTGCTATAAGGGCGGCTACGACGTCGAAGAGGGCGTCAAGATAGCGAAGCAGCTGGAAGGACACGTCGACCTCATCCACGTCTCCGCCGGCAACCACGAGGTGCCCGAGGTATTCACCGTCACCCATCCGACCATGTTCCTGGGCGACTGCTGCAACGTCAAGTACGCAAAAGAGATAAAGAAGAACGTAAAGACCGCCGTCGCCACTATCGGCGCCATCGGCGAGGCCGAAGAGATGGAGGAGATCATCGCCTCCGGAACGGCCGACGTAGTCGAGCTGGTCCGCAGCCTCATAGCCGACCCCGACCTTCCCAACAAGATCCGCACCGGCAGGGAAGACGAGATCAAGGTCTGCCTGCGCTGCCTTAACTGTTTCTCCAAACAGCAGTCCCACGGCGTCAAGTACTGCGCCGTCAACCCCGAGAGCGGCCACGAGCACGAGACCCTCTACGCGGCGGCCCAGTACGGACCGAGGAAGAAGGTCCTTGTGGCCGGCGGCGGCATCGCCGGCATGGAGCTCGCCCTCACCGCGGCGCGCCTCGGACACACCGTCACCATATGCGAGAAGAAGGACCGGCTGGGCGGCGCCATACGCTGCGAGCAGAACGTGCCCTTCAAGCACAAACTCGAGGAATACGTCGGGAACCAGATAAGCTGCCTGAAGAAGGCGGGAGTCGAGATCAGGCTCAACACCGAAGTCACGCCTGAGTTTGCCGAGAAGTTCGGCGCCGACGTCGTGGTCGCCGCGCTCGGCGCGCGTCCCGTAAAGCCGCCTATCCCCGGCATCGACGGAGCCAACGTCATCGGAGCGGAAGACGCCTACGTGCATCCCGAGAAGGTCGGAAAGACCGCGGTCGTGCTCGGCGGCGGACTCGTCGGAGACGAGCTCGCCCTCTATCTCACGATGCTCGGACGCAAGGTCGAGATCGTCGAGATGATGGACACCATCAACGACGGCGGCAACTATCTCCATACCCTCGGCCTGAAGAACGAGATGAACAAGTACAACATGACGATCAACTTCAACACGAAGGCCGTGGAGATCACGGACAAGGGCGTGCGCTGCGAGACCCCGGACGGCGAGCGCTTCTTCGAAGCTGAATCCGTCATATACGCCGTGGGCCAGAGACCTCTCAGGGAAGAGGCATACGCCCTCAACTTCTGCGCTCCCGAGTTCTACGCCGTGGGCGACTGCATCACCCCGCAGAACATCCCGGCGGCGACCGGACCCGCGCACGACATCGCCGTGAACCTCGGCCGCATCTGAACACGGACGGCAAACGGCGCACGGGCGCTGCAGCGGCACTGTAAAGATACCTGAAACGCGTGACGCGGCCGGAACGGCATGTTTCGGCCGCGTCCGTTCATTTTGCTGACACAGGACCGCCCTGATGGTGTATAATATACGCGGCGGCACGAAGGAAGGCCGCCCGTACGCCCGTCAGTATTCTTTCATGGAACCGTGAGGAGGTCCGGAGGATGAGGATCAGGGAACTCGAAGTCATAAGCGAACTGGTGAACTACAAGAGCTATTTCGACGCGTCGTTCAGCCTCTTGTGCACCCCGTCCATAATATCCAAGTACGTCACGAACGTGGAGGAGGAGCTCGGGGTGCGGCTCTTCGTGCGAAGCAGCAAGACGAGCGACCTCATGCTGACGCCGGAGGGAAAGGTCCTTATAAACTCCATCCAGAAGATCACAAAGGAATACAATTACATGACGGAGCTCGCCCGCCAGCTCAAATTCACCCACGAGAACGTCATGCGCATCGGAGTCCAGCCAAGATACGGCAATATCTACGAGCAGCAGATCATAGCGTCCTTCATGTACGATAATCCGGACGTGAAGATAGATATAGTGAAGATGGGCCCGCGGAACCTTATGAACCTCCTGCAGTCCGGCCAGCTCGACGCGTTCTTCGCGACGCTTCACGAGGACGTCGTACCTGAGGAATACTTCGGCGACCAGATAGCGAACTCCGACGTCGAGATAGAATACCTGCTGAGCGAACGGGAGAACTATCTCGGGATCTCAGAGGAGTACCTTCCCGGCCTGACGGAGGCGCCGTTCCGGGAGTTCCGGGACTTCACCTTCGTTTTCCCGTTCCCGGACACCTCCGATCTTCAGGACATGAAGGCGGTCAGCTCGTTCGAGACCGCCGCGAAGGAGAACGGATTCAAACTTAAAAAGATGCATTTCACGGGCAACGACAATACCATTTTCCAGCTTGACAGGATGATGCCCCTCGCGGAGAGAACTAAGAACGTCCCCGCGCAGTACGACGGCAAAAAGTACGTCAGGACCTCCCACTGGAAGGGCTGTTCGAACCAGTACTTCATCTACAGGAAGGGCAGCAAGAAAAAAACGATGAACGACCTCAAAAAGTGCGTGAACCAGTTTATAAGGCAGCACGGCAGCGGGACCGGCGCAGTATGACGGCCGTCCGGAGCAGCGCTGAGAAGAAATATAAGGATGATCCATCGGGAGGAAAAACGACATGTTCGAGGAAGTAAGGAAACTCACAGACAGCTTCATATCCGATTACGAGATACCGGGAAACGACTGCATCATCTATAAAGACGGGAAAGAGGTATACCGCCATTTCGCGGGATACTCCGACATAGAGAACAGGATCCCCATGAACGGGAAGGAAGTTTACAACATCTACTCCTGTTCCAAGCCCATAACGGCAACGGCCGGCATGCAGCTGGTCGAGAAGGGAGTCATCCGTCTTGAAGACCCCCTGTACGAATACATCCCGGAATACAGGAACATGTACGTGCACACCGGCGGCGAGCTGGTGCCGGACCCGGCTTTCCCGAAGAGAGTAGTGAGAGTCGGCGGCGAGTTCGTCCCGGCCAAAAACGTCATCACGGTAAAGGACCTGTTCTGCATGACGGCGGGTTTCTCCTACGACACCGACGCGAAGTGCTTCAAAGAGCTTTGGGAGAAGACGGACGGAAGATGCCCAACGGTGGAAGCCGCGAAGGCATTCGCGAAGGAGCCTCTCCTTTTCGAGCCGGGCGAGCACTGGGAGTACAGCCTGTGCCTCGACGTGCTGGCGGCGGTCATAGAGATCGCCAGCGGCAAGAGGTTCGGCGAATACGTCCGTGAGAATATCTTCGAGCCCCTCGGAATGAAGGACTCCACGTTCCTCCTGCCGGCCGAAAAGCTGGATATGGTGTGCGC
>CAMZHU010000024.1 GCA_947306975.1 uncultured Clostridia bacterium | reverse complement strand
CTCCCGTCAAAAAAAATACCGCCTCATGTTTTCACAAGAGGCGGAGTGACCGCGGTCCCACTCTTATTTGTAACTCTGCAGCTTTAACGCAGCCGTACGCGGGGCATTGCCCCCGATGCTCCGGGGCGCACTTTCGGTCCGCTTCGGCCGGAGCTGCTTTCAGCCGGTGACAGCTCCTCTCTGATGCCTGCGTCGGTCCTACTCTTCCCCTTCAACGCGTATTGTATATTATCACGGTGCGCGCGTAGTGTCAAGAACGCCAAAAAAGTCTTGATTTTATATATGTATAGTGCTATACTCGCTTTGTTAGTATTGTAGGACTTGACTTGAGTGGGACCCATCCCACTCTTTTTGTTGCACATATTTACCCGGCAATCGCTTACATATTTTTCCATTTATAACCGGAGGACATGTTTGATGAGCAAGATAACCGACGCCGTCGCCGGTATCGCAAGACCCGTGGCTGAGGCTCACGGATGCGAACTGTGGGACGTGGAATATGTCAAAGAGGCGGGGTCCTGGTATCTCCGCGTATACATCGACCGCGAAGGCGGTGTTTCGATAAACGACTGCGAAGCCGTTTCCCGAGAACTCGATCCGCTTCTCGACGAGCTCGATCCCATCACCGGCAGCTACACTTTCGAAGTTTCATCCGCCGGCGCAGAGCGCCAGCTTAAGAGACCGTCGGATTTTGAACGGTTCATCGGGCACCTCGTCGAAGTTAAACTGTACCACGCAGTAGATGGACGCAAGTCCTATGTGGGCGACCTCGCCGCATATGACGACGGAGCTGTAGAGATCACGGTACCGGGCGGAGGCAACATGAGATTTGAAAAAAGCGACGTGGCCGGCGTACGGCTCCGCATCGCCTGAGCATATTGGAGGACAGAACTGAAATGAACGCTGAATTTTTTGCGGCAATAGCAGACATCGAAAAGGAAAAGGGCATCCCCCAGCAGTACATGCTCGACAAGATCGAGCAGGCGCTCCTCGCAGCGCTCCGCAAGGACAACCCAAATGCAGCGGAAGCCGCACGCGTAATCGTGGATCCCGAAAAGAAGAAGATCGATCTCTTTATCGAGAAAACGGTCGTGGAGGAGGTTGAGAACCCCGCCACCCAGTATTCTCTCGAGCAGGCGCGCGCCATCTCCCAGAAGTATGACGTCGGCGACGTCATACGCGAACCTGTAGAGACCAAAAAGTTCGGACGCATTGCTGCTCAGGCTGCAAAGCAGGTCATAATCCAGGGCATCCGCGAGGCTGAGCGCAGCATCGTTTACGATGTGTTCACCTCCAAGGAGCACGAGATCCTCACCGGCGTCGTTACTCGCATTGACCCGCGCAGCGGCAGCGCATACATCCAGATCAGCTCGAATTCTGAGTACACCGAGGCGATGCTCTCCGCAAGCGAACAGATCCCCACCGAGGAGCTGAGCGAAGGCGACCGCATCAAAGTCTATGTGGTCGAAGTCCGCAAATCCACCCGCGGTCCTCAGGTCATCATCTCCCGCACACATCCTGGTCTTATCAAGCGCCTGTTCGAACTCGAGGTGCCTGAGATATTCGACGGCACGGTCGAGATCCGCAGTATTGCCCGTGAGGCCGGCAGCCGCACGAAGATCGCCGTCGCTTCCAACGACCCCAACGTCGACCCCATCGGAGCCTGTGTCGGTCCCAAGGGCGCCCGCGTCGCTGCGATAGTCGACGAGCTCCGCGGAGAAAAGATCGATATCGCCAGGTACAGCGATATACCGGAGGAATTCATAGCTTCCGCGCTCTCCCCGTCTGACGTCATATCCGTCACTATCCTCGACGAAGGCAACAGCTGCCGCGTCGTGGTGCCTGACAACCAGCTCTCCCTCGCCATCGGCAAGGAAGGACAGAACGTGCGTCTCGCAGCGCGTCTGACCGGATACAAACTTGATATTAAGCCCGCGAGCCAGGCCTGAACCGTCTGCTCCCGGCAAATGAAAGGAGGCAGCCTGAATGCCCAAGAAAATACCTATGCGGCAGTGCCTCGGCTGCCGCGAAATGAAGCAGAAACGTGAGCTCATCCGCGTCGTCCGCTCTCCGGAGGGCGAGATATCTCTCGACTTCCGAGGCAAAAAGCCCGGACGCGGTGCCTATGTCTGCCCCAATGAAACCTGCCTTAAGACGGCCGTGAAATCAAAAGCGCTGGAACGCGCGCTCGGCACTCCGATACCCGAAGACATCTACCTGGGCATCACCGAGCATATGGAGGAAATGGATGGATAACGCAGCCGGCATCCTTGGGCTTGCAAAGAAAGCAGGAAAACTTGAGATCGGCGAGGAATCGGTCAGCACGGCTGTACGCCAGAGCCGCGCGCGGCTCATAATGTCGGCCGCCGACGCCTCCGCCAACTCCAGATCGCACGCAGAACATCTCGCCGATACGGGCGGCACAGTAATGATCGTGCTGCCATATGGAAAGGATGAGCTCGGCGCACTGCTCGGGCGAGGCTCGCCCGGCATCATGGCGCTGACAGATCTGGGGATGGCGCTGAGCTTTACAGAAAAGCTCGAAGCGGCTCACCCCGAGGAGTATGGCGACGCCGTGGCCGCACTGAAAAAGAAAAAAGCGCGGCGCGACGAGCGCCAGACCGCCGGACGCACAGCCGGCAATCCCGCAAAGAGGAGGACGAACAAATGAGTATAGTGTTTAAATACAGAGTCCACGAGGTCGCGAAGGATTTCAAGCTCCAGACTAAGGACATAACGGAGATAATGACCGAATATGCGTCTACTCCGAAAAACCACATGCAGGTCCTTACCGAGGATGAGCTTGATATCATCTTCGAGTATCTGACCCAGCACAATCAGATCTCCAGCATCGAGGAGATCTATGCCGTTTCGTCCCCGAAGGCGGATATTTCCGAACCTCCGAAGAAGGAAGAGAAAGCCAAAACCAAGCAGGCTGCACCGGCGAAGTCAGAAAAGCAGGCCCCCGCGGCATCATCCTCCGAGCCCGCTGCTCCGAAGCCGAAGAAAAAGGAAGAAAAGCCTTTCCAGCCCAGACGCGTGCCCGAGAAACGCATCATAGACACGTCGGGCGCTACCATAAACCTTTCCAAGTATGACGAGCACATCGATTCGCTCGTACCGGAACGCGCGGAGAACATGAAGCGCGGTAAGGAAAAGTTCGCAAAGAAGAAATCTGAGCGCAACCAGACCATGGCCTCCAGCGCGAAGCGCCGTCAGGAAGAGCGCGACAGGATGCAGCGGTTCCAGCTCGAGCTGGCTAAAAAGGCCCAGCTGAAGGTCCAGATCCCCGACGAGATCAGCGTCGGCGAACTGGCTGCCCGCATGAAGAAGACGGGCGTCGAAGTCGTTAAGAAACTCATAAAGCTCGGCGTCATGGCTTCCCTTTCCGACGTTATCGATTACGATACGGCCGCTCTCGTCGCGATGGAGCTCGGCTGCAAGGTCGAGCACGAGGTCATCGTAACCATAGAGGAACGTCTCATAGACGATCACGAGGACACCGAAGAGGAACTCGTGCCGCGTGCGCCCGTACTTGTCGTTATGGGCCACGTCGACCACGGCAAGACCTCCCTTCTTGACAGGATCCGTCAGGCAAACGTCGTTGCCGGCGAGGCAGGCGGCATAACCCAGCACATCGGCGCATACCGCGTAGAGATAAACGGAAGTCCCATAACCTTCCTTGATACCCCCGGCCATGAGGCGTTCACCTCCATGCGCGCCCGCGGCGCGATGGTCACCGACATAGCGATACTGATCGTCGCGGCGGACGACGGCATCATGCCCCAGACCGTCGAATCCATCAACCACGCTAAAGCCGCCGGCATTCCCATTATCGTGGCTATAAACAAGATCGACGTCCCCGGCGCGAACCCCGAGCGCATCAAACAGCAGCTCACGGAATATGAGCTCGTCGCGGAAGAATGGGGCGGCGACACCATCGTATGCCCGATCTCCGCCAAGACCGGCGAAGGGATCGACCATCTGCTCGAGATGGTCGCACTTACCGCAGAGATGGCCGAACTCAAGGCCAACCCCAACCGCGCCGCAAAAGGCGCCGTCATCGAGGCTCGTCTCGACAAGGGCCGCGGCCCGATAATGACCGTTCTCGTGCAGAACGGCACTCTTCGCACCGGCGACATCATTATCGCAGGCACGTCCGTAGGACGAGTCCGCGTCATGACGAACGACCGCGGCGAGAAGGTCGATGAGGCAGGTCCCTCCGTTCCCGTCGAGATCACCGGCATGTCTGAAGTCCCCGATGCGGGCGATACCTTCAACGTCGTATCCGACGAACGAATGGCACGCGAACTTGTGGAGCAGCGCAAGGACGAGAAGAAAAACGCTTCCGCCTCCACCGTCAAAGTTTCTCTCGAGGACCTGTTCTCCCGCATCCAGCAGGGCGAACTCAAAGATCTCAACATCATCGTCAAGGCCGACGTTCAGGGTTCTGCCGAGGCAATAAAACAGTCTCTTGAAAAGCTCTCCAACGACGAGGTCCGCGTGAAGGTCATCCATTCCGGCGTCGGCGCCATCAATGAATCAGACGTCATGCTCGCCGCGACCAGCGGCGCCATTATAGTCGGTTTCAACGTCCGTCCCGACAACGCTGCACGTGACAATGCGGCAAGGAGCAACGTTGACATCCGCATGTACCGCGTCATCTACGACTGCATAAACGAGATAGAGGCCGCCATGAAGGGCATGCTCGCCCCGAAGTTCAAGGAGGCCCTCATCGGTCACGCAGAGGTCCGTCAGGTCTACAAGGTCTCACACGTCGGCACCGTCTGCGGATGCTACGTGCAGGACGGCAAGATAACCCGCGGCTGCCAGGTGCGGCTTGTGAGAGACGGAATCGTCATCCACGAAGGCGCGCTCGCGTCGCTCCGCCGCTTCAAGGACGACGTCAAAGAAGTCCAGAGCGGTTACGAATGCGGCCTCTCCGTTGAAAAGTACAACGACATCAAGGAAGGCGACATCGTCGAAGCGTTCGTCATGGAACAGATCGTCGAGTGACCGGCTGAATTACAATGATCACCGGAGTTGTTTATAATGGCTTCAAATAAACTTCAGAGAACAAACGAAGACATACAGCGCGTGCTTTCCGAACTGCTCCGCAGCATAAAGGATCCGCGCGTCAATCAGGGGCTCATCAGCATTACCGGCGTTGAGACCACCGGCGATCTCCGCTGGTGCAAGGTATATCTCAGCGTTCTGGGCCTCGCGAATGAAAAAGAGCTCATGAAAGGTCTGAAGTCGGCGTCCGGCTGGCTGAGGCGCGAGCTCTCGCATTCCCTTTCTCTGCGCTATACGCCGGAACTGGTCTTCCAGCTCGACAGATCGATCGAGACGGGAGCCCATATAAACAGCATTCTAAACTCTCTGGATATAGCGCCGGAAGAGAACACGACGGAGGAGAACGATGACGATAAGTGAAGCCGCGTCCTGGCTCAGGGCGCATGACGATTACCTTATAATCACCCACCGCCGCCCTGACGGCGACACTCTCGGATCAGCCGCGGCGTTAGTCCGCGGCCTTCGTGCGTGCGGTAAAACCGCTTACATCTTCAAAAACGAGGAAACGACCTCCAAGTATCTCGGATTCGTCTCCCCTTTTCTGGCACCGGATGGTTTTGAATTCAGGAGCATCGTCTCGGTCGACGTGGCGTCGGAAGGTCTGTTCCCGAAGGGTTCCGAGCATCTGCTCGGCAGGACCGATCTCGCGATAGACCATCATCCGTCAAATACGCTGTATGCCGCACTTACCTGCGTCGACGGCAGCAAGGCCGCATGCGGAGAAATGATATACGATCTCCTCATCGAGCTCAACGGCGACATAGACGACGACACCGCCGCCGCTCTCTACACCGCGATATCCACCGATACAGGCTGCTTCGCATTCGGCAATACCACGCACAACACTTTCCGCTGCGCTGCTCTTGTGACCGAGAAGAACATCGGCCTTCCCGAGCTCAACCGCGTCCTCTTCCGCACCAAGAGCCGCGGCCGTCTCGAACTCGAAGGTACGGTAATGGCCGGGATAAGGTATTATTACGGCGGCCGCGTCGCGATAACCTCGATCACGAAGGCGCTCATGGACCGCACGGGCTGTACTGAGGATGACATGGACGACATCGCCGCCATACCCGGCGCCGTAGAAGGCGTCTGGTGCGGCATCACTATGAGAGAGCTTTCCTCCGAGACGGACGTCAAGATATCCGTCCGCTCCGGAAATCTGTTCAATTCGAACGAGTTTTGCTCTAAGTTCGGCGGCGGCGGCCACGCTATGGCCTCCGGCGCGTCTTTCAAGGGCATAACTCTCGAGACTCTTCTCGGTATGCTGCTGGAAGAACTCGATAACATCTTCCTGCCGCAGGGGTATTCGCGTTGAACGGAATAATAGTTATAGACAAGCCAGCGGGCTGGACTTCTCACGACGTCATTGGTAAGCTCCGGGGCCTTTTCCGCGAAAGGCGGATCGGCCACGGTGGCACTCTAGATCCCATGGCGACCGGCGTCCTGCCCGTTTTTGTCGGACGCGCCACCAGAGCGGTGCCGTTCTGCGAGAACGCAGAAAAAGAGTATATAGGCACTCTCCGGCCAGGCGTCATGACCGATACGCAGGATATAACTGGCACGGTCCTCGAGACCCGCGCCTGTTCAGTCACTGCAGACGACATGCTGTCAGTCATACCGCGCTTCCTCGGCGAACAGCGCCAGCTCCCGCCCATGTACTCTGCGATCAAGGTCGGCGGGAAAAAGCTTTACGAGCTGGCGAGGAAAGGCGTGGAGGTCGAACGGAAACCCCGCACCGTTGCTATAAGCGCGATAGAGCTTGTCGGTGAATCAAGCGGTGATTTCATTCTCCGCATCGTCTGTTCCAAGGGCACATATATCCGCACGCTGTTTGCCGATATAGGCGAGGCTCTTGGCTGCGGTGCCTGTCTCTCCTCCCTGCGGAGGACCCGCGCGGGCAGGTTCACCCTGAACGACGCTGTCACTGTCGAGGAAGCGGCTTCGGCTGCTGGTTCCGGCACTGCGGAATCACTTCTCATGCCGGTCGACAGACTGTTCTTTGACTTCCCTGCAGTCACTCTCTCGCAGGAAAACATGAAAAAATGCCTGAACGGCACTGAATTCCCGTTTGAGTCGGATGTACGCGGTCTTTGCCGCGTATACGATCCGGCCGGCAGTTTCCTCATGCTCGGAAAGCTTGAAGAATCTGTCATGAAAACAGTCAAGAGTTTTTTTGAGGTCAGCAATGGATAATGAAAAACACGTACTCGCGCTCGGTTTCTTCGACGGAGTGCACAGGGGACACTCGGCTCTTATGGAGCGCACTGTCGAGGTCGCGAAAGAAAAGGATCTCGTCCCCTCTGTTATCACTTTCGATACTCACCCGATGACCATGGTCACTCACCGGGCAGTCCCGCTTCTGAACTCCGAAGAGGACCGCGCCGGTCTCATTAGAAACATATTCGGCATCGATGACGTCGTTTTCCTCCATTTCGACGAAAAGACCATGTGCATGCCATGGGACAGGTTCATAGAGGATATAGTGGAGAACTTCAATGCTGCCCATCTCGTTTGCGGTCACGACTACAGTTTCGGCTACCGCGGAGAGGGCACTCCGGAACTGCTGCAGAAATACTGTGAAGATCACGGCCTCGGCTGCGATGTGATCCCTCCTGTAATGTGCGACGGGATCCGCATCAGTTCCACCTGCATCCGTGAGTTCATCATCAACGGAGAGATGGAAAAAGCCTGTGAATATCTCGGCCACGCTCACGTCCTGACTGACGTCGTCCGCGTAGGACGGCGCCTAGGGCGGACGATCGACGCACCGACGATCAACATGCACTTCCGCGAAGGCATCATCGTGCCGCGCTACGGCGTGTATGCTACTGAGGTCTGCCTTGACGACGGGAGCTTCCATTTCGGAGTGACCAACGTCGGCGTGCGTCCGACAGTCGATACCTCTGAACTCGTGACCGCGGAAACACACATTCTCGATTATGGAGGCAATCTCTACGGCAAACGTGTGAGAGTCCGATTCTACAAATTCATGCGTGCAGAACGTAAGTTCGGCAGTGTCGAAGAGCTTAGAGCCCAGATACACGCTGACGCGGAGGCTACTCGAGCGTATTTCGCCGAGAATCCCCCTAAGTGGCCAAGCGGCCCTCAGTACGCTCCGCGCCAGTTCGTCTGACCCGTTGCCCGATCAAAAGGGCTGCGGTGAGTTTACTCTCGCCGCAGCCCTTTTCTTTTTCTTTTTTCAGTTCACATGCAGACGTTGCATCCTCCGTGGCTCGCGTTCAGGTAATCCATGGCCTCAAGGTATCCCTCTATGCCGTGCCCGGAGATCGTGGTCATGCAGAATGAGCGGATATAGCTCACCCGACGGAATTCCTCGCGCTCGGAGACGTTCGTTATGTGCACCTCCACCGTCGGCAGATTAACTGCTTTAAGCGCGTCAAGCAGCGCTATGCTCGTATGCGTGTATGCGCCGGGGTTTATAACTATCGCGTCCGCCTCTCCCAACGCTGACTGTATGGCGTCAACGAGGTCTCCCTCGTGGTTTGACTGATAAATCCTCACGGAGATCCCGCGGCGCTTTGCGTGCGCCTCTATGCTGCGGCAGAGGTCTTCGTACGTTTTTCTTCCGTAGATCTCCGGCTCGCGTACGCCGAGCATGTTGATGTTCGGCCCGTTTATTATGAGTATCCTCATTTTTACCTCCTGTCCCGTCCCGCTTCATGGTCTTCAAATACGCTTGCTGAAGCGCGGAACATTTACTTCACACGCCCGTCAAAAAGGCGGTTCCGTAAAACACAGAACCGCCTTTCCGGACATGATACGCTATTTTTCGCCCGCAAAAGCAGCGGTCCGGATCATTTCGCCAGTCTGAAGAGCCAGGTCTTATGAGGCTCGACGCCTTCAGTCAGGCCTGTATACCAGCTGTTGTAATCTGCGGTGCGCAGATCGTTCTCCGCAAGATAATCGGAGTAGACATCGTTCTCACCGACATACCAGAGGATATAGCTGCAGTTGGCAGATTCCGAGGTTATCACGGTGGTGTCTCCTGCCTTGCGGTCGCCGGAGAAGCACCACTCTTCGATCTCAGCGTCGAGTTCGCCCTTGTGGATGTGATCCGCAAGTCCGTCCTGAAGCGACAGCATCGATTTCGTGTTGGCGTATTCGATAAAGCTTTCCTCAGAAGCGTCCCCGCTCTTCCATTCATCATACAGAGCCTTCGCTTCCGCTTCGGCCGCTTCCAGCGCTTCGCTGACGGCTTTCTGATACTCGGCGTCATCGTCGTAATCAGAATTATTGACCGCTTCCGGGGTAATGCCGATGACTCTTAAGTCGACCGTGTTATAGTCATTCGCGCTGTGCTCGATGAAATACAGGACATCATAACCGTTCGTACCCTCGATAACCGCTGTATCGCCGGCTTTCCTGGCTCCGTCCTTGAGCCAGTCGGCGTAAGTACCTGCAACGCTGCTGCTCAGCATGGAGCGATACGTATCCTTATCGCTGCCATAGGATTCGGAATCGTAATCGGCGGCTGCAGCGATGAAGTCATCTTCGCTCTTGATCTTTTCTTTTATGGCTTCAGCCGTTGTCTTCGCTACGGCTTTAGCCGCTGTAACGGCTGCGTTGTAGGCGTCTGTGTCGCCGTTGAAACTGGCCTCATCGATATCGTCCGGACCTACGGTGAAGTATCTGAAGCTGTACTGGTCGTAAGAGCCGTCAGCCTTCTTCTCAGCGATCTGATCCGCGGTATACGTGAGGGAGTTCTTGTAGTTTTCGCTGAACTCGCTCGCCGTCAGGACGACCTCTGCGCACTTCCTGAAAGTCTCGACGTTCATGCCTCGTCCGTAATACGCGGTGAGATAATCGTCAAGATTCGCAAAGGAGGACTGGGCGGCAGCGTTCCTGATCGCCTCGACCTGAGCGTCAATATTGCTCTTGCCGGCTTCCGACATCTGGTAACCGGCAGCCCTGGCAGCCTCGTACGCAGTATAGTACGGCACCATCTTATCCATAGTAAGGCCCTCGAAGAAGTCCTGCCATGTCATGTCATCGCTGTACTTCTGGCTCGAGAGAGGCTCGGTAGTTTTGGGAAGAAGGGAATCCGCATAATCGGGATAATATGAGGTAATGGTGCTTCTGTAGTCATAGTAGGTGTTGTTGAAGTAATAGTTGTAGTCGGCAACCGATATCTTGCTGTCGCCTATAGTCAGGGCAGTACCGTTTCTGCGGAGGTATTTCGAGTTGACGAAAAGCGCGGCAACTAGACAGACAAGGACTACCACGATCACAATGATCGTGTTCCTGCGCGTCTTTTTAGCCTTTGCGGCCTCCTCCGAGGCTCTGCTGACTTTTCCGAATCCGCCGTCTTGTGCAGACTCCTGGCGTCTTCTTTTTTCCTGTGATGCACCCATCGTTTATTTCATTCCTTTTACGTGTTTACTGGGTCTCCGCAGCTTTCGCCGGCAGAGAACTCATGTCATTATAAAGTAAAAGCGCGGTCCTTTCAAGCAGAAACCGCACATTTTTAAATATATTAACAATTTCAGCGGGTACGCTGAGCCCCGCCATGCAGCGCAAAGCCGATTTATAACCTGCACGCTTTCGGCAGGTGGGTCGCCTCCTTGCGGTTTCACCGCTTCCAACGTCTGACGGCCGAGGGCTGTCAGGAGGCCTGCAATCCTCCGCAAGAGTTCCGGCATCCCTTATAGGTGATGTGGGTTTAAATAGACATTTGCGCTCACAGCAGGGCATAGTCATTATAACATACGGCAGGTCCGAATACAACCCGGACCCGCCGCGAAAAGCCGATATCAATACTCACGCCGGGCCAGTTTCAGTCGGCGTCGTCTTCCTCTTCCTCGAACCACACTTCCATGAACCTGTTGTGGACACGCTCCAGTTCGGCGGGATCATCGATGGTCACGAACATCTCTTCACCGTCTTCCTCTACAGTCTTCAGAAGTACTATTCCGTAGTCCTCGTTTTTCTCGTCCATGTCAGCCGGCAGAAAGGCCATGTAAGTCTCCCCGTCGAGCTCGAGAGTATCGAGGTGCTCAAGTTCAAAGGAGTTGCCGTCATCGTCAGTGACGGTAATGAAATCGCTTCCGAATTCTTCGCTCATGCCGCTACCTCCTCTAAGGATGTCAACATTTTAACCCTGCAAAGGAGAATTATCAAGCGCATCGCGGAAAAAAGCCCGATTACACGGCCGTTTCTCCCGTACCGCTGCATGTGCGGCTCCGATTTGCCCAAAAATTCATTATTCATTAATCAACTGATTGACAAGATGTGTTACAATACCGATGTATAACCTCAAAAGCCACCCGCGGAGGTGATAATTTGGCTCTTTTTTCAAGAAAAAACAGACGGATAGCTAAGGATGTCGTCAAGACGGGCGCATTCACCGTATCGAGCCTCATCCTGCTGGTCCTGAAAATAATAGGCACAGTGCTGCTGATACTCCTGACGACCGGTCTGGTGTTCGCATGCATATCCGCTCTATATCTCAAGACGAATTTTTCAAAGGGCGTCGACGTAGAACTTGAGGATATAACTCTCAAGCAGTCGAGCATCGTATACTATACCGACCCCTCGACCGGGATCGACAAAGAGCTGGTCACCCTCAAGAGCGACGAGTACCGTATTTGGGTCGACTATGAAGACATCCCGAAATACGTCGAACAGGCCGTCGTTTCGATCGAGGACAAACGTTTCTACAAACACCACGGCGTTGACTGGTACAGGACGGCCGGCGCGTTCGTAAACATGTTCCTCCGTTCTCGCAATACGTTCGGAGGCTCCACCGTGACCCAGCAGCTCATCAAGAATGAGACCGGCCGCGACGAGGGCACCGTACAGAGAAAGCTCCAGGAGATCTTCTCAGCGCTCGAATTCGAGAAGAAGTATAACACAGAGGAGATCATGGAGTGGTACCTCAACAAGGTATACTTCGGAAACGGATGCTACGGCATCGCAGCCGCGGCGAACTATTACTTCGATAAAGAGGTATCCGATCTGACTCTGGCCGAAGCCGCTTCGATCGTCGGTATCACCAACAACCCCTCCCTGTACAGCCCCTACATGGACGAAGCCCGCAACAAGGAGCGTCAGGAGGATATCCTCCACGAGATGTACACCCAGGGCTATATAAAGACCGAGGAAGAGTATCGCAGCGCCATAAATGAGCATCTCAATTTCAGCCACGACTACGGTGACGACTCCACATCGTCCTCCGACGATTATTCCTGGTTCGTAGACGCTCTCATAGAGGACGTAATCGCCGATCTCATGGAACTCAAGAACTGTTCATATCAGACTGCGGAACTTCTTCTCTTCAACGGAGGTTATCGTATATATTCCACCATGGACCCGAAGATCCAGGCGGATATAGACAGTATCTACGGCAATCTTGAAGAGATCCCAGACGTAGCCGGCTCGAGCCAGCAGATACAGTCTGCGATCGTCATTGTCGACCCGTACACCGGCGATATCGTAGGACTGTCCGGCGGCGTCGGGGAGAAGAGCGGAAGCCGGGTCTGGAACCGCGCTACGGATACCACACGTCCTCCCGGATCCTCCATAAAGCCGCTTTCAGCCTACGGCCCCGCCCTCGATTACGGCTATATCACTCCCAACACCAGATTTGAGGACAGCGAAGACGTCCGTCTTAACGGCACCTCCTGGATGACCCGCAACGACGACTGGTCATACAGCGGCGTAGTTACGATACGTGAAGCTCTCCGCCGTTCCATCAACACCATAGCAGCTCAGCTCGTAGACACCCTCACGCCTCCAGTCTCGTACGATTTTGTAAGAGAAAAGGCCGGACTGTCCACCCTGGATCCGCTCGACTGCGACTACGCTCCTCTGGCGCTCGGTCAGCTCACTTACGGCGCCACGGTCCGCGACATGGCATCCGCATATACGATGTTCGTAAACGACGGAATCCGTACGAAAGGCCGTACCTACTCGAAGATCTGCGATGCAGACGGAAATCTGGTATACAACAACGAGCCTGAGACCGTGGTCGCGATCAGTGAAAAGTCTGCGTACTGGATCACCGATATGCTTCAGGACGCGGCTACCTGGGGCACCGGCACCGAGGCGCGTCTCGACTACATGCCGACCGCGGGCAAAACGGGTACCACCAGTGACAAGAACGACCGTTGGTTCGTCGGCTATACGCCTTATTACGTAGCGGCCGTATGGACCGGATTCGATATCCCGGCCCCGATGTCCGCATACGGCAACCCGGCCGCTCAGCTGTGGCACAAGGTAATGGATCTCATACACGAGGACCTTGAATACAGGACCTTCAACGTACCTGATGACACTTACCTCACCCCCATTCCCGGCGTCGATCCCGAGGTCGAGTACAAGATCCGCGGCGTCACGATCCTCGGTCAGGTCCTCTATGAGGAGACCGAAGAGAAAATGAAGGGCAAAGAGGTCACTGTGACCGCGAAGGAGATCGAAAACTACACGCTCGTCGGCCCGAACACCGTCACGATCACCATCACTGACAACCCGGCCGAGAACGTCATCACGTTCACCTATATGCCCAAAATCGCTCCGACTCCCGTCACCCCCGTCGATCCCAACAATCCGACGAATCCCACGGATCCCGTTAATCCGACGGAGCCGAACAATCCCGGCGGCGGTTCCCTGTTCGAGCAGATAGTTAACTCACTGTTCGGCGGCTGAACCACACAGGCCACAGATAACTGAAAACAGCCAGCGGAGAGCATCACCGATGCCGCCGCTGGCTGTTTTTTCATATCACGTTCCGACGCACTGGGCTAACCGCAGATGTGCTGAGGGGAAATGCAAAAATAGGCCGGGCGCCTTAACGCCCGGCCTACCGTATATGCAGATATCAGAAGAACTTTCTGTGGATCGCTGCTATCGCCCTGTCGGCATCTTCGGCCGGAACCAGCACGGATATCTTGATCTCGCTCGTGGATATCATGTTGATATTCACCTTGGCATCGTAAAGCGCCTCAAACATGAGAGATGCGACTCCCGGAGATGTCATCATTCCTGCGCCGACTATGCTGACCTTCGCGATGTCCCCGTTCACGCTTATATCCTCGAAACCCACCTCATCCTTGTGTTCGTTAAGGACCTTCTCGGTAAGCTCCATATCGCTCTTGGCAACGGTAAAGCTTATGTCTTTCGTTCCGTCGCGGCCGATGGACTGGAGTATGATGTCAACATTTATCTTGCTCCTTGAGAGCACCCTGAACACTTTGAAGGCCACTCCCGGCTCGTCACGCAGTCCTATAAGCGCTATGCGCGCAACATTTGTATCTTTCGCTATTCCGCTGATCTTAGTCTGTTCCACTTTCACGACCTCCTTAACTTTTGTGCCGGGCTTGCGAACAAAACTCGAAAGCACCTCGAGCTTCACCCCGTATCTTTTGGCCATCTCGACCGATCTGTTGTGAAGCACCTGCGCCCCCAGTGAGGCGAGCTCCAGCATCTCGTCGTAGGTTATCTCGTCAAGCTTTTTTGCTTCGGGCATGATGCGCGGATCACAGGTGTAAACGCCTTCGACATCGGTGTATATCTGACAGAGATCCGCGTGCAGGGACGCTGCTATAGCGACTGCGGTCGTATCCGAGCCGCCCCTTCCCAGTGTGGTTATATCGTCGTACTTGTCTATGCCCTGGAATCCGGCGACGAGAACGATACGTCTGCGGTCCAGCTCGGTGCGTATACGCTCGGCGGTGACCCGGATTATCCTGGCGTTGCCGTAATCAGCGGTCGTCTGCATCCCTATCTGCCACCCGGTGAGCGACACTACCGGAAGGCCCATCTTTTCGATAGCCATCGCCATAAGGGAGATGGATATCTGTTCGCCAGTGGACAGCAGCATATCCATTTCGCGCTTCGACGGGTTCGGATTTATCTCGGCGGCCTTATCTATAAGATCGTCCGTCGTATCGCCTTGCGCCGACAAAACGACCACCACGTCGTTTCCGGCGGAGTACGTGTCCGTGATTATCCCGGCGACGCGTCTGATCCTTTCGGTGTCAGCAACAGAGCTTCCGCCGAATTTCTGTACGATCAATGCCATTGCGTCATTACCTCCGTTTTCCTTCTTTCATTTGATCCGTCCCCTCAGTCCAGTATCCTGAAGGCTGAGAGAGCGGGAAGCTTTCCGAGAAGCGGTCTTATCTCGTCGGCGCATCTCTCTCCGGTGATGAACGCGGTCTCCGCGGCGCCATTGATAAATACGGCGTCCGGGAAAATCGACTTTACTTCATCCTCGCCGGCTGCGGTGCGGACATACCAGCCGGTCTTCAGTTCGCCGACATCAGCTACTGAATCAGGGCCGCAGTCCTCCCAGCTGATATCTTTTCTATTCTCAAGATGACCGGCAATGTCGATTATATCCCCTACGACCGCACTGGCTGTCGGAAGGCTGCCGGCGCCGGGTCCGTAGAACATAACGTCACCGACCGCGTTACCGCGCACCGTGATGGCGTTCATTACACCGTCTGTCCCGGATATCAGGCTGCCGGCGCTTACAAGATGAGGCGCGACATAAGCGGTTATCCTGCCGTCGCTTCCCATGAGAGCACGGCCAAGGAGCTTTATCCTGTATCCTGCATGCTCCGCGTTCTTCATATCGGCCACTGTGATCCTGGATATGCCCTCGGTGTTGATGAGATCCGGATCGATGTGTTTGCCGAAGCTGAGCGCAGCGATAATCGATCCTTTCCTGCAGGTGTCGAGACCCTCGATATCTGCGGTCGGGTCATGCTCCGCGTAGCCCAGCTCCTGCGCGA
>CAMZHU010000023.1 GCA_947306975.1 uncultured Clostridia bacterium | reverse complement strand
CGGCTTATATCCCCATGGTTAAAACAAGGGGCTTTACGCCGTGATTTGGTAAAAAACACTAATTCAGAAAGAACCGCCTGCCGGTCACGGCAGGCGGTTCGGTTATAATGCGATAATAATGCTATCAGTCGATCGCAGCGACCGCTTCGATCTCCACCAGTGCGCCTTTGGGCAGACCGGACACCTCGACGCAACTCCTGGCGGGCCGGCCCGGGAAGTATTGCGCGTAGATATCGTTGAATTTGGAGAAATCGTTCATATCCCTGAGAAAGCAGGTGGTTTTGACCACTTTGCCGAGACCGCTTCCGGCCGCCTCGAGGACAGCCGCAAGGTTCCTGACGGCCTGATGAGTCTGCCCCTCTATCCCTTCGACTTCGATCACGCCGGTGGCCGGGTCGAGGGGGATCTGGCCTGAAGTATATACAAGGCCACCGGAAACGATTGCCTGGGAATACGGGCCGATCGCAGCCGGCGCGTTTTTTGTTTCGATTATTCTCATCGGGATTATCCTTTCTGCAAGTCATTCTTCCCGGTCAACGGGAAGGGTCACGGTCATGATATCGCCGGGTTTTATATCACCGGCGGTCAGAACTTCGGCAAATACGCCCTCGTGAGGCATGATACACGTTCCGACGCGGTGGTATATGGCGCAGTGGGAATGACATTCCTTCCCGATCTGCGTGAGACGAAGCTTAACGTTATCGGTCTCGAAGACCGTTCCGATGGGAAGTGTCCTGAAGTCGATCCCCGAAACGAGCAGGTTCTCGCCGAACGCGCCGTCAGTCACATTAGCGCCCCGCCTGTTGAATTCCTCCACCTTCTCGTAACAGAGAAGACTTACCTGGCGGTGCCACGGACCGGCGTGGGCGTCACCGTCTATACCGTGCGCTGCCGTCAGGTGGGCAGACGTCACGGGATGTTTTTCAGTTCCTTTCTTTTCGCTGATGCATACAGCTTTTATCACGCCCTGCATTTCGTTTCCTCCCAGGAGAATGATCTGTACATTATCATAGTAATCATATATACCCACTATGTCAATGGGCAGAAGTGCAAAAGACAGGCACGGCTCTTTTAAAGCCGTGCCTGTATCTGTCGGTATCCTGTATCGCGTCAATCTGCGAACAGAGGTGTTGAAAGATAACGGTCGCCGGTATCCGGGAGCACGACTACGATCGTCTTGCCCTTGTTTTCGGGGCGCTTAGCCAGCTGGATCGCAGCCCAGGTAGCCGCACCTGAGGAGATGCCGACAAGAACTCCTTCGCTGCGTCCGATCAGCTTGCCGGTCGCAAATGCGTCTTCATTGGCGACGGTTATGATCTCGTCATAGACTTTAGTGTTCAGCACGTCCGGTACGAAGCCTGCGCCGATGCCCTGTATCTTATGGCTGCCGGAACGGCCTTCGCTGAGCACCGGAGAATCGGCTGGTTCGACCGCTACGACTTTGACGCCCGGATTCTTTGACTTCAGGTATTCGCCGACACCGGTGATCGTTCCGCCCGTTCCTACGCCCGCTACGAAGATGTCGACCTTGCCGTCGGTATCCTCCCAGATCTCGGGTCCGGTCGTTGCCTTGTGTACAGCCGGGTTGGCGGGATTTACGAACTGTCCGGGAATGAAACTGTTGGGGATCTCTTTAGCAAGTTCTTCCGCTTTGGCGATAGCGCCCTTCATGCCTTTTGAGCCGTCGGTGAGCACCAGCTCGGCGCCGTATGCCTTCATAAGCTGGCGGCGCTCGACGCTCATGGTCTCAGGCATCGTTATGATCAGCCGGTAGCCTTTAGCGGCGGCGACGGATGCAAGACCGATACCGGTGTTGCCTGATGTCGGCTCTATAAGGACGCTGCTGGGGCAGATGAGCCCTTTCTGCTCGGCATCCTCTATCATAGCCTTGGCGATGCGGTCCTTGATGCTGCCGGCGGGATTGAAGTACTCAAGCTTGGCAAAGATCTTTGCCTCAAGGGAGTTTTCTTTTTCGACGTGAGTCAGCTCAAGAAGCGGCGTTCTGCCGATCAGCTGATCTGCGGATGTAAATACGTTACTCATGTTATTGACCTCCTGATTTATAAACCCATTTATCCGATATGTTTATGTGATGATTGAATATTACACCTGACAGAGGGATATGTCAATATCAAAAATCAGACAGAAAACAGCAAAGTTTTTGTTGAAATCATATAAACCTTCAATTATAATGGGTTTATACAACGGACAGGAGGTACACGATATGCTAATATCGACAAGGGGACGCTATGCGCTTCGCGTGCTGGTGGATATGGCGGAACACCAGCCTGACGGTTATATAACGCTCAGAGAAGTGGCGCAGCGTCAGGATATATCCGAAAAATATCTGGAAGCCATCGTAAAGGATCTTGTAAAGAGCGGTGTGATCGTCGGTGTGCGCGGAAAAGGAGGCGGGTACCGCCTGTGCAGGACTCCGGAGCATATAAACATCGGGGACGTGCTGCGATGCATGGAGGGCAGTCTCGCTCCGGTAGCATGTCTGGAGGAAGGCGCTGCGCCGTGCGCCAAGGCATCAGAGTGCAGGACTCTTGAGTTCTGGCGCGGACTGGACGATGTTATACGTCGTTACGCAGACAGCTATACCGTGGCCGATCTGATGCGCAGGCCGCAGGACGGCAACGATTATATAATATAATTGTAATGTAAAAGAGCCGAGTATCATGGTTTATTCGGCAAGCAGAACGTCTGTTATCCGGGGGAGGTACGGAACATGACAATTCAGCAGCTTCGTTACGCGGTGGCGATATCTGAGGCCGGTTCGCTGAACAAAGCGTCGGAAATACTGTATGTAGCGCAGCCTTCCCTGACCTCCTCCATGCAGGAGCTTGAGAAGGAGCTGGGCATAACGGTGTTTTCGCGCAGCGGCAGGGGAGTGACGCTCACCAACGACGGC
This sequence comes from uncultured Clostridia bacterium, assembly GCA_947306975.1. Classification (GTDB taxonomy): domain Bacteria; phylum Bacillota; class Clostridia; order Oscillospirales; family Oscillospiraceae; genus RGIG8048. The sequence goes on along the minus strand of CAMZHU010000023.1, from coordinate 13,902 downwards.
GTGGAATTCATCCACTACGCCCGCCAGGTACTGCAGCAGTACGACGGACTGCTGGAGAAATTCGGGAAGAACGGCGCGCGGAAAAAGAAATTCGGCATCTCCACCCAGCACTACTCTTTTGCCGTTAAGAGTTTCGTGGAACTGGTGGAGCGTTTCGGCATGGAGGAATACGAATTCGCGATCCGCGAGACCAGGACGAAGGACGTCATCGATGACGTGTTCACGGGAAAGAGCGAGATCGGCATCCTGTATCTGAGCGATTTCAACAGAAAACCGCTTGAAAAGATCATGAACGCAAACCAGCTGGAGTTCCATCCGCTCACGCAGTGCGAGGCTTACGTGTATCTCAGAAAGGGACATCCCCTTGCGGAAAGGACGGTTATACGGTTCGACGATCTGGCGCCCTACCCCTGTCTGTCCTTCGAACAGGGAGACAGCGGGTCGTTCTACTACGCGGAGGAGATCCTGAGCACTGCCGACTATACCAGAACTATCAAAGCCACAGACCGAGCAACGATGCTGAATCTGATGGTGGGTCTGAACGGATACACTCTCTGTTCAGGAGTCATCTGCGAGGAGCTCAACGGCACTGATTATGTCGCCGTACCGTTCGAAGCGGACGAGGACGCCATCGGCAAACGCATGGAGATAGGTTATATCACAAAGAAGAACATGATCCTCAGCAGCATGGCACAACTGTATATCGAAGAACTTGACCGCTATCTTAAAAGGTATAAGGAAGAACACGCATAGCGCATATATATTATAATGACAGGATAAAAGAAAGCATCCCGCCTCTCATGAGGCGGGATGTTCCAGTTATAGGCCCAGCCTATAACCAACCATATAGATAGGATATTGGACAGGGGCGGTAAGCCATGATATCATCCGATCATCAGATAACGACCGGGAGTGAGAACGGAAATGATAATACACCGGATAGAAACGCTGGTCAGGAAGAACTTCAGACAAGGACGAATGTGCCGCTGTACACGCTGACTGACCAACCGATAATCGATATTAATATGAGAAAGAGGTATACAACATGTCTAACTATAAATTCGAGACCCTTCAGCTCCACGTAGGCCAGGAGCAGCCCGATCCGGCGAGCGACGCACGCGCGGTGCCGATCTACGCGACCACCAGCTATGTCTTCCACAACGCCCAGCATGCGGCCGACCGGTTCGGCCTTGCGGATGCCGGCAATATCTACGGACGTCTTACCAACTCCACTCAGGGCGTATTCGAAGAGCGCATAGCGGCTCTCGAGGGAGGAGTCGCAGCTCTTGCGGTGGCATCCGGAGCGGCGGCCATCACTTACACGATCCAGGCACTGGCGGGCAGGGGAGAGCATATAGTGGCGCAGAAGACCATATACGGCGGCACTTCCAACCTGCTGGCCCATACGTTACCGCTCTACGGCATAGAGTCCACGCTGGTCAACGTACACGACCTCGAGGAGGTGGAGGCTTCCATTCGTCCGAATACGAAGGCCGTTTATGTGGAGACCCTCGGCAACCCGAACAGCGACATCCCGGACATCGACGCCCTTGCGGCTATAGCACACAAGCACGGCCTTCCGCTGGTCATAGACAACACGTTCGGCACGCCGTACCTTATCCGGCCGCTCGAGCACGGCGCGGATATCGTCGTTCACTCGGCCACCAAGTTCATCGGCGGTCACGGCACCACGCTCGGCGGCGTTATAGTTGACGGCGGCACCTACGACTGGGCCGCTTCAGGAAGGTATCCCTGGATCAGCGAGCCCAACCCGAGCTACCACGGGGTCAGATTCACCGACGCGGCGGGCCCCGCTGCCTTCGTGACATATATCCGAGCGATCCTGCTCCGCGACACCGGCGCCTGCATCTCGCCCTTTGCGGCGTTCCTGCTGCTCCAGGGCACAGAGACGCTCTCCCTTCGCATCGAGCGTCACGTGGAGAACACGAAGAAGGTCATCGATTACCTCGTGAAGCACCCGCAGGTGGAGAGGGTCTACCATCCGTCGCTCCCCGATCATCCCGATCACGCGCTCTATGAGAAATACTTCCCCAACGGCGGCGGCTCCATCTTCACCTTCGATATCAAGGGCGGGAAGGAAGAGGCGTTCAGATTCATCGACGGACTGGAGATCTTCTCGCTGCTGGCAAACGTCGCGGACGTGAAATCGCTGGTGATACACCCGGCCACCACAACGCACTCACAGCTTACGGATGAAGAACTCGAAGCTGCCGGCATACATCAGAACACGATACGGCTGTCCATCGGCACGGAGCACATCGACGACATCATCGCAGATCTGGAAAAGGGTTTTGCGGCCCTTAAATAAAGGTTCCCGGCCCAGATCTTGAAACAGGAAACGCGGGCACCCGGACCAGACCGACGGTCTTCACCGTCAGAGCGGCCGGGATGCCCGCGCTTCGTATCTGCAGGACAGGGTCCTTCGTCAATGCTGCAGTTCGTACAGTTTTTTGTAGATCCCGTTATGCTGAAGGAGCTCCTGATGCGTGCCGCTCTCGCGGATGCGCCCCTTGTGCATGACGATTATGTTGTCCGCGTGCTGGATCGTGGAGAGCCGGTGGGCGACCATGATGGTCGTGCGTCCCTGCATCAGCCGCTCGAGGGCGTCCTGTATGAGGCCTTCCGTCTCTGTGTCTATATTGGCCGTGGCTTCATCCATGACAAGGATCCTCGGATCATAAGCCAGCGTTCTGGCGAAGCTCAGAAGCTGGCGCTGTCCGGCGGACAGGGTGGAGCCGCGTTCCGTAACGGGCTCGTCATAACCGCCTGGGAGCTGATCGATAAAGCGGTCGGCGTTGACGGCATGCGCAGCAAGGCGGATCTGCTCGTCCGTAATGGACTCGTCGAGCAGACGTATGTTGCTCTTTATGTCGCCGGTGAATACGAAGACGTCCTGCTGGACCTGACCGATGGCACGGCGCAGATCGGAGGTGCGGTAGCGGCGGATGTCCACGCCGTCCAGAAGGATCTCGCCCTTCTGTATATCGTAATAGCGGCCGATGAGGTTGAGGATGGACGACTTTCCGGCACCGGTAGCGCCGACGAAAGCGACCTTCTGACCGGGCTCTATCACAAAGCTCACGTCGCGGAGGACGTAGTCCTCGTTCTCATAGGCGAACCATACGTTCCGGAACTCTATCCTGCCTTCGACTGTCTCCGGTATGAACGGATCGTCCGGTTCTTTTATGGTGTTTTCCTCATCCAGCACCGTGAAGATCTTTTCAGCGGAGGCCAGAGCGTTCTGCAGGGATGAGAACTGCTCCGCGAGCTCCTCTATCGGCTGGAAGAAGGAGCGGATATAGTTCGTGAAGACATACATCGTGCCGAGAGTGAGCGCTCCGGCAAGAACGGACACGCCGCTGCGGTAGACGAGGGTCGCCAGAGCGAAGTTAGCCAGGAACGCGATGCCCGGGCGGAACAGGGAGAATGCCAGGAGCTCCTTCATCTGGGAGCGGAAAAGATCGGTAGTCCGGCCTTTGAAGTCGTCGGACTTGCTCTTCTCCCTAACGAAGAGCTGGATGAGCTTCATGCCTGAAATATTTTCAGACAGGAAGGCGTTGAGGTTTGAGATCTTCGTGCGTATTATCCTGTAGATCTTTCTTACCGTGGTCCTGAAGATATAGGTGAGTACAAATATGAACGGCAGGAAGATAAAGCACAGCAGTGCAAGTCTGAAGTTTATCCTTATCATGACTACCGCGTAGCCGATGATGAGCACCGTGTTGCTGAACAGCTTGACTATGACCTGGGTGAAAAGCCGTTCCAGGGAATCGACGTCGTTCGAGACCCTCGTGACTAGTCTGCCCACGGGGTTCGTATCGAAGAACCGCAGCGGCAGGGTGTGCAGATGCTCGAAGGTCTGCTGGCGCACGTCGAAGATGATGTTCTGTCCGGTTCGCTGGAGGAACCACACCATACTGAGCTCGCAGAGCAGCGTTACTGCCAGCACGATAAGATACTCGATGCCGATGCGGATTATGCCGTCGTGATCGCCTTTCCGCAGGACCGACAGTTCGTCGCGGTCAAGGAGCCGGCCCGTGTATTCGGACTTGCCATCCGCGGAGGGGAAGGTGATGGCGGCGCCGTTTTCAATGGCACCGGAGAGTTCTTCGCCGGTCAGGGCGGAGAGCTCCTCTGCCTGCTGCGCGGTGAGGTCGCGGACAAAGTAGTAGTTTTCGGAGTAATAGACAAGGACCGCGTAACTGTCCGACTCGGCGTTTTCGTCCCGGGAGAGATACAAGCCGTCGAATTCGACGTCCGCATCTTCGGGGGATACGCAGGCGAGAGGTCTTGCGTAGCCCTCTATATATCCGTCGATGGCGCGTCCTATGAGTATGGGCCTGTAGAGGTTGAGCGCCGTGACCGCCAGTACCAGGGCGAAGCACACGAGCATCGACTTTATGTACGGGCGCGCGTAGGAAAGTATACGGAGGAACACGCCCTTACCGGAGGAGGTCTCCGCAGTCTCATTTTTCATCTGAGCCATAGAGCGGTCACCCCCTTATTCTTCAGTCTGGAGCTGCTGCTCCAGACGTTGTTTTTCTGCCATTTCACGGAAGATGCCGGGGGCTTCGGCGAGTTCCGCGTAACTGCCGTACTGTGCCACGCGTCCGTCCTCGAGCACGAGCACGTTGTCGGCGTTCTGCACTGTGGAGACGCGGTGGGCAATAATGATGGTGGTCTTTCCGGCCCGGATCTTCTTGAGGTTTTCAAGAATAGTCTCCTCCGTGTCCGTGTCGACGGCGCTGAGAGAGTCGTCGAGGATTAGTATGGGGCTGTCCTTGAGGAGCGCGCGCGCAATGGAAGCGCGCTGCTTCTGACCGCCGGAAAGGGTGACTCCGCGCTCGCCTACGACCGTAGCATATCCTTCGGGGAAGTCCAGCACGTCGCTGTGCAGCTGAGCAGCCTCGGAGGCCGCGATGATCTCTTCTTCGGTGGCGTCGGCCTTTCCGAAAGATATATTGCCCGCGAGGGTATCCGAGAAGAGGAAGTTGTCCTGAGGGACATAGGCTATGCCCCGGCGGAGCACAGACAGAGGGATCTTCCGCACGTCGTGCCCGTCAAAATCTATCTCGCCCTTGCTCACGTCGTACATGCGGCAGAGCAGGTTCACGAGCGTGCTCTTGCCGGAACCGGTCCTGCCCATGACGGCGAGGGTCTCGCCCGGGGCTATCTCGAGATTGATGTCATGCAGCGCCTCCGGCAGATCCTCCCGGTAGTCGAAGGACATGTTTCTGACGGAGATGCCGCCGAGGAGCTCGGTGACGTCGTCCGGGTCTTCCGGATCGGTTATATCCGAAGTCTCGTCAAGTATCTCATGGAGCCTGTCGAGTCCGGCGATTCCCTGAGAGATGATGGTCACGCTCTCGCCCATGGCCAGCATCGGCCACACCATAGAACCGATGTATACGTTGAAAGCCACAAAGCGGCCGAGAGTCATGTCTCCGACTATCGTGAAGTAACCGCCGAGAAGGATGGCGACGACGTACGTCAGACCGACGAGGAAGTGGAGGATGGGACCGAACGCCGCGTCGAGCCTGACGACGCGCATGGTCGCCCTGCGCTTCTTTTCATTGACTTCCCTGAAAGCAGCGTACTGCTTTTTCTCCTGTACGAAGGCCTTGACGACGCGCTCGCCTGAGATGCTCTCCTGAGCGTAGTCGCTGAGTTCGGCAAAGGCTTTCTGCATCTTGGAATAGCGGCGCTCGAATACCTCCCCGAAGAAATATCCGAACAGAGCTATCGCGGCCATGGGGATCATGGCGAACAGTGTCAGCTTCACGCTTACGTATGTCATCATCCGGTAGAGCACGAGCAGGGTGAGGACGGTGGCGTCGAAACTTGTGACGACGGCCGGGCCGATGGCCATGCGGACGGCTTCCAGGTCGTTCGTGAAATAAGCCATGAGATCGCCGGTCTTGTGCGTGTTGAAATATCTGAGCGGCAGCGTCTCGAGATGCTCGAACATCTGGTCTCTGAGTGCGCGCTCGATCTTCCGCGCGGAGCCGAAGATGAAGCGGCGCCACCAGAAGCGTCCGAACATGACGGCAAGTCCGCAGAGGACGATCTTGCCCGCTATGATCAGAATGCCGCGCACGTCGAGAAGGTGGGCTGCGAGGCCGTCCGTAGCCTCGCCGATCAGCTTCGGCACGAACAGTTCAACGTAGTCCACCATCAGAAGCGTTATAAGTCCGAGAAGGTACGCCGGGCCGTACTTCTTGAGCTGCGGCCGCAGTATGCCCCTTCTGTTTTTAAGCTTTTGCATGGTTTGTCTCCATTGTTAGGTATTATCACGCGTAAAATTTATTATACGTCAAAGATATTGGTTTATCAAGCACTATTTGAGCCCGCCGGAGCGGAGGGGAAGAAGAGGCGCGGGACGTCAATACAATTGAATAGTGCCGCACGTCATGATAGAATACGGTATAAGCAAAACGCGGCTCCGGTCGGGAGTATAGAAGTCCGCGGACGGTGGCAGATATGAAAGAGACACGGAACAGAAGATGGAAAAAACTTAAAAGCGCGATCGCTGAAGCCGTGTTCGGATTCATACCTTCGCACGTGCGGCCGGGCGCAGTGTTATGGTTCTTTGAACGTCTTCGCGCCATCCAGCGCTTCACGCGCAGGAAGTTCAGAAACGCCGCGCGGAACGCCGAGCGTTTCCTGTCGCATATCGAGCGCGTGGCAGGGTTCGGGGGCTATATCGAAGATCAGGCCGCATACGGAGATATGCGTTTCGGCGCCAGTACGATCCGTCACTCGGGCTGCGAGGTCATAGCTGCGTACAACGCGCTCCGGTCGCTGGAAAGAGGAGGGGAGCCGAGCCTGACCCTTCTTATCGACGCCTTCGAACGGGACGGAATGGTACTTTCGGGGAGATGGGGAACGGCGCCCAAGGCGATAAGAGACTTCTTTGTCCGACAGGGCTACTGGACGTCTTTTACCGCAGACGAGCGTGAATTCGACGGCATCGGTGAGCTGTGCGACGATTTCATACTTACTTTGTACAACGACAGACACGACATCCGACGTCAGGTACATACGGTATATATCTCCAAGTGCGGCGGAGCGTTCGCCGCGCACAATCTCCACGGCAACGGAAGCGCGCCCAGAGATTACCGAAGCCTTTCCGGCCTGGTCGCCAGCATTAACGGAGGAAGCTCGAAGGCGATATCCCTGCTGGGCATAAGGAGACAGGCTCCCGCGGAGCCTGCGCCGGGCCAGGTGCGCTGGAGGCCGCAGACACAGGAATGAAAGAAGTGCGGAAAGCAGCTGAGCTCCGGCGGATGGACGCCGCTGAATTCGAACGGTTCCGGAAATACAGCGTCGAACACCATGCCAAGGATCTGGAGCGCTTTCTCCCTCCGTAAACAGCATGTTCCCGTGCGGAAGATGAGTTTGACGGCATGCTGCCGGAAGGACGTGAAACGGCGGGAAACCTGCTGATGACGATCGTCGACCGGAACAGCGGCAGGACGGTCGGGGTTATATGGTGTCTCTACGAGGTAACAGACGGCAAAAAGCAGATGTTTATCGCCGATCTCGCTGTAAATGAAAACGAGCGCGGAAAAGGTTATGCGTCCGCCGCGCTTGCCGAAGCGGAAAGATCAGCACGCAACAGCGGCTGCGCCGAGGCGGTACTGTGGGTGTACGCGGACAATCATGCCGCCGTGCGCCTTTATGAAAAGGCCGGTTACCTAGCTTTCCGCGAGGAAGAGGGCGGGACGTACATGAAAAAGCCTCTGACGTCCGTACTCTGAAAACAGGAAAAACAAAAGCCTTCCCGCGTGTGCGGGAAGGCTTTTGATATGTTCTGATGTGTTCGTGTGTTTCGTCAGACACAGGCGAATACTTCGCCGATCTTTCCGGTGATGAGCAGATCCGCAGCGGAATCGTAACCGGTCGGGTCGCGGTTTATGAGCACGAGCCTGTGCCCGCGGTAGTAGTCCACGAGTCCGGCGGCGGGGTATACTACGAGCGACGTTCCGCCTATTATGAGCATCTCCGCGTTTCTTATCGCTTTAACGGAAGCTTCGATAACGTCCTCGTCAAGGCATTCGCCGTAGAGCACGACGTCGGGCTTTATCGTACCGCCGCATGTGCATTTAGGCACGCCCTCGCAGGAGGTGATCGCCTCGATGCCGTATGCCTTTCCGCATCTGACGCAGTGGTTCCGCAGGGTGGAACCGTGCAGTTCCAGAACGTTTTTGCTACCTGCGAGCTGGTGCAGGCCGTCTATGTTCTGCGTGATGACGGCTTTGAGTTTTCCCGCTGCCTCGAGTTCTGCGAGACGGATATGGGCGCGGTTCGGTTTCACGCCGGAGATGAGCATCTTGTCCCTGTAGAAGCGGTAGAACTCTTCGGTATGCGTCTCGAAGAACGAGCCGCTGAGGATCGTCTCGGGCGGATAGTCGAACTTCTGGTGGTAGAGCCCGTCAACACTGCGGAAATCCGGTATCCCGCTCTCGGTGGAAACGCCAGCTCCGCCGAAGAACACGATGTTCGAGCTTTCGTCGATCCAGCGTTTCAGCGTGAGGATGTTGTCGTCCATGTTATACGCCTCCGGAATCAGAAATAGATAAGCGGCGCGGAAGACAGGATATCTCCGCGCCGCGGTTCAGGAATCGTTACTTTGTCGGGATCTGGCTCTCCTTGAGCACGACGTCGTGGGCGCCGCCCTCGATTATCGAGGTGGCGGAGACGAGGGTAAGCTTTGCTTTCTTCTGCAGTTCGGGGATCGTTATTGCGCCGCAGTTGCACATGGTGGAACGCACTTTGCTGAGCGTCATTCCGACGTTGTCCTTCAGACTTCCGGCGTAGGGGACGTAGGAGTCGACGCCCTCCTCGAATGAGAGCTTGCCTTCTCCGCCGAGATCGTAGCGCTGCCAGTTGCGGGCGCGGGCAGAACCTTCGCCCCAGTATTCCTTCATATAGTTGCCTCCGACAGAGACGCGGTTGCCGGGAGCTTCGTCGAAACGGGCGAAGTAGCGGCCCAGCATCAGGAAGTCTGCGCCCATGGCGAGAGCAAGGGTCACGTGATAGTCGTGTACGATGCCGCCGTCGGAGCAGACGGGCACGTACCAGCCGGTCTCTTCGAAATATCTGTCGCGTTCAGCGCAGACGTCTATGAGGGCGGTGGCCTGGCCGCGGCCGATGCCCTTCTGTTCGCGGGTGATGCAGATGGAGCCGCCGCCTATTCCGACCTTTACGAAATCGGCGCCGCACTCGGCGAGGAAACGGAAACCCTCGGCGTCGACCACGTTGCCGGCTCCGACCTTAACGGTGTCGCCGTAGTTATCGCGGATCCATTTGATGGTGAGGCGCTGCCATTCTGAAAAGCCCTCTGAGGAATCGATGCAGAGGACGTCGGCGCCAGCGTCTATGAGAGCGGGGACGCGTTCGGCGTAGTCACGGGTGTTGATGCCTGCACCGACCACGTATTTCTTGTGCTGGTCGAGAAGCTCGAGGGGGTTTTCCTTGTGGCTCTCGTAGTCCTTGCGGAAGACCATGTACATGAGCTTGCCCTCATCGTCGATTATGGGCAGGGCGTTGAGCTTGTGATCCCAGATGATGTCGTTGGCCTCCTTGAGGGTCGTCCTCGCCGGAGCTGTAACGAGCTTCTCTATGGGGGTCATGAACTCGCGGACTTTCTCGTCTCCGGTCATACGGGAGACGCGGTAGTCGCGGGAAGTGACGATGCCGACGAGCTTTCCGGAGCAGGTCCCGTCCTCGGTCACGGGGACGGTGGAGTGCCCGGTCTTCTCCTTGAGCGCCAGAATGTCGCGCAGAGTAGCGTCGGGGGAGATGTTGGAGTCGCTCACGACGAAGCCGGCCTTATAGGACTTTGCCCTCGCTACCATGGCCGCCTGGCTTTCTATCGTCTGAGAGCCGAATATGAACGATACGCCGCCCTCCTTTGCCAAAGCTACGGCCAGCCTGTCGTCCGACACGGCCTGCATGATGGCGGAGGTCATCGGTATATTCATATGCAGAGCGGGTTCCTCGCCGCGGCGGTACTTCACCAGAGGCGTACGCAGAGAGACGTTAGCCGGTGTGCAGTTCGGATCCGAATAGGCGGGAACGAGCAGGAATTCACTGAAAGTACGTGACGGTTCAGGGAAGATATAGGCCATTCGTAAACAACTCCTTTTTTAGTCTTCAGAATGTATTTTGGAGATTATGCCATATTTTTCCGTTTGTGTCAACGGAATACGGCGGATATCCTTATTTTATTTTTCCGCTGCCGCACCGGCTTCGTTCCGGGTCAGGTCGCGCACCCATTTATACCTGTTGCAGCGGATCGCGTTCGGCAGGCATTTCAGGATCTGGTCGCTTTTCAGGAACATGAAAGTGACGACGGGCGGAAAATGGAACACGAACGCGGACAGCGCGGATGACGGTATAACGAAACCCCACATGAAAATGGTCTCGACAAGGAATACATAGCGAGTATCGCCGCCGCCCTGTATTATGCCTGAGGCGGTCGGGAACTCATATGCCGTGCCGATGAGCGTTACGCACAGTATGAGCAGGAATTTATTTGCCAGATCGTACGTCTCGCCGGAAACGCTGTAGAAACTGAGAAGCGGTACCCGCAGGAAATACAGAAGAACGGAAGAAAAGACGCCGATGATAATAAAGAGCATCTGTATCGTAAGAGAATACGGCTTTATGGACTCGCGCCTGCCCTCGCCGATGGTCTTGCCGATGACGACGCATGCCGCGCCTGCCGAGCAGTTGACGAGGATGGCAGTGAACTGGAACACAACGGAGGCGATACTGTTGGCCGCTATCGCCACGGCGTCTATATGACCGAGGATCGAGGTCTGCGCCGCCTGGGCCACGCCCCACAGCGACGTGCTGCACAGGACAGGCAGGGATACCCGCATGTACTTTCCTGCGTAAGTCATATCCCAGCCAAAGATGTCTTTCAGCCTGAGATGCAGCTTTTTGTCGATGAAGAGGACATACACGAAGATGATCACGAGCTCGACTGCGCGGCTCGCCAGGGTCGCGAGCGCAGCGCCGCTGACTCCGAGCTCGGGAAAGCCCAGATTGCCGAATATGAGGCAGTAGTTGAGAAAGATGTTGACGACCATCGCCACGATCGACATGAACGTGCCTATGAACGCGGTCTCGACGCTTCGCAGAGACATGACCAGCGTGTTCGAAACAGCGTAAATAATGTATGTCCAGCACATTATCCGGAGATAGATGATCCCCTGCTCGAGGACTGGCTCCTGATTGGTCAGAAGACGGAGGACCGACGAGGGGAAGAGCCGCGTTACAAGGCAGAACAAGATGCCGACGGCAAGAGCGAGCTTCATGCCGAAGGATATTATTCGCTTGATCGGATCGATCTCCCGCTTGCCCCAGTACTGCGACCCGAGAACGGTGACGCCTGTAGCGACGCCGGTTGAGACCATCTGGACGAGGAACTGCACCTGGTTGACGATAGCCGCGCCTGAGAGCGCGAACTCGTTGTAACGCCCGAGCATTATGTTGTCTGCAAGATTGACGCCCAGGGAGATGAGCATCTGCGCAGCCGTTATGAAGAGCAGGGAAAAGAAGGACGTATACAGCCGTCGGTCACGGACGAACAGGCGCATTCGGATGATCACTCACTTCCGGGGTCAAATATTAGTCGGAGGCTCCGCTCCGTTCGTAGTAGAACATGTACTGCTGCGCTATCCCGGCATACGGGGAGAAAACGGAAGGATCGAAATCCGGGCCGCAGTGGTTGCTTATCGCCCGCTTCATCCAGACGTCGACGGGGAACGCGTCGAGCATGTGGAGCCCGAAGAGGACAGCGCAGTTTGCCACCTTGTCGCCGACGCCGTTCAGTGTTTTCAGAGACTTCAGAGCAGTCTCGGGATCGCCTTTTGACAGCGAGCAGAGATCAATCCGGCCCTCGCTGACTGCCCGCGCCGCGTCGATTATATACGGAGCGCGGTAGCCGCACCGCAGGGGAGCGAGATCGTCCGGAGAAAGGGAGGCCAGCGTCTCCGCATCCGGAAAAGCGTAGAACTCGCCGCCGAGAGCGGAGAACCGGCTGCCGTACAGACCGCAGAGAGTCTCGATGATCTTTTTTATGCGTGGGATATTGTTGCACTGGGAGATGATGAAGGAACAGAGCGCCTCCCATGGGTCCTGTCTGAGTATGCGGATGCCCGCGCCGAATTCGGCCGCGGCGCACATATAGTCGTTTATGCAGAGTGAGCGCCTTATCCCGGCATAATCCAGATCCAGATCGAAATAACCGCGCCAGATGTTTTCGAAATCGTCTCCGGTACAGGTGATCAGGATGTCGTCACCGTGTTTTTCTATCTTTGCCGCGCGGCCGAAGGCGACGCCGGTGTAGACGCCGTTTTCATCCGGGTCCCAGCGGAAGCACTGACCGCACTCGAAGATACGCGGCAGGTCGAAATCACAGACGCCCGTGACAGCGACGCCGGTGCCGGTCTTCAGGAACTCCATATCAGTATGAGAAGCCGCGGTCCGGCTCGGAGAACTCCTTCAGGCGCAGGTCGTACGCGTCGAGGGCTGCCTTTTCGCAGAACAGTTTCGGCTCTTCAATGCCCAGCAGACCGAGCAGATATCTCGTGAACGGGGGGTTGAGTACGGCGAGCGGGCCCAGAACGGCGGTGCCCATGAAGTTGTTCACACGGAAGCCCTCGTCCATCTCGTCGGGGTTGAGGCCTGCGCCGCGTACGGTATGGAACAGGGGATCGACCTTTTCGCCGTATATATGGCAGAACTGGCTCTTGAAGCCGACGATGTCGATGTCATCGCCGAACTTGCCGAGGTAGAGGCTGTTGTATCTGTTTATGAGGTCGCGTTTTGCGTGGAGCGGGAACATGCCCAGCATATCTGTGCGCGTTCCGTCAGAGTCCTCTATATACTCATAGAAGACTTCGGGAGCGTTGCCCGTTGCGATAAACAGCGCGCCGCGGGTTATCGCTGAGTCGAGATCCGGGGCCATACGGCGGAACTCGTCTCTCACGAGTATCTGGGCGTACTCAGGCATGGAGCAGAGAAAGGCCGCATCCGCGTCTCCGGACAGGATCAGCGGCTTTTCGCCGAGAGGCGTTCTGACGAGTTCAGCCCCGTCGATACAGCGGGACAGGTATTCGGCGTTCATGAGATCGCCGTAGAGGCAGCAGACCTCGGGGTAAAGAAGTTCTATCTTCATTTTGCAGCCCGCCTTTCCGCCTGTTTTCTGGTCTCCTCGCGCACGGCGGCTACGAGGTCGAGCGCGTCGGTTCCGTAGAAGACGACGACGCTCTCGCCGGGGGTGTATTCAAGGAGCGACGGCGCATCGAGCTCCTTTTCCGTACAGAGGATGCGCTCGGCCGGGAAACCTGCCAGCTGCAGGCGGAGGACGTAATCCTTTGCCCTGGGACCGGTGCAGACTATGCGCTTGATATTCGGTTTGTTGAGGAATTCGAAATCGCAGTCGTACAGCCAGGATATGTTCTCGGACCAGGACTGCTGGTCGTGCAGGCAGTTCATCATGAGGATGAGCTCCTTGTCACCGGGCTTCGATGAGATGTAGTCGAACGCCCTGGAGCCTGCCAGAGAATTCTTGTCCTTGGACATCTGCATGATGATCCGGACGTTTCCGGCGTCCTCCTCATCGTAGCGGGTGCTGACTACGGATACGTGTGTGAAAGCCTCCGTCAGCTCCTCGTGGCTCATGCCGAACTCGCGGAGGACGGCGATGGCGGCTGTCATATTATATATATTGAATACGCTGTCGGAGACGAGACGGTACTGTCCGCTGCCGCCTTTGTCGGTGACGGTCATCGTCATGGCTGAGGTGTCCACGTCGTGGGCGAGATAATCCGCGTCGGGCGACGCGAAACCGCACTTCGGGCAGTG
>CAMZHU010000022.1 GCA_947306975.1 uncultured Clostridia bacterium | reverse complement strand
GCGCTTGAATGGCATTCAAGAGGTAAGGGGTTCGATCCCCCTCATCTCCACCAAATACAAAAAGCCTTGAATTTCAAGGCTTTTTGTATTCCTTTATCAGCGACGTACAAACTTTCTAAAACAGGATAAGGAACGATCAGGGCCGATGCTCTGACAGGAAGAAAAGGAGGCTCCGGGAGGAGTCTGCCCTTTTCCGACTGTCCGGGCACCGGCTTTTTTGCTGTGCCGCGGACCGGCACTTTGAAAACTTCATCCGCGGATACCCTTCCGCATAGACCCGGGGAAGCGCGCCGGGACCCGCGAAGAGCGGAGAGCGCGCCAAGGGGACGGCGGGAGAAGTCCGCGGCGTCAGTATGAAAGTACGGTATCATAAAGAAAGCGAGGTACAGCATATGATTAAGGAATCAAATGGATTTACGATACACAGCGCTGCCCGGCTGACGTTCATGGGAGACCACATCCGCCGAGTCGATGCGTATACGGCGGGAGGACGGTTCTGCCGCGCGGCACGCATGCTCGGTATAGGCCGCCTCGGACTGCAGATATCCTATGAGAAAAACGGCGGGACTTCCGTCCTGTCGTTCACGGACGCGGCCGGGGTGACGGCAGAGGATATGAGATGGGTATTCCAAAACTGCGCGAAAACGGAAGAGCAGCCCTGTGCGTCCCTGCTGAGCCTGTTCGGCGGGGAGAGGAAGGTATATTCGCTCTGTCCGGTCCGGGAAAATGACAGAGAAGATCCGGGACCAGCAGATATCGTTCCACCGGATGGCGGTTTCAGGGAAGTGGCGGATATGCTCAGGGGTAGCGGCGCAGTCATAAGGATTTGCGCGGGGATAGATGAAGACGGCGGTTGGAGCGGTTCGCTGTTCATGAGCCTGGAGGAATCTGTGACGCTGCGCATGAGAACCGCTCTTTCTGATGCCGTCCCCTCAGCTGTGCTCGAAGAGATAACGGCGGATATACCGCCGCATCAGATAACGCCGGCCGTCATCAGAGACGCCGTCAGCGGGCTTCTGTATGAACTCATGTTCACGGCTGAGGAGAGTCACAAAGAAAAGGATGAGGAAGAGATCGGTGTCTTCATCGGTACGGATACCGGAGATTTTACGCCGATCGAAGAGCTCGACCTCAGTCTGCGGTCATACAACTGTTTGAAACGCGCGGGCATCGGCAGCGTGGAACAGCTCCTGGAGATGAATGAAGATGATCTCAGAAAGATACGTAACCTCGGAAATAAAAGTATCGCGGAGATATCCCGGAAGCTCTGCGCTGCCCGCAGACACCAGGAGAGAGCGGAGCCGGAGAAAGAGAGCGGTATGGAGATACTTGAGAGCATGGTCGGCCTTCATGAGATAAAGGAACAGGTCAGGCGAATCGCGGCATTCGCGATGATGAAGCGCGCGATGGCAGAGAGCGGGGAAGAGAACGTTCCGATCGTGCTCAACATGGAGTTCGTCGGCAACCCCGGTACGGCAAAGACGACAGCCGCGAGGGCGCTCGCCGGCATTCTCAGGGACATGGGCATCCTGTCGAGTCAGGAACCGCTCGAGGTGGGGCGCGCCGATCTCGTCGCGGGGTACGTCGGTCAGACAGCCGGAAAGGTCAGGGACGTCTTCGAACGGGCGAAAGGACGGCTCCTGTTCATCGACGAGGCATATTCGCTCGCTGACGGCCGCGGTGGCTACGGCGACGAGGCGCTGTCCGCCATAGTCCAGGAGATGGAGCGGTCTCCGGGCGACCCGATAGTCATATTCGCGGGGTATCCGGATGAGATGGAGGAGCTCTTCACCCTCAATCCTGGACTGAGGTCACGTGTCCCGTTCACGGTCAGATTCCCCGATTATACTGCCGATGAGATGGCGCAGATAACGGAGATGGAAGCACGTAAAAGAGGTTTTGAAGTAAGTGAAGAAGGGAAAGTGAGGATACTGTCCATATGCAGGGGAGCACAGGGAGGAGAGGAGACGGGAAACGGACGTTTCTGCCGCAATCTAGCAGAGAATGCTATCCTCTGTTACGCGGCCAGAGCCTGCGGCGACATGAACGCTTTTCCCGTCGGAGAGCGCATCCTCACGGATAATGACTTCACGGAGCCACGGGTACAGCAGACGGCGAGACCAAGGACGGTTATAGGCTTCAGGCCGTAAAGCATGACGCCAGAGAAACAAAGACCGCGCGGAGGATCATAACTCCGCGCGGTCTCTGTTTGAAAAATGGAACTGTATAGAGGATATCAGACGTCCAGAGCGGCGTGATGCCCCTGGTATGTCGCCTGGACGATCGTCTTTGCCTGGGTGCAGTCGCCGACCCAGAATACTCTGGGCGCCGCGTCTGCGTAGGTAACGGCCTCGTTCCTGCGGGCACGCTGTCCCGTAGCAAGTATGACCGTATCAGCCGGGAAGAAGACTTCATTGCCGTCGGGATCTTTGGCGTACAGTCCTTCTCCTGTAATACGGGAGCCGGTGCAGTTGAGATGAACGCCGATCTCAGGCCGCTTTTCCAGCTGGTCCATAAGGACCTCGCGGTAAAGATGCGCCGCGTCAGAGGCAAGAGCGCCCCGCATTTCGATCAGAACGACATCCTTACCGCAGTCTCGGAGGTGTATGGCTTCCTCGACACCGGCAACGCCGCCGCCGAGAACGGCGACTTTCTGACCGATCTCGTCATGGTGGTTCTGCTTGTCGGTGACGGCGATGACGTTCTTTCCGTCGACGCCGGGGATGGGCGGGATTATGGTATCCGAACCCAGAGCTATGATGGCGGCGTCCGCGTTTTCCTTCGCAACGTATTCGGGAGTCGCGTCCGTGCTGAGGCGGATCTCGACGCCTTCCTTGCGGAGGAGATGCTCCATGGTCTTCGGATAATCGTACATGGCCTCCTTGAAGGGAACGCCCTCCTCGCAGACGGTTATGCCGCCGAGACGGTCAGCCTTCTCGCACAGAATGACTTTGTGGCCGCGCTGGGCTGCCGTAAGAGCGGCGCGCAGGCCGGCGGGGCCTCCGCCGACGACGACTACCTTTTTGGATACGGGAGCGGGAGTCACTTCGAATCCCTCGTATTCACGTCCGAACATGGGGTTGACCGCGCAGCGGCGCGTCGTGGTGACGGCACGCTCTGAGTTGCAGGCATAGCAGCGCAGGCAGGGGATTATATCCTCCTCGCGGTTCTCCATGATCTTCCTTGGAAAGTACGGATCTGCAGCGACAGCGTGGGCCATATACAGCACGTCGGCTTTTCCGGAGGCTATGATATCCTCCATCTGGACCGGGTCGTATATACCGCCGACAGTAGCCACCGGTGTGTTGGTGGCCTTCTTTATCTCTGCCGCCATTCTGACGTTGACGCCATGTGGCTGGAATGCAGAGGGGTGGGTGATCCAGAAACCGATATGATGCGAACCCGCTGAAACGTGGATCAGGTTCACGTACGGAGCGATGGCTTTGGCGATCTCGAGTCCGGTGTCGAACTGGTATCCATCTGCCATGGCTTCGAATCCGCTCATTCGGAACTCTATCGGGAAATCCTTGCCTACTGCGTTGCGGACGCTCTCGATGACCTCGAGCGCGAACCGGCAGCGGTTCTCTATGCTTCCGCCGTATTCGTCGGTGCGGTGGTTTATGGACGGTGACAGGAACTGGTTTATGAGCCAGCCGTGGCCGCCGTGGATCATGACCATCTCGAAGCCAACGCGCTTTGCGAGGGCGGCTGTCCTGCCGTAAGCGGCGACGACGTCCTTTATCTGCTCTTTAGAGAACTCGATGATCTCGGGTTCGCCGGGAACCTTCATTCCACTGGGACCGTATTTGACCGCGTTGCGGGATACTTCGTTCCATACGGAACCGTAGATGCCGCCGTGTGAGAGTTCCATGTTCGGGACGGCTCCGTGCCTTCTTATGGCGTCTGCAGTGTAGGTGAAGCTGCTGAGGAGCCCCAGAGGGTTCTCGGCGAGGCGGTAGTTCGCGGACGCATCGGTCTTGGGGTCGACGACGACCTCACTGACGGTCACGACGGCCGCTCCGCCGGCAGCCCTGTGCTCGAAGAAAGAGGTGCTCTTCGGCCCGATGCCGCCGTCAGGCGTTATGTCCACGCCGCCCATGGGCGCAGAGCCCATGCGGTTCCTCAGAGTAACGTTTCCAAGCTGCAGCGGGCTGCATAGATGAGGGAACTTACGGGTCATTAGTTCTGCCTCCTGAGTGTCAAGATAAGGTGTTACGAAAGATCCCGGCGCGGTCTTCGCGCCGCGCCGGGATCCGTTGCTTTTACAGACCGGTTTAAGCCTTATTCATTTTTCATAAACAGGCATTGCCGGAAACCCGAGTCAGAGCCTGACGTCAGGGGTTGTAGGTAGCGTTGCGATAGTTCTGGGTCTGGAAGCCGTCGACGGTCACGCCGGAGAGGCCCTTTGCGAAAGCGAAGAGCATCGGGCTGAGATAGAGAGCAGGCCACGGGCAGTCTTCAGCAGCGATATCGTTGAGTTCCTTTGCCATCTCCTTGATCTTGGCAGAGTCGCTCTCGACACGCATCTTGTCAATGAGCTCATCGCACCTGGGGTTGGTGTAGCGGGCAAGGTCTCTGGTGCCGATAAGTCTGCTGTCGAAACGGTCGAGGTCGTTCAGCGGGTGGTTGGCGCGGTTTGCCTGAGGTATGAACGCCATGTCGAACTCACCGGCGCCCTCTTTCTGGAGGTATACGCTGTGCTCGAGGATGTTGATGTTAAGGTCAACGCCGAGCTGGTACAGGGTGGCCGCGAGCATGTCAAGGCCGGGGTCGCCTTCAACGCAGATGAGGTTGACTGCTAGTCTGTTGTTGGGGTTGATGCCTTCGCCCTCGAGGAGCTCCTTAGCCTTGTCGAGGTCATAGCCGGGCACTTTGTCGGATTCTGCATAGAGATCCGGATAGCCGTTGAAGAGCATGCTGGTCTGAGCTACTCTCTGGCCGCCGGCAAGCTGGATCCAGCTGTCTCTGTCGATGGCGTAGCAGATGCCTTTGCGCAGGTTTACATTATCCACGAACGGGCCGGTCTCGCAGTTGAATACAAGGCTCCAGCATCTTCTGGAGTTCGCGTTGCCGACTTCGAGATCGGGGTTCTCCTTGGCGAGATCATACTCGGTCGCGTTGATGAAGCCTATGAACTGTACTTCGCCGGTCTCAAGGGCGACATACCTGGTGGAGGACTCTTCGATAGCTCTGAAGTGGATGATGTCGATCTGAGGCTTCTCGAACGGGTAGCCGTCCCAAGTTTCGATCGTCGCGGTAGCACCGGGGGTGAACTCAGTCTTCTTATACGGGCCGGTTCCTATAGGATTGATGTAAATGGCGTCGTCTCCGCCGTTCTCAACGTATTCCTTGTTGATGATAACGACGTTAGCAAGAAGACGGGAGGGAGAAGTAAGGCTGGCGTCTGTGAATTTGATCGTCAGAGTGGTGCCTTCGTAGGAGATATCCGCAATGGAAGCGGCAGCGTCGGCCTGCTTCGGCACGTCTTTCAGACGCTCAAAGGAGTACATGACGTCGTCCATGGTGAGCTGCTTACCGTTCTGGAACTTGTAATCAAGGTTGATGTCGAAGGTCCAGGTGGTAGCATCGACCTGTTTCCAGGACTTCGCGACAGCAGGCTGCCACGCGTTGTCCTGCAGACCGAAGGATACCAGTCTGTCATAGATCTGGTGGGTAATAGAATAGCTGTGGGCTGCGTCCTCGGTCAGAGGATCGAGGCTGTTGGGGAGTCTGTTGTTGGCGACTGTGATCTCGACTTTGTCCTTGCTGTCGCTTTTGCCGCCGCCGCAGGCAGCGACGCTGAAGAGCATCACGATGACCAACAGGATGAGAATGGCTCTTTTCATTACATTATCTCCTTCTTTTGAATTATAGAGTTTCCAGTGTTTACTTGTTCTCTATGATCAAGGCGGGTGACCCGCCAAAATCACGCGGGGGAAACTGTGGGATCAGTCAAGAGGGGAGAAGCAACTCACCAGATGATCTTCACCGAGCAGCTGGAGCTGTGGAGCTTTCTGTCTGCATGCGTCGCTGACGTATTCGCACCTGGCGGCGAAACGGCACTCGTCCGGGGGATTGATCGGTGAGGTTATCTCGCCCTTGAGGATGATGCGCTCCTTGACGTTGTCTATATCCGTAGACGGGATGGCCGAGAGGAGACCCTGGGTGTAAGGATGACGCGGATGAGCGAACAGCTCCTTTACAGGCGCCTGCTCGACCAACTGACCGAGATACATGACAAGGACATCCTGGGCGAAGTGTTTGACGACGCTCAGGTCGTGGGTTATGAAGATGTAGGTGTATCCGAACTGCTGCTGGAGACGCTTGAGCAGGTTCAAAATCTGGGCCTGGATGCTGACGTCCAGGGCGGATACAGGCTCGTCGCAGACGATGAGCTCCGGGTTGAGCGCAAGCGCGCGGGCGATGCCGACGCGCTGCCGTCTTCCGCCGTCCAGTTCATGCGGGTATACGTTTACGTAGCGCTCTGCCAGGCCGACGAGTTCCATGATCTCGAATACTCGGTCTTCGATCTCTTTTTTGCTCTTGTACATCTTCTGGATGATTATGGGCTCGGCGATGGTGTTGTAGACGGTTTTCCTCGGATTGAGGGAGGAGAAGGGATCCTGGAAGATTATCTGGATCCTTCTCCTCAGATCCTTCAGTTTGCGGCCCTTGTACTTGAGGATATCGTCGCCTTCCAGCAGGATCTCGCCGTCTGTTGCGTCGAGAAGTCTCGCGATCATGTGGCCTAGAGTGCTTTTTCCGCAGCCTGACTCGCCTACGAGACCGATCGTACGTCCCTTTTCAAGGGTAAAGTTCACATCGTCCACGGCGTGAAGAGGGCCGTTGGGCGTCATGAAATACTTTTTGAGATGTCTTACTTCAAGATAAGGATGCTCACTCATCTCGCCACTCCTCATTCACTATTTCAGCGTTCTCGTCCGATCCTGTATACTTGTGACACTTTACCACGTGGTCTTCACCGGGAAGTCTTGAAACGCACGGTTTCTCGACGTGGCAGATGTCCTTTGCGCAGCTGCAGCGCGGCGCGAAGGGGCAGCCCTTGGGAAGATCCATCGGGTCGGGCATCAGACCTTCTATCTGATACAGGAACTCGGTATCCTCGTTCAGATTCGGTATGGCGCCGAACAGGCCGACGGTGTACGGATGGCACGGGTTTTTGAAGATATCCCGTTTCGTGCCCGCTTCGAGCACCTCGCCTGCGTAGACGATCGCTACCTTGTCGCAGGTCTCCGCAACGACGCCGAAATCATGGGTTATCATGATCATGGACGTATTGAAATTGTCCTTGAGTTCACGCATCATCTCAAGCACTTGGGCCTGGATGGTGACGTCGAGAGCCGTTGTGGGCTCGTCGGCGATGAGCAGGTTCGGGTTGCAGGCCAGTGCGATAGCAATGACTATGCGCTGGCGCATGCCGCCGGAGAACTGGTGCGGGTACTCGTCGGCGCGCTCGGGCGGTATACGGACGACTTTCAGCATCTCGATGGCCTCTTCGCGGGCCTCCTTGGCGCTGATGTGCTTGTGGTTCTTTATTACCTCGGATATCTGATCTATGACGGGCATGACGGGGTTCAGCGCAGTCATCGGATCCTGGAATATCATTGAGATCTCACGGCCGCGTATCTTCAGATACTCGGACTCTGATATCTTCATGAGGTCCTTGCCCTTGTAGATGATCTCGCCGGACTTGTAGAAACCGGGAGGGCAGTTTATTAGGCCCATTATGGCAAGCGCGGTGGTCGTGAGGGAGAAAGTGAGGCCGTTTATGGCCTGGACTATACCGCTGTCGGTATGGAACTCGACTGTGAGGTCTCTGACATCCAGAAGGTTTTCGCTTCCGTCAGCAGTCTTTCCAGCCGCCATTCCGGCAGTTTCTTCGGCTTTAGCTTCGGGAGCGTTTAAGGTTTCGTTCATTTTATCGTTCATGGCGTTACCTCTTCATTCTGGGGTCGAGCGCATCACGCAGGCCGTCGCCGATGAGCGTAAGGGCCATGAGAGTAATGGTGAGCGCGATGCCCGGGAAGGTCGACATATGCCAGGCCTGGCGGAGATACTGTCTGCCGCTGTTGAGCATCGTGCCCCATTCCGGGTTGGGCTGCTGAACGCCGAGCCCGAGGAAGCTCAGTGTGCTGATGGTCATGACGGCGTACGCGATGTCGAGGATCGTGGTCGTTATGATGGGGCTTATCGCGTTGGGGAGTATGTGGTTCACGATGATCCTGAAGTCGCTGGCGCCCTGCACGCGCGCGGCCTTTATGTACTCCTGATCGATGACCTGAAGCACCTGACCGCGGATTATTCGCGCCTGGTTGGGGATGAGGCCGAACGCCACGACGAAAGTGAGGTTCGGTATCGAAGGCTTGATCAGCGTTGCCAGAGTTATCATCAGCAATACCGATGGGACCGACATGATGATATCGATTATCCTCATTATTATAGTTTCTGCCCAGCCGCCGTAGAAAGCGGCCACCGTGCCGAGCACTATGCCGATGATGAACGCGATACCGAGAGCGCAGAAGCTGACGATGATCGTGATGCGTCCGCCCCATATGATGCGTGCCAGGATATCGCGGCCGATCTCGTCACATCCCAGGATGTGCTCTTTTGAAGGAGGCTGCATCTGTCTGGAGATATCCGGCTGGACTATATCCGCATCGTAATCGTAGATAAGGGGCGCTGCAAGGCATACGAAGAGTATGCAGAGGAAAACTATTATCGCTATGACAGCAATGGTGTTCTTCCGGAGACGGATCCATACATCCGTCCAGAGTGAATGCTTTTTATATTCGGACCGGCTGCCGTTTGCTGCAGTGCTGTTTTCCATCACGCGGTCACCGCCCCTTCTTTAGGTGTATTTCTGACCGTTTTCTTCTTCCCGGTGGCCCTCCTGTAGTGGGAACGGATACGCGGGTCGACGAATGCGTACGCAAGGTCGGTCAACAGGTTGACCACTGTTATGACGCAGGCGGAGATTATGATACCGCCCATTATGGCCGGGATGTCTTTCTGCCGGAGAGCGTTCATCATCATCGTTCCTATGCCGTTGATGCCGAAGATGGACTCTATGACGACTGAACCGTTGAAGCAGGAGGCGACCATACGGCCGTAGACTGTGATCATCGGGAGCAGCGCGTTCTTGAGGGCGTGGCGCCAGATAATGTCGTTGCTCCTGAGACCCTTTGCGCGCGCCGTCCTGATGTAGTCCTGATTGATGACTTCCAGCATGGAGGCACGGGTGGTGCGGGTGCACATGGTGATACCGGAGCAGGCGCAGCAGATGATCGGGATGATGGCCTGCTTGAAGGTGCCGAGACCGCTGGACGGGAGCCAGCGGAGTTTGACGGCGAACAGCAAAATCATCATGATCGCCAGCCAGAACTGTGGCATCGACGTCAGTATTATCGTTACGACGCGCATCGTGTTGTCATACAGGGAGTTTTGCTTGACCGCCATAGTAACGCCCATTATCAGCGAGACAATGATCGTAAAAGCGATGGAGGTGAAAGAGAGAAAGAGCGTATTGCCGATCCTGGCACCTATCATGGAGGTGACAGTCTGCCTCGTTATGAACGATTTACCGAAGTCGCCGGTAATGGCTTTTCCCATGTAAGTGAGGTATTGGACCGGCAGGGATTTATCCAGTCCGTTCTGTTCGCGGAAGGCCTGAAGCTGTTCTTCCGTGGCGTCGTTGCCCATGGCGAGCTTTGCAGGATCGCCCGGGGTCAGAGACAGCGTCAGGAAGATGAACAGGGTCACGCCGATCAGGATTGGTATGACCATCAGAAGTCTCTTAAGTATATATCGGCCCAAATTATTACCTCCTAATAAAACCGAGTCCCTTTACCGGGGTTGTGACAACGGTCCGGGACCGCATACGCTCCGCCCGATTCTACATACATTATATTAAGCCTGATTTAAAAAATTCGCAATAATCTGCTATGCTTTTCCAACATATAAGCATGCAGATTAACAGTATAAACTATAGAAAATGCCGAAGTTTTCCGTCACATCTTTAAAGTAACCGATATGCGCGTCGTTGACAATCAAATCTGCTGTGTATATAATACAAATACAATTTGTGGAATGTTGTAAGCACACGTGTCTAGAGGAGATATAAAGAATGCCGAGATTTGAACAGATAGAGTTGTTCATCGAGGTCTATAACGCCGGTAACATAACGAAGGCCGCCGAAAAACTGTTTGTTACCCAGCAGTCGGTCAGCCACAGCCTTAAGCGTCTCGAAGATGACATAGGGCGGAAACTGTTTATCAGGACCGTCAGCGGAGTGCGTCCGACGGCGGAAGGGGATAGGTTCTACTCGACGTTTTATCCTATAGTGCTGTCGTACCGCGAAGCCATCGCCCGCTACACTTCAAGCAGTTCCGAGAGCGTCATAACACTCGCGGTGACCCCCGCCGTCATAAGGAATCTCACACCGAACGTACTGTTCGACTTCTTCAGGGACGACAGATCGGTGCTGCTGGACATGAAGGCGC
Organism: uncultured Clostridia bacterium; assembly: GCA_947306975.1. Classification (GTDB taxonomy): domain Bacteria; phylum Bacillota; class Clostridia; order Oscillospirales; family Oscillospiraceae; genus RGIG8048. Next base: position 6,335 of record CAMZHU010000022.1, on the reverse strand, counting down.
TCAAAGACGACGCTCTTGAAAGATTCGTCCGGGAGGACGCGGGGCGATTCGGGATCGTCACGATACCGGAACGGATACTGGACGGGAAATTCGAGTACACCGTGCTCAAACCTGAGCCCATGTCGCTCCTGGTGTGCAACGACAACCCTTTGTCTAAGGAACCGGCGATCTCTCTGGCGGTGCTCAGGAACGAGCGGTTTATGGGGATCACCGGCTGCAGGTTTTATCTGGAGGCGATAAACCGCGTGACCGAGACATACGGATTCTCAGTTACTACGTTCTTCGAGAGCGACGACGTGGAGAATCTCTTCGACCTTGTAGAATACGGCACCGGAGTCATGCTGTGCCGCGACGCTCTCTACGAGGAGGTGCACCCTGCGAACTGTACGCTGGTCCCGTTCAAAGAACACGAGTTCGACGTGTGCACGGCATTCGTTTACAGGGATTACGACATGCTTCCGGATATAGCCAAGAAGTACATGGAGTCCCTGAAACAGGCTGTGAAAAGCGTAGGCTCTCAGCACCAAAAAACTGACGACATGGTCATACAGTGAGGAGCAAGCAAAAGAGAGGGCCGCCAGACAGCAGATACAATAATGAACGCCCCTTTGCCGGGATGCTCCGGCAAAGGGGCGTTTATCGTTATAAAAGTGAAGGACGGTCACTTCAGACGGATCATGACTTCGTCGCCGTTCTCGCTCCATGAGAAGATGTCGTCCGGCAGCTCCGCTATGCGGTTGAGTTCCCTGAAGCATTCAAGTACGTCAGCGCCCTTGCCGTCCCTCTTTACAGGGGTGGGCTCGCCTATGTCGCTCATATAGCAGGGAATGAAGCCTGCTTCGACCAGACCGTTTTCGCTGAAGACGGCCTTTGCGATGAGCGTGTTGCGCGAGCAGTTGGAGAAGACGTAATTGGGGATACCGGTCTCGTGGTTCTTTTCCGTCGTGTTGCGGCTCCACATGACGGGATTGACTCCTGGATACTCAAAGGGCTTGTAAAGGGACTGCGCCTTGACTGGCGAGTTTGAGTCGAAGTTCATCATGGACGTTAGCGTAAGGAAGTTGCCGAGGTTGTGGTAGATCGGCACGCCTTTGTACACGGATATTCCGCGGCACTCGTGAGTGTGCTGGCAGATGACCATGCTTGCGCCTGCGTCGACCGCCGCATGAGTTATGACGATCTCGTAGGGGAGAACGTGTTTGTCGTACATGCGGCCGATGTGAAGGGACACGATGCATGTGTAGCCCTGAGCCTTATGGGCCTCGATGTTCTTCACCATGTTCTGCAGGGACCAGGGATCGACCACGGTCCAGGCGTAATCAGGCATTGCCGCAGGCTCGCAGAACTCCGACTCATAGATCGTGAGAGCGCGCACGAAAGCTGCGCCCGCTTTCATCGGAGAGGCCCAGGAGAGTACGGGACCGATGCAGTCGTACTGGAACACGGCAAATCTCTGGCCTTTCCGTTCGAGGAGCGCAGGTTTACATGCCTCTTCTATGTTCTCGCCTGCGCCGCAGGTTAGGATGCCGTTCTGTTTCAGCCGATCCAGGGTGTCCATCACTCCATAGTAACCCTGGTCAAAGGTATGGTTGCCGCCGAAACCGCAGACATCGAAGCCTGCGTCGGGCAGGCAGTCCAGATTCTCGGGCGGCGCTGGCGGGACCATACGCGGCTCAGGGTTGCAAACGTGGCCGCGGTCGGTGTGCGGCGTCTCGATCTGGCCGATCGTGATGTCGCCCGAGCGCAGGATATCTCTTGCGGGGTCGAAGTATTTTCCGATGTCAGGGACCTGGAGGATCAGATCGCCGACGCCGAGTACCGTGACGTTGCTCATGGTTTTTCATCCTTTCCCTTTTGCGGCGGCCAACCCGGCAACGCGAAAACTGCGGGCTGGATCAGAAAGCGGCCGCGTAACTGTTCTGATGATCAAAACATATTCAACAACCATAATAGTATATGGAATAATATACCATGGAAAACGGATGAATACAATCGCCCGCCGTGATAAATGCTCATAACGGGTCAACGATGAACCGGCACGGACGGGCATAACTGAAAGACGCCGCTTCGTCCGGCCGGAAAGGCCGTAACGGGGCGGCGCCTTAACAGACAATTTAACGAGATATCTGTTTAAATGAGGCCCTCTTCATGCATCAGCTCAAAGAGTTTTCCCTTGTGAACGTCCTCCATGGGGGTGAGCGGCATGCGGAGGAAGTTCTCGCACCAGCCCATGGCGGCCATGGCGGCCTTGACCGGGATGGGGTTGACTTCGCTGAACAGAGCCCTGATGAGCGGGATATATCTCAGCTGGAGCGCCGTCGCGCCGGCGGTGTCGCCCTCGAAATACATGTGGCACATCCTGGACGTCTCGGCCGGGAGCAGGTTGCTCAGGACGCTGATGACGCCCTTGCCTCCGAGAGAGAGGATGGGGAGGATCTGATCGTCGTTGCCGGAATAGATCACGAGATTTCCGTCGGTGAGCGCCGCAGTGGAGGCGATCTTGGAGATGTCGCTGTTGGCCTCTTTAATGCCTACGATGTTCTCGTGCTCCGCCAGCCGTGCGTAGGTCTCCGGTTCCACGTTTACGCCCGTGCGGCTGGGGACGTTATAGATTATCACGGGCTTCGTGACGGCGTCCGCTATCATGTTGTACATCTTCACGAGGCCGTTCTGCGTCGCTTTAATGTAATAAGGTGTGACGACGAGCAGCGCGTCCGCGCCCACCTCGCATGCGTACTGGCTCATGCTTATTGATACGCTGGTCTCGTTGGAGCCCGTGCCTGCTATCATGGGTACGCGTCCTGCGATCCGCTCCGCGCTGAAACGCAGTACTTCCTTGTGCTCCGGGATGGTGAGGGTCTTGCCTTCGCCCGTACTGCCCGCTATGACCAGCGCGTCGATGCCCTGGTCGATCTGCCAGTCTATTAGTTTCCCCAGCGCGTCGTAATCTACGCCCGAAGGAGTGGTCGGCGTGATCAGCGCCGTGGCGGCGCCGGTAAAGATAGGTCTGACTGCCATATATAGTTCCTCCTGAAACGATATATTGTCCGATATAGGGGATATTGCCTGTTTATTATAATATATGTTGTGCCGCGATGTAAAGAGCCAAGAGAGACGTCATGCAGGAAAAACACCGTTTTCGGCCGGCGTATACACATAATGCCCGGCGCGTTTTCAAAACGCCCGGGCATCACTGTCTGCCGATTTTTGAAAATACTTTTCCTACCCCGTCCTCAGACGGAGCTGACATCGCGAATAATAAGCAGTGAAAACGAATGGGACCGCCGGTCTTACTTGTCGATGATCTCGATGAAGCGTTTCATGATACGGAGCAGATCGTCCGTGTCTTTCTCGCCGAGTTCTTCGAAGACTCCTTTTATCCACGCATGCAGTTCTTTGCCTCTTCTTTCGACGCGCTCTGCGCCGGCCTCGGTCATGGAGATGGCGATACGGCGGCGGTCGACCTTGTCCGGGATGCGGACGATATATCCCTTCTGCTCGAGAGATTTGGTTATCGCAGCGATACGGGCGTTTGTCACGCCTAGAGACGAGCAGATCTCGCTCGGGGAAGCCGTGCCGCCGTGATTTTTAAGGTAGAGCATGAGATATCGTTCTCCTTTGAGATTCTCCTGCATCTCTCTGCCCTTGTCGATCCTGTTGAAATCAGCGATCATCTGGAAAAAAGCGTCTACTTTCGGGTCGTTCTTCATGATAATCCTCCATGAGCGGGTCGCGCGCTGCCGTGAACAGAAGGCAGCGGAACGGCAGTATTATTAAACCATTTTTTCGCCGAGCTTTTTGCCGGCGAGGATGTGGAAGTGTATGTGAGGCACTGTCTGCCCGGCATCCGGACCGCAGTTTGAAATAACGCGGAAGCCGCTGTCCAGCTTTTCCTGGACGGCTATCTTCGCGATGGCCTCGAAGCATCTTGCGACGAGGGCGGAGTTCTCCGGGGTGACTTCACCGGCGGAAGCGAAATGGGTCTTGGGTATCACGAGGATGTGCACGGGCGCCTGGGGCGCTATGTCGCGGAAAGCGAACACGGATTCGTCTTCGTATACCTTCGACGAGGGGATCTCACCGGCAGCTATTTTGCAGAAGAGGCAGTCTTCCATGTTTTCCGGCGCTCCTTTCAGTCCTTTATGTTGTCGGCTACGTATCCCTCGACGGCTGCGAGAGCGCTGTCGAGTTTGGAAGCGTCTTTGGCGCCGCCCATGGCTGAGTCGGGCTTTCCGCCGCCGGAGCCGCCGCAGGCCGCGCTGACCTCCTTGATGAGCTTGCCGGCGTGCATGCCGCGGGCAACGGAGTTCGCGCCGCAGACCGCAAGGAGAGTGATCTTGTCTTCCCCGACGGAAGCAAGGACGGCAACGCTGTCCGGATCGCGTTCTTTGATGAAGTCTCCGAGTTTTCTCAGGTCGTTCGCGTCTATATCCGAACGTACGGCGGTGATGACTTTGGCGCCCTTCACGATCTTTGCCGTGAAGAGGCTCCTGTCGACTTCGCCGGAGAAGAGCCTGTCTTTCATCTTGCTCAGGTTCTGGCGAAGCTCGCGGAGCTCCGCAGTTAAGTTCTCGGCCCTGTGGGTGAGCTCGCGCGGGGTGGTCTTCATGATATCCGCCACGCGGCCGATGATGCTGCGGCGGCGGGATGCGAGCTTGAGGGATTCCTTTCCGGTGAAAGCTTCGATCCTTCTGACGCCGGAAGCTATAGAGGACTCGGAAATGATGCAGAAGGCGCCGGCCTTCGCCGTGTTGTCGAGGTGGGTGCCTCCGCAGAATTCCATCGAAACGTCACCCATCTCAACCACTCGCACAGTGTCGCCGTACTTCTCGCCGAAGAGGGCGGTGGCGCCCTTCTTGCGCGCCTCCTCTATGGGGAGGACCTCGGTGACGACGGGTACGCCTTCGAGTATATTGTCGTTAACTATCTCCTGGACCCTGTCGATCTCATCCTGGGTCATGGCGGAGAAATGGGTGAAGTCGAAACGGAGATGGTCGGGCTCGACGAGGGAACCGGCCTGCTGCACGTGATCACCGAGCACCTGGCGGAGAGCTGCCTGGAGAAGGTGTGTGGCGGAGTGGGCGCGCATGATAGCGTGTCTGCGGTCCGCGCAGACCTCTGTGCAGACGGTGTCGTCAACGGAGAACTCGCCGCTCTCCACGGTGCCGTGGTGCAGGTACTTGCCGGCCTTGTCCTTCTGGACGTCGGTGACCCTGAATACCGCGCCGTCCTTCCTGATCGCGCCGTGGTCGGCGGCCTGGCCGCCCATCTCGGCGTAGAAGGGGGTCCTGTCGAGGACCATGAGACCTTCGTCGCCCTCGCGGAGAGTCGAACACAGTTCGCCGTCCGAAACGATCGCCAGGATCTTTCCGCTGTCGTTCAGCGTTTCGTATCCGGTGAAGGAGGTCGGAGTGTTGTCGAGACCGAGGTCGAGTCCCTGCCAGGCCTCGCTCATGTCGCCGCGGGCTGCGCGTGCGCGCTCCCTTTGCTCTTCCATGAGATCCGCAAAGCCCTGCTCATCTACTGTCAGGCCCTGTTCCTCGACCATGTCCTTGGTGAGGTCGAGGGGGAAACCGTATGTGTCGTAGAGACGGAACGCGTCGGCTCCGGAGATGACCGTGCCGCCGTTCTCCTTGCAGGCGGAGATCAGTTCCGCCACCTTGCTCATGCCGCCGTCGATCGTCCTGGAGAAGTTCTCTTCCTCCAGCTTGATGACGCGGGTGATGTAATCCTGCTTGGCAACGAGGTCGGGGTAGGCGCCCCTGTTCTCATGGACCACCATGTCGCAGACCTTGTAGAGGAAGGGCTCGTTGACGCCGAGGAGCTTTCCGTGACGGGCAGCGCGCCTGAGAAGGCGGCGCAGGACATATCCGCGGCCCTCGTTGGAGGGAAGGACGCCGTCGCCTATCATGAAGGTGGCGCTCCTGATGTGGTCGGTGATGACGCGGAGGGAAACGTCCTTCTCGTGGGTCTGGCCGTATTTGGCTCCCGTGATCTCGGAGACCTTGTTGGTTATGTTCATGACGGTGTCGACGTCGAAGAGGCTGTCGACGCCCTGGCATACGACCGCGAGACGCTCGAGACCCATGCCGGTGTCTATGTTCTTCTGTGAAAGTTCGGTGTAGTTGTCGTGGCCGTCGTTATAGAACTGGGTGAAGACGTTGTTCCAGATCTCGATGTATCTGTCACAGTCGCAGCCGACCGTGCAGTCCGGCTTGCCGCAGCCGTACTCGGGGCCGCGGTCGAAGTAGACCTCGGAGCAGGGGCCGCAGGGGCCGGAGCCGTGCTCCCAGAAGTTGTCCTCCTTGCCGAAGCGGAAGATGCGCTCGGCGGGG
>CAMZHU010000021.1 GCA_947306975.1 uncultured Clostridia bacterium | reverse complement strand
ACGACGCCACCGGCATGAAATGCCCCCCGTACTACGTCGAGCATGAGGATGCCTGGAAAGCGCTCATAGAAGACGTGGCTGCCGCGATGCCGAAAAAATGACGTCTTCCGTCCCGGCTCATTGACTGACCGGACGGTCTGATGTAGAATCAACGTGCCGCACGGCCCGGCCTGCGGACAGAATCTGATTGAACCGAGCGATGCATTATGCGTAAACTTGCTTTTCTTCCGCCCGTATGCGCCCTTGCGCTCGGAGCGGTAGACTTCATCTTCAGAAAGGAAGTACTGGATACCGCGTTCGACGCGGCCGGCCTTGCCGTGCCCGGAGCACATTCGGCAATGATGCTGCTGTACCTCGCGGCCGCGGCCGCCGTCATCTGCATCCTGCTGGGTTCCATCCTGGGCGGCACACACAGGTCCGAGCCCGAATATGTGAAAGCGTTCTCCGGAGGGCTCCTCAACATCGTCGCGAACATAGTCATCGCGGCGGCGTTCATCTACGCGTGCTGGCTCATATACGGCAGATACGGCTCCTTCAGGGAACTCAACGTGCTCCAGCTCCTGTTCCTCGTGTTCGCCGTGCTGACCGCGATAGCCTTTATAGTGATGTCCGTAGGCGCGTACCGCCGCAAGGAAAGCGGCGCGCTCGCAGTGTTCTCGCTCGCGCCGGCCCTCTTTTTCTGCGTCTGGCTCATAGTGTTCTACAGGGACAACTCGGTGAATCCGACGGTCATCAGCTTCGCATACCACTGCGTGGCCTTCGCGGTGACTGCAATCGCCTTCTTCATAGCCTCGGGATACGCCTTCGGCAAATCCCACCGCATGCTCGTCCTCATCACGTCGCTCTTCGCCATATTCATGTGCACGATGTGCGCGGCGGATTTCATGAACAGTCTGCCTGAGATCATACTGCTTGGCGCGACTGTGGTCGAGCTCGTCATAAACACGTCGCTCTTCATCGCGAACCTCAGACCGCGCAAAGAGTAATAGTTCAGGACAAAACATCAGCGCCTCTTCCGGTTTTACGGAAGAGGCGCTTTTCTTATTCTCTGTCTCCTATGATCAGTTTCCGCCGTTTCCAGTGACCGCTCAGGTGATAGATTATAGCGGGTATCGCCGTAAAGTACGCGGCGCATGCGTTCCCGTACCAGAACCCCTGCACTCCGTAGCCAAGAACTATGCCGAACAGCACCGCCAGGCCTATCCTGGCCACGACGCCGTCCAGGATCCCGACGAACAGGCTGAATCCCGCGTCGCCTACGCCGTTCACGAGCGAGAGCGCGGGCCCGATCAGCGCGAACGAGAACATGCACAGGACGCACGGCTTCATGTATACGGGCGCCCAGGCGAGGATATCCGGATCACTGCTGAACAGGCCGAAAACGCCTTTCGGGAACAGCAGGAAGACCGAGCCGATGACGATGAATACCGATATGGTGACCGTGTAAGCCGTGCGGAGGATCTTCTGCACCCTGTCGAGCTTGCCGGCGCCGACGTTCTGGCCGATCATTGCCGCGGAGGAAGCGCCCAGAGCGTTCGAGAACGCCGAAGTCGACGTCGTGAGCTTGGCTCCCACTCCGTGTACGGCGGACGCGACCACCCCGAAGGAATTGGCCAGCGCAGCGACCACCATCATCGAGACGGATATGGATATGTGCTGCAGCGCGAGCGGCAGTCCCAGCTTCAGCATCGGTCTGAAGATTCTTCCCGTCATCCTGAAACTGGAGAATTTGAAATCGAATCCGAAGGCGGAACGCCGCCTGTACAGGTATATGAGCGACCCTATGAATGAAGCCGCCTGTCCCATGACAGTTGCGAGCGCGGCGCCGAAGGCGTCCATCTTGAACTTCGCAACGAACAGCAGATCGAGGCACAGGTTCAATACAGCCGCCGCGGCGATGAATATGAGCGGCCTCTTCGAGTCCCCCATCCCGCGCAGTATGGCGCTCACGGTGTTGTACCCGTAGATGAATACCATGCCCGTGAAGCAGACGAGGATATAGCTCCTTGCCTGCGCCCGCGCGGCGTCCGGGGTATTCATGACGTCGAGTATCCCGTCGGCGAACAGTATGCAGATGAGGGCCAGCGCCACGGCGCCGATGAATACCGAAGTGAACATCGTCCCGATGGTGCGGCTCACGTTGTCCCTTTCGCCCCGCCCTACGTATTGGGCTATCATTATCTGCCCCGCGGTCGTGAAGCCGAGACAGATGTGTGTCATAAGATTCAGGACGTCTCCGCCGACAGCCACGGCTGAGAGCCCCGTGCTGCCAACGAACCTGCCGATGACCATCATGTCCACCAGATTGTATACAAGCTGGAGGACGTTCGAAATGGCGAAAGGATAGGCGAATATGAGGAGCTGCCTCGCCACGTTCCCCTCGGTCAGGTCGTTTATCATGGATCTCCTGCCGCTCATCCCTGCGCTTCTCCTCCCGGCGCGCCTTCCACCGGCCGCACGGCATATTTGGCAAGCAGCCGGACAGGATGATATGACAGCTTGGACTTCCGGAGCCCCTCGTCCCCGTCGTCCTCCTCGCGGTTTATGAACTCCACGCCGTCGCCGGCGAAAGCCCGGGCGAACTCCCTGACCAGCATCTGGTAGGAGCCGGCGAGTTCCTTCTCGGATTTTTCGGTGTGGATGAAGAGAGTGTCGCCGACGATCTCGCCTATGGAGATGCCGATCACCTTCCCCCCTGCCCGCAGTATGCCCGCCGGCAGGCCGTAGATATCGAAGTTGTCGAGGATCTCGAGCGCTTTCCTGTCGCCCTCGACCAAAGTCTCCGAATCCTTGGTGTGCTCGCCCACGTATTCCGATAGGAAGCTCCTGGCCTCAGTCAGATTCTCCGGTCCGACCGTCTCGAACGACCAGTCCGGTTTCTCCCTCATGAATTTGTTTATATGGTTCCTCTGGGCGCTGTACTTTCTTCCGGCCATCTCGCGGAGATCCTCAGCGGCGTAAAGATAATCGCTCCACGTCCTGTCGGACCACGCCTCGTATCCGGGCAGTATCCCCTCAAGTTCGGGCAGACGGGGCTCCGACACCATGCAGAACTCAGGCGTAATGCCGTTCTCTGCGCAGTATTCCAGTATCTTTCCGTACGCTTCCGGTTCCTGCGACCCCAGAGGCGCCGTAAAAGCCGTCCTGCCGTCTATTTCGACGCGGAGATAGAGGATCCCGTCCTCCAGGGCAAACTCCGTATTGTAATAATCCCGCCACATGAACGTGCCCCCGACGGTGCAGTCGCAGGTACGGCATCTGCATGTGCTGAAGAACTGCCTCAGCAGTTCGATGTGTTCCAGCTCCAGAGGTTTGAAATCCAGCATAAAATTCTCCAGTCTTACGGTGCTCAGTCGTTTCCGGCGGGCCCGACGTACTTTCCGACGGGCTCTCCGTCTATATCTCCCGTGATCTCGACGAGCACGAAGCCGTCGAGATCCTCGTCTTCACCGGCAGTGAACAGGATACGGCCGTCTATGTCCGGCGATTCAGCGAAACTTCGTCCGTACCAGTACGTCCCGTCGAATCCCTCCGCCAGGACCTCGGTCAGGCTGCCCACCCTGCTCTCGTTATACGCGTCCATGATCCCGGACTGCAGTTCCATCACTAGCTCCGCCCTGCGCTGGGCCGTCTCCCCGTCGGGCCGGTCCATGGCGGCTGCGGGCGTCCCCTCCTCTGGGGAATACGGGAACACGCCGGCTCGCTCTATCCGCGCCTCACGGAGGAAACCGCAGAGCTCCTCGAACTCCGCCTCTCCCTCTCCGGGCAGCCCGGTGATAAGGCTCGTCCTGAGCACCAGACCGTCTATCCTCTCCCGCAGTTTTTTAAAGAGCTCTCTTATCTCTCCGCCGGTCCCCCGTCTGTTCATCCGGGCGAGGATGCCGTCGTTTATGTGCTGTATGGGTATGTCTAGGTACTTGAGTATCTTCTTTTCCTCAGCTATGACCGAGATCAGTTCGTCGTCTATCTCGTCAGGATAGAGGTAGTGGAGCCTTATCCAGTGTATGCCGTCTATCCGGCAGAGCTCTCTGAGGAGCTGCGCCAGCATCTTCCTGCCGTACAGGTCTGTGCCGTATCTGGTTATGTCCTGTGCAACGACGATGAGCTCGCGTATGCCGTTCGCGGCGAGCTGCTCGGCCTCGGCAACGATGTCTTCCGCCGCGCGGCTCCGGAACGGTCCGCGAAGGTCCGGTATGACGCAGTACGCGCACCTGTTGTCGCATCCCTCGGCTATCTTTATATACTCCCATACCGGCGACGTTGTGAGCACGCGTCCGGTCTCGGGTTCTGGGCGTCCGAGCTCTCCGTATACTGAGAAGCGTTCGCCCGCTAGCGTCCGCGATACCACGTCCGTGATATCGAAAAAACTGCCGACTCCGGCTACGGCGTCGACCTCCGGAAGTTCGCTCAGTATCTCGTCCCTGTATCTCTCGGCAAGGCAGCCTGTGACGATTATCTTCCCGATGCCGCCCTCCGCCTTTATCTCGGCAAGGCCGAGTATCGTGTCGATAGCCTCGGATTTCGCGCTGTCTATAAAGCCGCACGTGTTCACCACGACGGCGTCGACGTCCGAAGTATCCCCGGTCACCTCGTATCCCGCCTCGCTCAGGAGGCACATCATCTGCTCGCTGTTCACCAGGTTCTTCGCACATCCGAGCGAGACGAAGCCTATCCTCTGTGCCATAATATCAGCTTTCTCCTGTCTCGTTTTCATAGCGCTCAACGGCGCTCTTTATCTCGTCCCAGGTAAAACCGCGCCTGAAGAGCGCGTCCGTTGCTTTTTTGAGCCTTGCCCTGTCTGGCTTCTCCCCGCCGAGGCGGGCGCGCAGAAGGGCGTAAGCGGCCTCTTCCGTCCCGGACAGTTCCGAAAGCGCGTCTTCCCAGAGCTCCCTGGGTATCCCGCGGCGGTAAAGCTCGTTCCTGACGCGCGAGAGGCCGTAGCCCTTCGCCGCATAGTGACGCACTATGAGCGAAGCGTACTCCGCGTCGTTGACCGCGCCTATGTCCTCGAGCCACCTGGCCGTCTCCTCCGCGGTCTCCTCTCCGGTCCCTTTAGCAACAAGTCTGTCCGTAATCTCACGGACAGACATATTGCGGTCGCCCAGGATGCGCAGGGCTTTCGCCCTCGCGCCGGAGCGCGAAGCGTCGTTCCTGAGCGACTCCATCTCTTCGTCAGTCAGTTCCCTTCCGGTGAAAAGACTGTAGTCGGCTATCTGGTTTATGGTTATCGTCAGTTTCTCGGTGCCGCCGTCCAGTTCAAGATAGTATCTGTCCTTGACGTGTTTGGACGGCACCAGCGCCGTAACGGTCACCTCGTTCAGCCCTCGAAGTCATCCGCGGAGACGTCCACGGCTCTGCCGGCTGCCTTCGCGGCGATCCTCGCCTGCGGGGTCATGAGCTTGACGGCGTTCGCGCGTATCTTGGCCTCGAGTTCGTCCGCGACGTCCGGGTTGTCCTTAAGGAACTGCTTCGCGGCGTCGCGTCCCTGTATGCGGTTCTCGCCTATCGTGAACCACGCGCCGCCCTTGTCTATGAGTTCGAGCTTCACGCCCAGGTCGATTATCTCGCCGACCTTGGATATGCCCTCGCCGTACATGATGTCGAATTCAGCCTCCTTGAAGGGGGGCGCGACCTTGTTCTTGACGATCTTGGCGCGGGTGCGGTTGCCCACTATCTCGCTGCCGTTCTTGAGGGATTCGATCCTGCGCACGTCTATCCTGACGCTGGAGAAGTATTTGAGTGCGCGTCCGCCGGGAGTGGTCTCGGGGTTGCCGTACATGACGCCTATCTTCTCACGCAGCTGGTTTATGAATACGACGATGCAGTTCGTCTTGGAGATGGAACCGGCCAGTTTCCTGAGCGCCTGGGACATGAGCCTCGCTATGACGCCGACGCTGGAATCGCCCATCTCGCCCTCTATCTCGCTTCTGGGGACGAGGGCCGCGACCGAGTCTACGACGACCACGTCCACGGCGCCGGAGCGCACGAGAGTCTCCGTTATGGCGAGCGCGTCCTCGCCGGTGTCGGGCTGGGAGATGAGCAGGTCCTCGATGTTGACTCCGACCGCGCGGGCGTACGCCGGTTCGAGAGCGTGCTCCGCGTCGACGAAAGCGACCTCTCCGCCCAGTTTCTGTGCGGACGCGATGATGTGGAGCGCCAGCGTCGTCTTGCCGGAGGATTCCGGACCGTATATCTCGATGATGCGTCCCCTGGGAACGCCGCCTATGCCGAGAGCGAGGTCGAGCGACAGCGAGCCGCTGGGGATGGCGTCGACGTTAACCTGCATGTTGTCGCCGAGCCTCATGATGGCTCCCTTGCCGTAGCTCTTCTCTATCTGGGAGATCGCTGTCTCCAGTGCTCTCTTCTTGTCTTCCGCCGGGGCCGGTGTATCGATCTTTTTCTTTTCAGCCATTGGTGTCTACCTCCGATCCTGATTCTGCGTCATCTGGCCCGCGACCACGCGCTCTACGCCGATCGTGTCGCGGTACGTTTTTATGTTTTCAAATCCGTTGGATTCCATTATCTGCGAGACCTCGGCCGCCTGTCCCTCTCCGCATTCGAAGAGGATGCATCCGTTGCTTCTGAGCAGCACGTGCCACTTTTCCGCGACCGCCCGGTAGAAATCCAGGCCGTCGGGCCCGCCGTCGAGCGCGGCGAGCGGCTCCCAGTCGCGCACCGAACTGTCCAGGCCTATTATCTCAGACGTCGGGATATACGGCGGATTGCATACGATCATGTCGAAACTGCCGAGGAACATCGGGGGCGGCTGGAGAGCGTCGGCCTCAACGCACGACGTCCGGCGCGTCAGATTGTTCTTGAGAAGATTGCCCCTGCACACCGACAGCGCCTCTCTGGAGCTGTCCGCCAGCACCACTCTGCAGGACGGGACGTTCGCCGCGAGCGCCATGCCGACGCATCCGCTCCCGGTACACAGGTCCAGGACACGTCTGTCCGGCTCCCGCAGTATGAGCAGTTCTATCGCCGCGTTGACCAGCACTTCGGTGTCTATCCTCGGGATCAGCACGTCTCCGTTCACGGTGACGGGCAGCCCGTAGAACTCCCATTCTCCGGTAATATACGCTATCGGCTCGCCGCTGATCCTGCGGTCGGCAAGGGCGTTCATCTCCTTTTCGAACGTGTCGTCGTTCAGATAGAAGCGTCCGTCTCTCAGGAATTCCTCGACGGATTTGCCCGAAGCCTTGGACGCGAGCAGCCGCGATTCGAGGTCGTACCCCTCGATCCCGCTGTCGCGCAGCCGTTTCCTGACGGCAAGATATACGTCATTGTAAGTCTTGATGCCCTTCACCCCCCGCTTCGCGTGTCCGGACGGATCACCAGGTGTCCTCGCCCTCCGTCTCCGGGATCACGAGCTTGAGCGCGGCGATCGCCACCTCGAGCATGGAGTCGTCCGGCTCCTGCGTCGTCAGATGCTGCAGCGCTTTTCCGGGCGCCGACACGATCCGCGTGCACAGATTGTCGTGTCTTCCCGCCCACTTGATTATCTCGTAGCTTATGCCTACGACGACGGGCAGAAGCACTATCCTGAGGATCATCCTGGTCCATACGTTCGACCAGTTCACGACGGCGAACACCAGGATGCTGACGATCATGACTATGAACAGGAAGCTGGTGCCGCATCTCGGGTGGAAGCGGCTCTGCATGCGCGCGTTCTCGACGGTCAGCGGGAGCTGCTTCTCATAGCAGAATATCGTCTTGTGCTCCGCGCCGTGGTACTGCCATACGCGCTTTATCTCCTTCATCTTCGTCGCCAGCCACATGTAGAGCAGGAATACGATTATCCTGACGATGCCTTCTATGAGGTTCTTGAGCAGCCGGCTCTCGATCACTCCGTTGAGCGCTCCTGTGAGTATCGTCGGGAGCAGGATGAAGAGCCCCACGGACAGGCATATGCCGATGACGACGGCCATTCCTATTATGATCTTGTCCGCGGTCTCGCTGCTGAAGTGCTTCTGGACCCAGAGGTCGAATTTCGACGGTTCCTCCTGTTCGTCCTCCGGCATGCACGACGCCGAGAACGTCAGCGCCTTCACTCCGTTTATCATGCTGGAGAGGAAGGCCACGACTCCTCTTATGATAGGCCACCCCAGAACGGGGTATCTGTCCTTTATGAGTTTGAGCTCGTCTTCCTTGACGATGAGCTTTTCAGGCGTCCTTACGACGATCGCCTGTTTTTTCGGCCCGCGCATCAGGATGCCCTCGATGAGCGCCTGGCCTCCTATCGACGTGCGGAACTTTACGTCTTCCGCGGCGTTCTTTATTTTATCTGCCATTTTCCCTCCATGTGGTCATTCGCTGTCGCTCTGGCTCTGGGTCATGCTGCTCTCCGGCAGCCTTATGGTTATGAGCAGGCCTCCGCCTTCGGCGTTAGACAGTTTGAGCGTGCCGCCGTGGTATTTGATGATCTCGTCGCATACCGCGAGGCCGATGCCGCTGCCTCTCTCCTTGGCGTTGCTGCCTTTGTAGAACTTCATCTTCACGTTCTCGAGCTCGTCCTCGGGAAGGCCCGGACCGTGGTCGCGTATCTTTATCGTCACGTAGCTTCCGTCGCTGTCGATGGAGACGTCTATGCTGCCTCCGCTCTTCGCGTACTTCGCCGCGTTGTCGAAAACGTTTAGGAATACCTGCCGCAGGCGCGCGGGATCCGCAGGTATCATGGGGATGTCCTTCTCGGGAGGCTCGTAAACGATCTCCATCTGCTCCTGGGAGAGGAGCTCGCGGTAGGCGAAAATGGCGTCTTCGAGCTCGGCCGCTATGTCCGTCTGCTCCACGTTCAGCGTGAACCTGCCGTCCTCGATCCTGGTGAACTCCAGGAGCTCCTCGACCATCTTGCTGAGGCGTTTCGACTCCTTCAGCATTATCGCGACGCCTTTTCTGGTCTCCATGTCGAGCTCGGTATTGTACAGGAGCGTCTCGCCCCAGCCGGTTATCGCGGTAAGCGGCGTGCGAAGCTCGTGCGAGACCGACGATATGAACTCGGTCTGCATGCGCTCGGACTGCGCTATCTTGAGCGACATCTCGTTTATCGAGGAGACCATCTCGCCTATCTCTTCGCCGTAGGTCTTTTCTATCTGTATTCCGTAACTGCCCTCCGCGATCCGCTTGGAGACCGTCGTGATCTCGTTCACCGGGAGGATAACGGAACGGATGAATATCATGTTTATGAACACGACTATCAGCATGACGAACATGCATGCCGCAGCCGCTGCCAGTATGCTTATAAGGAGCTGCCGGTTCACGAGCCTGAGGCTCGTTACGTATCTCATGACGCCTATGACGCGGTCGCCCGAATACATTATCGGGGCGGATACGGCCATGACCCTCTCGTTGGCGTTCGACCGTCCCACGAAAGTGGCGGTCTCGCCGGTCTGTATCGCGTCACCTATGTCCGACGTTCCGGGGTTCGTTCCGGCCGTGATGCCGTTTGAAGAGATGACGATCCTTCCGTCGGTGTCTATGAACTGGAGCTCCAGCTTGTCGGCGTCCTCGAAGGACTCAGTATATCTGTACGCGCTGTCATAGAACTCCGCGTACGTCTTGTTTATGTAGTTGGTGAAGAAGTCGGTGGAAGTCTGGGCCTTCGTCTCCAGGCCGGTACGTACCGTAGTGTAATAGTAACTTGCTACCAGTACAGAAAACAGGACAAAAACGAGCAGGAGCACAAGGCCGACCGCCAGCATGCTCGTCCTCATCCAGCGGTTCCTCATGCCGCCGGCCTTCGCTCTTCGTTTCGCCATGTCTTCTCACCTTCTTCCCGGAAACGTTTCTGATCAGACCGTCAGAAGCCCCACTTGTAGCCGTATCCCCAGACCGTCGTGATGTAGCTCGGGTTCGTGGAGTCGTCCTCTATCTTTATCCTCAGCCTGCGGATGTTTACGTCCACTATCTTGAGCTCGCCGAAATAGTCGCGTCCCCAGACGGTGTTGAGTATGTCCTCTCTGGACAGCGCCTTGCCCGGGTTCTCCATGAACATCTTCATGATGACGTATTCGACCTGGGTGAGCTTTATCCTGACCCCGTTCTTCTCGAGGGTCCTGTTCCTCGTGTTGAGCTTGAAGGGCTCCTGTACGATCTCGCCGGTATCCTGCTGCTCCGCGTCTCCGAGGCGGCGGCTGAGCGCGTCGATCCTGGCGATGAGCTCCGCCGGAGAGAACGGTTTCGTGACATAGTCGTCCGCGCCGGTCATGAGGCCGGTGACCTTGTCCATCTCCTGGGTCCTCGCGGTCAGCATCACGATGCCCATATGGGGGTCCTGCGCGCGGATGCGGCGGCACACTTCGAACCCGTCGATATCCGGCAGCATGATGTCGAGTATCGCGAGGCGCGTGTCGGGGTTCTCCTTCAGCCTCTCGAACGCCTCCGCGCCCGTGCCCGCCTCGATCGGCTCGTAGCCGGCGCGTTTGAGGTTGATGACCACGAAACTGCGTATGCTGGTCTCGTCTTCAAGTACAAGTATCTTCTTCATGTTTTCTCCTCCGTGCGTCAGATTGCTCCGGTGCTCCAGTCGGAATAGATTATCCTGAAATTGTCGCGTATGAACTGCTCGCTGATCTCTATGCCGTGATCCGTGAGTATCTCGGCGGCGAATATCGCGTCTGCCCGGGTCAGCAGGCGGAAGCGCCCGCTCAGTCCCGCCAGTTCGCGCTTGTTGTCTCCCGTCAACGTGTGGATGCGCAGGAAGTCTTCCACCTGCGTCTCTTTCCCGTCTTTAGAGCTTCTCAGTCTGGAGAACACGATCGTCCTCTCGCCCTGCAGGGAGTCCTCCCTGCGGACGGTGACGTTGTCGCCCCAGCTCTCCGGTATGACGAGATACCATCCGTCGGAATAGTTGTGATACGTCGTCATTGCGAGGCTCCGTCTTCCGGTCGAGCTGAAATCGTACCAGTCGATCACGTAGTACACTGTCTCGGTCTGCTGGTACAGGGTCCTCGGGAAGGGGACGTCCATACGTCCGTCGTCGTTGATGTCGCTGCAGTACACCGAGGCGCTCCGCATGGTCGCGTCGCTCGCGCCGCTGCGCGATCTGAGGGTTATGTTCTTCAGCGTGCCGTCGCCGTCGAGCGTGAACACGTCGGTAACGAGTCCGCCGTCGTTGCGCGTGCTGTCTATGAAGACCGCGGAGCTGTCGTCGGTCAGGCGCCCCCGCATGAGGCGGGCCACCGTTCCTGTGTCCTTGGACAGGTAGGCGGACGAACTCACCATCTCTCCGTCGTTCATCAGGTTGTACAGCGTGACGGTGCCTTCGTTCGTCTCCGATTTATTGATGACGAAAGCCTCGTTGTCCCCGTCACGGTCGATGTCGGTCACCGTGTAGGCCGAATAGTCGGAGCTCGCGAGTTCCACGGGCTGGTAGTCGAGGACCGAATACATCGTCAGCATCTTGACGGATGAGCCCATCCTCCAGCCGACAAGGATCTCCTTGCAGCCGTCGTGGTTCATGTCCGTGTAGGTTATGCTGTCTATGGAGTTCCCTTCGCCCTCTATGACCGTCCTCTGTTCGAAAACGCCGCCGTTCTCGCTGAAAACGTATATCCGGAGAGGTTTCTCGCCCTGGACCTTGAAGAAGGCTATCGCCTCGTTGCTCCCGTCGCCGTCAAGATCCTGCAGCTGCACGGACTGCCTGTTGAGGCCCGCGGCGGGCGGCGCGAAAGTGGCTCCGCCTGACGTCACTTCGTCTATCTTCTCCTGCAGCTGGATGAACCGCTCCGTAGCCTGAGGGACGCTGTAGTATACCTCGGGAGGGTCGCCTATACAGCCCGAGAGCAGCGCGGACACTGCCGCGGTGATAAGCACGGCGGCTATGAGCCTGCTGAATCTTTTCACGGCTTTCCCTCCTTGTCACTGATGTCGCAGGGGCTTCCTGGCCCCCGTACGGCGGGCGTCTCCGCACGCTTTCAGGGCGCCGGGGCGCAATACCCGCTTATTTTAATATTTTATCATATCGGCGGCCGAAATGGTAGTATTATCTTATAATTTAGTATATACTCGTCATACGGCAGAGACAGAGGCAAAGGAGGTGTCCGGATGCGCGTTCTCATGTCTTTCACCGAAGGAAACAGCTCGGCGGTGCGGGCCCTTCTGAACCGCGCCGTTGCGGAGGAATACGGGGTGCGCGGACTCGTCATCGAAAAAACGGAACACGGCAAGCCCTTTTTCCCGGAGAGGCCGGACATCCATTTCTCCCTGAGCCATACAGACGGCGCCGTCCTGTGCGCCGTATCGTCTGCGCCCGTAGGCTGCGACGTCCAGATACACAGGGCCGTCCACAGCAGGCTCCCGGAACGCGTATGCGCGCCGGAGGAGCTCCTGCAGATGGATTTTTTCGACCTCTGGTCGCTGAAGGAGAGCTGGATAAAGCTCCGCGGCCTTATAGACAGGCCGCTGCGGGAGATCGTCTTTTCCCGCTCGGACGGGATCGTCACCGCCCCGCCCCTCGGCGCCGGCCCCGCGGCGGCGCCGGTCTACGTGCGACTGTACGGCGGGTTCGGCGGCTATTCGGCCGCGGTCTGTTCCGCTGAAGACTGCATACCGCCCGGGATCGAGATCGCGGACATTTGACGGCCGCGGCAATAAGTAATATACTATTTGGGCAGACCATGCCGGTATGATGGAATTGGCAGACGTGCCAGACTCAAAATCTGGTGGTGGCAACACCGTGTCGGTTCGACCCCGACTACCGGCACCAGAAACAGAGATCCGGACCTCATCCTCCTTACGGAGAAAGGTCCGGATCTTTTTATATGGATCTTTGATTGCGGCGCTCAGTGCTCCGGGGATATGGATACCGGGATGACCGAGTAGTAGTTCCCGCCGCCTGTCGGCACGGCCTCTATGAGCACGTCGACGCCGAAATACTCCCTGAGCCTCCCGGCGGTGACCACCGACGTGCTCCCGCCGTAAACGGACGTTCCGTCCTGCCCGAGAAGGAGCGTGGTGTCAGCGATCTGCAGGGCATGGGCGGGATAGTGGGTATTGAACACGCAGGAGATCCCGTCCCTCTTCGCCAGGTCGCGCAGGACGCCGAGTATGACCAGCTGGTTCTTGAAGTCGAGGCCTGACTCCGGCTCGTCCAGTACGAGCACCCTGGCCTCGGCCGTGAGTGCTCTGGCTATCATGAGCATCTGCAGCTCTCCGCCGCTCATCTGGCTGCACTTCTTGTCGCGCAGGTGTTCGATGCCGAGGAGCCCGAACGCCCTGTCGGCTGCCTCGACGTCGCGTTTTTTCGGCTGCTGCAGTATGCCCAGGTGGGCGCTCCGTCCCAGAAGCACCATCTCCGCTCCCGTGTACATCACGTTCGTATATCTTGCCTGCGGCACGTAGGATATCTTCTGCCAGACCTTCCTGACCGGCATCTTCGCTATATCCTCGCCGTCCAGCGTGCTCCGTCCGGAATCCCATCTGAGTATGCCCGTCATGCACTTGAGGAGCGTCGTCTTTCCCACACCGTTGGGGCCCAGTATCGCGGCGATCTGTCCTTCCTCCACCTCGACGTTCACGTCTTTCAGGATCGGTCTCTTCGGATCGTAACCGAACGTCCCGTTTATGATCTCCAGCTTCACCGCATGCTCCCCCCTGTCCTTCTGAGAAGTATGACGAAGATGGGCGCGCCTATTATGGCCGTCAGTATGGATATGGGTATCTCGGCCGCCGTCGCGGCGCGTGCTATCGTGTCTATGATGAGCATGAACACCGCGCCGAAGGAGATGCACGCGGGCACCAGCCGTCTGTGGTCTCCGCCCGTGAGCATCCTGCAGATATGGGGCACCAGCAGTCCGACCCAGCCTATCTGCCCGCACATTGAGATGCAGGAGGCGGTTATCATGGTGGCGCTTCCTATGATCAGGACCCGCAGGAGCTTCAGGTTGTTCCCGAGAGACCTTATTTCGTCCTCAGGCAGGATCAGGATGTTCAGCTTCCATCTGAGCAGGAATATTATCAGTATGCCGAGTATGATGAAGGGGCCGCCCAGGGCCAGGCTCCTGTAATTGGCGTTCACCAGGCTGCCGAGCAGCCAGTAGGTTATGGCGGGGAGCTTCGAGTCGGTGTCCGCGACGTACTTGACGAGGCTCGTCAGGGCCTGGAACAGGGACGAGCATATTATGCCCGACAGGATGATCATGACGGTCGACGACCCCTCGCGCTTTATGCTGAACGTCATGGTGAGGAGCACCGCCGCGACGCCCATGACGAGCGCGGAAGCCTGGACCAGTATGAGCCCAGCGTCGAACAGTATCGCCAGCACCGCGCCGAAGCTCGCGCCGGCTGCAACGCCCAGAGTGTCCGGAGTGGCCATCACGTTCGAGAACAGGCTCTGGAAGGCGCACCCGGCCAGGGCCATGCCCGAACCGCAGAGCACCGCCAGTATTATCCTGGGAAGGCGCATGTTGAAGAGGACGCTGTAAACATTCTTCTCTATGCTGTCACGCCCTGCGGTGATGACGCTCCATACGTTCCGGACCGTCTCGCCCGGCGTGTACATTATCCGCCCTACGCCGAGGCATATGAGGGCGGCCGCCACCGGGAGAACGATCAGCAGCACGGTGATCAGGATATTCCGTTTTGCCTTTTTCCCTGCCATGAAAAGAGGTCTCCGTTTCCTGTCAGTCTTTCGTTACATATGGGATTCCGGCACCGGATCGTAGATGCGGGCGAGCTGCTCCTCGGTCAGATCGATGCCGTAGGTGTTCTTGTAGTGGTCCTTCACGACCTGGTCGAAGTCGATGTCCTCGAACTGCTCGGGCAGCTGCTTCATGGCCATCCACAGCATCATGAGGGGCGAATCGTAGGTCGTGGCGAACCAGTAGAACGTTCCGAGAGGTATCTTGTAGACCTTTCCGTTCTGCACCGCCTTGAGGCCGCTCCAGTCGTGGCCTTCCGCCGCCGTGCTGTTGAGGATATCGTCTGCCTTGAATGCGGAGAAACTGTTGAGGAAGATTATATCCGGATCCCACTCGTAGATCTGCTCCATGTTAACGGGAGCAGTGGAGTTGCCCAGCTCATAGCCCACGTTGATGCCGCCGGAATACCTGATCCAGTAGTCGGCTGACTGGGTGCCGCCCGCCACCAGGGCGGAATCGTTGTAGTTGGCGATTATAAGGCTCCTGGGACGCTCGGCCTCAGGGACGCCGGCTATCCGCTCCGCCACCAGGGTCTCGATCTCGTTCTTGAAGTTCTCGAACTGGGCGCTCCTGTCGGGCATGTCGAAGATCTCGGAGAGGAACTTCGTCCACTCCAGCGTGACCTTGACGATGCTGTTGCCGTCGCCGCCGGTGTTCCCGTCATAGAACGGGTCGAACGCAACAGCCGGGATGCCGGCCTTCTCGATGAGCTCCTTCTCCTGCTCCTTGCCGGCGAAGTAGGACACCACGTCGGGCTCCAGCTTAATGAGCTCCTCAGCGTTTATCTCGCTGCCCTCGTAGAAGGATGTGGGCACGTCGGCTATATCCGGCACCAGTTCGGCCACGATGGAATGCATCGCCGTGTTCTTGGAGGCCGGGTGGATGCCGACGAGCTTCTCGGCGGAGCCCATGAAGAGGGCGAACAGCGCCGGCAGCGGAGTGACCGAGGTTATGGCCACGCGGTTGATCTCTTTCGGGATCTCCACCTCGTTGCCCGCCTCGTCGACGATGACGCGGGTCTCAGGCTCCGCGGGCTCGGTCTTTTCTTCTTCTTTGTCATCTTTCTCAGGTCCGGGCTTCTCCGCGTCGTCAGGCTTCGCCGGCGCGTCGCTGTCCGAGGCGGGCGTATCGTCTTTCGGCGCCGGGCCGGCGTCGGTGCTCCCGCAGCCCGCCAGGAGCGAGAACGCCATTGCCAGTACGAGCAGTATCGCTAAAGTCTTTTTCATTTCGATGTTCCTCCGATCTTTTCCGCTATCCTGCCGATGTTCTCATCGCTGAGCAGGGCTGCGGCTTTGCCGTATATGCCGCCGGACACGGGCGTGCACGGCAGCGCTATCATCTCAGCGCCGTTATGTATGAGGCTCCCGAACACCGGGTCCGCTATGACGGCTCTGTATTTTCCGGAATTTATCTCCTCTTCGGCGGCACGCTCCGTATCCAGGTCCATATCGCTCACGCGGGACAGATGTGAGAATACGTCGGCCACCGTTATGCCCGTGATCCCGTATCCGAGGGCGAGCTCCTCGCGGAGCGATGCGCCGATGACTGCGTCGCCAAGATAAAGCACGTCTCCGGCCGGATACGTTCCCTGCGACCCGCCGCGCAGACGCGCGGCTATGGCGTCTGCGGACTTTCTGCCCATCGGGAACCCGCACGCCATGGGGATGCCGAGCGTCCTGCTCAGGTACTCGGCCGCACGGAGCCCGGTAGACGAGACGCACAGCACGCTGTCCGCCTCAAACGCTCTCTCGATATCTCCCGAGCAGTCTCCCTGGCCCACGGACGCCGTCACGTTTATCCCGGCCTCTCCCAGTCTTTTGACCGCGACCTCCCTGTTTCCCCTCCCCGACAGGCTGAGCGCGTCGTCGCCGGTAAGGACCGTCCCGCCCGTCCGGGTGCCGGGCTTCAGGTATTTCTTCAGCAGCCAGAGCTGGGCGTCAGACGCTCCCGCGTCGTAGAGCCCTATGCCGGTCGCGGGGAATCCCGCCGTCGTTATGCCGCTCCTCTGCTCGATCTCTCTCGCTATGCCCTTAAGGTCCGTCCCGATGAGCATCGGCACCGAACTTCCTACCAGCGCGATGAAGCGGGGCTTCAGTTCCGCCGCGGCGGTCATCACCTTGCTTATGAGCTTTTCGTCGTCCCCGAGGGCCGCATCCAGTTCCCGGAGCTGGGAACAGAACACCCTGGACGGGCTCGACGCGAATCTTGGCTCGTCGTAGGACGTGAAGTTTATGGTGCAGCCCGACGCGTCGTGGATGACGGACATGCCGTCCCCGCCGTAGAACACGGAGCAGATGCCGCCGTAGTCGGGGGCGAAGGGCGGGAGATATATGTTCATACCGCGCACAGTACCGCCTCCTCCGCCATCTCAGCCGCGGTCACCGCCGTCTCCGGCGCCGTCTCTATGAGCCCGCATACGTTCAGTACCGCGTCCCAGCCCCAGAAACCGCTGTCGCAGAACAGGGGCACCGTGTAGGCCGCGCGGGCGAAGCACCCGCATTCCTGGCCCACCGCCACGGCCTCGCTGACTTCCCTTGCCCTCGAGTCGGGCATGTCGTACTTTCCGCAGTCCCTTATCTCCACGTCCGGGAACTCGGACGCGAGCGCTTCGGCGTCGGGGCCCGAGCCCGCCGTGGGCGAATAGACGTATATCTTCTTCACGTTGAAGCCCGAACGCTTCAGGAACAGGCCCCAGCTGACGGGGTCTATGAAAGCGGCGGAATCGACGTAGAGCGGCAGGCCGCCCAGCTTCTTCGCCGCCTTTTCGGCCGCGCAGACGGCCTTCTGCCTGAGGGCGTCGGTATCCGGAGCAGGTATCCCGAGCGCTTCGCACACCTTTTTCATGTCGCTCTCGAAAAGACCGAGATCCGCCTTCTGCGTCAGCGTAACGAAGGGGGTGCCGTACCGTTTCTGCAGGAGCCTGACGGCGTCGTTTCCGTACGGCATGGTGCAGACGTTCAGCGCGGCGCCGGCCATCTTCTGATACTCATCCATCGTTCCGCAAAGGCCTATGTGCATAACGTTTATGCCGCTGTTTCTCAGGTGCTCCGTGAAGGCGCCCTCGCGCGGCCACTCGTTGCCGCCCATAAGGGCCGCGGACCGCGGATCCCTCTCCGCCGGCTTCAGCAGGGAGAATATGTCCTCGTGGACCTTGAAGATCGTCTGTCTCCGTTTCGCCGACTGGCAGATGGGGTCCATCTTCATGATCATGAACTCCACGTCCGGATATCTGACGCTTAGGTCCGCGATCTCGCCGGTGTGGTCGGTCGCCAGCATGCTGTCGATGCAGCTGGTGAAGATGATGACCACCTTCGGCCTCACCGGAAGCCTCTCCAGGAGCTCTGTCACGCTCCCCGTGACCGCCTCCCGGTAATCGTTCATGACTATCTCGTCCTCCCGCAGTCCGT
>CAMZHU010000020.1 GCA_947306975.1 uncultured Clostridia bacterium | reverse complement strand
CCTGTACCCGAGCTCATGTAGTAACGTTTCTGTGGAGAAGTGCCGACCGGCCATCTTCCGGAAGCTCAAATCCGTTTGATGATGTCCCATACGGACAGTATTATACAGATGCGGTTCTGTGGGCTGTGGCCAATCGCATCACAAACGGAACAAGTACAGACATGTTCAGTCCGGGCGACCCGTGTACCAGAGGACAAATCGTTACTTTCCTTTACAGGTATATGAACTGATCGGTCTGATTGAGCCCGGAGCAGAAGACTTCGATCTCTGCTCCGGGTTTTTCATTTCGGTCGCAGCTGTATCCTTTTTCGATTCAGAAGGTTGATTATAAAGCTATAATCATGTATACTACATACCGCAGAAAAACCTTACCCCACGTAACCGGATAAAAAACTACGGCGGCGCGGAGCAAGGCCGCACTAGTCGGGGAGTCAGCGGTGCCCTGTAGCCTGCAACCCGCTACAGCAGGGATGAATCCCGGCCCCCGGATTTGTGATGTGTCGTCAGCCTTCGGTAAGCAGCGTTGACGGGTCGGTCCCGCGCAACGGGAATTCGTGAACCATGTCAGGCGGGGAACCGAGCAGCATTAAGCGAAACCTCCCGTGTGCCGCGGGGGTGCCGGTCCTGAGCCGGCTGCCGCAGTAACGGGCATATCACACTTTCAAAGGTCGGTGTGCGGTCTTTCTCCGCGCCGCGGCAGATAATCCACGGAAAGGAGACAGGCATCTTGTATCAGGCGCTGTACAGAAAATGGCGTCCGCGAACCTTTGGCGACGTCGTCGGACAGGAACATATAACGGACACGCTCCGGCGTCAGGTCGAGAACGGCCGGCTCTCGCATGCGTATCTTTTCGTGGGTACCCGCGGCACCGGCAAGACTACCTGTGCGAAGATACTCGCAAAGGCCGTGAACTGCGAACATCCTGTTAACGGCGAACCGTGCAATGAGTGTCCCTCATGCCGCGGCATCGACAGCGGGGCTATCCTCGATGTTGTGGAACTGGACGCTGCGTCAAACAACGGCGTTGACAATGTACGTGCCCTGCGCGACGAAGCGGTGTTTTCTCCGGCTTCGGTGAAAAAGCGCGTTTACATCGTCGATGAGGTGCACATGCTCTCATCATCGGCTTTCAACGCTCTTCTTAAAATACTTGAGGAGCCGCCCGAGCATCTTATGTTCATACTGGCTACGACCGAGATCCACAAGGTCCCCGCCACTATCCTTTCCCGATGCCAGCGGTTCACGTTCAAGCGCATCCTGCCCGCGGATATCGCCGCCCGCCTCGGTTATGTCGCTGAGAGCGAAGGTCTGAATCTGACCGCCGACGGTGCCGAACTGTTGGCGCGTCTTGCAGACGGTTCCATGCGCGACGGTCTGTCTCTGCTGGATCAGTGCTCATCTGAAACTGTCATCGACACAGAACACGTCCTCGCATCGGTCGGTCTGGCCGGTGCGGATGAGACGGCAGGCATCATGGACTGTGCTGTCCGCGGAGATGTTTACTCTGCCCTCACTTCTCTGGATCGTCTTTATTCCGGAGGCAAGGAGATGTCCGCTCTTCTGGACGAATTGCTCTCGCTTCAGCGCGACGCGCTCATTATGAAGCTCGCACCGAAAAAGTGCGCCGGACTGCTCAGCGGCAGTTATGAAAATAAAGTCATTGCAGATCTCGCGGAGCGCGCAGGCAAGTCGCGTCTCATGAGCTGGCTGGATATAACGCGGACCTCCCTCTCCGAGATGTCGCGTACGTCGGACAGAAAACTCGTGGCGGAACTCTGCGTCATGCGTCTGTGCTGCCGGGAGCTCGCGTCGGATATCGATTCACTTCGCGAACGGGTCGAAAAACTGGAGGCAACCGTTTCTGCCGGCGTTTCTGCACCCCCTCAGAGCAACAGTGAAAAGGTGAACCCTCTGCCCTATGTGGCAGATACGGAGCCGCCTGCTCCGGATACTGCCCCGTCCGAACCGGAAAAGCGACCCGTTCTTTCTGAACAGCACACAGAACCGCTTCAGAGCGCTGAACAGGCTCACGATGCCGATAAGCCGTCGGATGATGTACCTGAACCGGCCGCGGAATCGGCCCGGGACATTCCTGATCCCGCTGAAGAGACATCTGACGGCGATATATGGCAGCGCATTCTATCAGCGGCGAAACCGGAGCTGGACGTTCCCCCGTTCCTCTACCTGAGCGAGCCCCAGTATACTTCAGCTGAAGTCCGTGGCGCTCAGCTGTGTATTTACATGAAGAACTCTTTCATGCTCATGGCTGCGGACACTCCGGCAGTGAATGAAGCACTTAAGAAGGCTGCTGAAACAATCCTCGGCCGCTCGGTTGCCGTCAAGTTCTCGGAGCAGACGGAAACGCCCGCGCAAAACGAAGATAAGCTCGATAAACTCGCGAGATTCGATAACATCAGATTTGAATAGGAGTTGAACACTATGGCAAAAGGCGGATTCAAAGGCGGATACGGAGGCGGCGGAGCCGTCAACATGAATATGATAAAACAGGCACAGAAGATGCAGGAGAACATGCTCAAGATGCAGGCCGAGATCGAGGCGCAGACTTATACCGCTACGGCCGGCGGGGGCATGGTGACTGCGGAAGTCAACGGAAAGCATGAACTCATATCCATTAAGATAGATCCCGAAGCTGTCGATCCGGACGACGTCGAAATGCTGCAGGACATGATAGTGGCCGCCGTGAACGAGGCAGTCCGCTCGGCACAAAACGCGATGAATGACAGCATGTCCCGTCTGACAGGCGGTCTCAACCTTGGATTCTGACGAAAATATGCAAAATCCCCCGTATATTATTCACAGCTTTTCTGATTCCGTCAAAAATTTGACGGAATCAGTATTTTTTCTTGCACATTTATCGTGCTTGCGTTATAATGGCTCGCGTAAATGAAATTTAGGCGAACCTGTAAATCATTTGTGGAAAGGTGTGTTATCCATGGCAATCACAAACGCGTATCTGAACGGCATTTATGAGAACCTTCTGAAGCTCTATCCCGAGCAGAAGGAATTTCTGCAGGCTGTCGAAGAAGTCCTCGAGTCTCTCCAGCCTGTCATCGAGAAACGCCCTGATCTCGTCGAGTCCGGCATCATCGAGCGCATCGTTGAGCCTGAGCGTGTGATCATCTTCCGCGTTTCCTGGGTCGATGACAACGGCAAGATCCAGGTAAACCGCGGCTACCGTGTTCAGTTCAACTCCGCTATCGGCCCGTACAAGGGCGGCTGCCGTTTCCATCCCAGCGTCAACCTCTCCGTTATGAAGTTCCTTGGTTTCGAACAGATCTTCAAGAACAGCCTTACCGGCCTGCCCATGGGCGGCGCAAAGGGCGGCTCCGACTTCGATCCCAAAGGCAAGTCCGACGCGGAGGTCATGCGTTTCTGCCAGAGCTTTATGACAGAGCTCGCTAAGCACATCGGTCCCGATACCGACGTTCCCGCGGGCGACATCGGCGTAGGCGCGAGAGAGATCGGTTACATGTTCGGTCAGTACAAGCGCCTTCAGAACGAGTTCACCGGCGTTCTCACCGGTAAGAGCCTCTATTCCGGCGGTTCTCTCGCCCGCACCGAAGCGACCGGTTACGGAGCCTGCTATTTCTGCTCCGAGATGCTTGCCGCTAACGGCAAGTCCTATGAGGGCAAGAAAGTCATCATTTCCGGTTCCGGAAACGTCGCGACCTATGCCTGCCAGAAAGCCACTCAGCTCGGTGCCACAGTCATCGCGATGAGCGACTCCAACGGCTACATCTATGATCCCAACGGCATAGACTACAAGATCATCAAGGAGATCAAGGAAGTCAAGCGCGCCCGCATCAAGACCTATCTCGATTATGTCCCCTCCGCGAAATACACCGAGGGATGCAGCGGCATCTGGACCATCCCCTGTGATATCGCGATGCCCTGCGCTACCCAGAACGAGATCAATCTCGACAGTGCGAAAGCCCTAATCGCAAACGGCGTCATAGCTGTCGGCGAAGGCGCGAACATGCCCTCCACGCCCGAAGCGATCGCCGCCTTCCAGGAGGCCGGTGTCCTCTTTGCACCTGCGAAGGCCTGCAACGCCGGCGGTGTCGCGACATCCGGTCTCGAGATGTGCCAGAACAGCATGCGTCTGTCCTGGACCTTTGAAGAAGTCGACGAAAGGCTCAAGGGCATCATGAAGAATATCTTCAAGGCGGCATCCGACGCGTCTGAAGCCGCCGGCCAGCCCGGGAACCTCGTGGTCGGCGCAAACATTGCCGGCTTCCTCAAGGTCGCCGAGGCAATGAAGTGGCAGGGCGTCTGCTATTGATCCCCTTCCGCTGTTAACCGTATCTGTACAAAGGGCCGGCATCCTCTCGGTTGCCGGCCCTCTTTTTTCATGAAAGGAGCACTGCTGATGACAGCCTGCACGGTCTACGCTTCGCCAGCCGGAGATATACTGATCGCCGAGGAAGACGGTGCTATAACGCTCGTCGGCTTTCTCAAGCAGGACGCGCCGTCGGAAGCGTCCGAACCGCCGACTCCGCTTCTTGCGGAGGCGGTGCGTCAGCTGCGCGAATATTTTGCCGGTGCCCGGCGCGAATTCGACTTGCCTCTCCGGCTGCGGGGAACACCTTACCAAAAAGCTGTCTGGAAGGCACTTTGCGCTATACCTTATGGTGAAACACGCTCGTACGCGGACATAGCTGCTGCTGTCGGTAATGCCAGGGCATGCCGCGCAGTCGGTATGGCGAACAACAGAAATCCCGTATCGATCATAGTTCCATGCCACCGTGTGATCGGCAAAAACGGGTCGCTCACCGGTTACGGTGGCGGCCTGGACAAAAAAGAATTCCTGCTCTCTCTCGAACGGCGTTACTCTCGCCGCTGAAAGTCAGGCCTATATGGTGAAAAACAAGCCGGTAAAAACCGGCTTGTTTTTTGTTGCTTATTCTTATCCGGCTGGGACTCAGCCGCCGTTGAACTTTCCCATAGCGCTGTCGACGCCGTTTTTGATTATCTCCTCCACGGCCTCTCCTGCAGTGACGACGGACTTGCCGATCACCTCGGCATCGGCGTTGCGGAACACGCCGAGCACCCAGTCCGCAGTATCGTACTCCGGATCGGGCGGAGCGCCGACTCCGACCTTAACGCGCGGAAAACCGTCGCCGCCGCATTTGGCGATTATATCCTTAAGTCCGTTGTGCCCGCCTGCAGACCCGCTTCTCCTGACCCGGAGCTTTCCGGTTGGCAGGGAAATATCGTCTGATACGACGATCACATGGTCTAGCGGAACCTTGAAGAAATCCATCGCGGGTCTCACCGCGTCGCCGCTCAGATTCATGTACGTCTGCGGCTTCATCAGAAACGCGCTCTCTCCACCGAGCTCGCAGCGACAGGTCAGCGCCTTGTACTTCACGCGATCTATCTTTATCCCGAGCCTTTTTGACAGCGCGTCGGCCGTCATGAACCCGATATTATGCCGCGTACCGGCGTAGCGTGCGCCCGGATTCCCCAGAAACACGACTATCCATTTTACGCCGCCGGTCTTTCTGCCGAAAAGCATATCATCACCTGAAAAGAGAAGAGATGGACACTTCCTCGTAGATCCTCTCTATAGCCTCCGCGAAGAAAGCCGCGGAAGATATGTAGGTTATCTTGTCGCAGGTCTTTCCCTCAGGGAACGGGATAGTATCCGTGAGGAGGACTTCCTTGATGCAGCTTTCGTTGATCCTGTCGATAGCCGGACCGGAGAGAACACCGTGGCTCGCACAGGCATACACGTCCTTTGCGCCGCCGACCTCTACAAGGGCCTTTGCCGCGCCGCAGAGGCTGCCGGCTGTATCGATCATATCGTCGAGAAGTATCACGTTCTTCCCTCTTACGTCGCCGATGATGTTCATGACCTCGGACTGGTTAGCCTTCTCGCGGCGCTTGTCCACGATCGCCATGTTGAGGCCGAGGTTGTGTGAGAAAGTACGCACGCGGGCAACGGATCCGACGTCCGGAGACGCCATGATGAAATCATCGTTCGCCTTGCCGATCTTGTTCAGGAAATGCTCCACGAAGAGGGCGCTCCCCAGAAGGTTATCCACGGGGATGTCAAAGAACCCCTGGATCTGGTTTGCGTGGAGGTCCATCGTTAGGACTCTGTCCGCTCCGGCGGCGGTGATGAGGTTCGCAACAAGTTTTGCGGATATTGGGTCACGCGCCTTTGCCTTTCTGTCCTGACGCGCATAACCGAAATACGGAATGACCGCCGTGATCCTGCCGGCGGAAGCTCGCTTGCACGCGTCTATCATGATGAGGAGTTCCATCAGGCTGTCGTTTACCGGCTTGCATGTGGGCTGGACTATAAACACGTCTGAGCCGCGCACAGGCTCGTACAGGGATACAGACACCTCTCCGTCTGCAAAATGCGTGACCTCCGAGTCACCGAGACGGATACCGAGATTGCGGCAGATGCTCTCGGCCAGCGGCCTGTTGGAATTGCCCGTAAAAACCTTGATCTCTTTACCATGCGAAATCATATGAAATGCCCCCTATTTCCTGTTTTCGTATCGCCGCCGGCACTGAGACCGACCGTATAACGTAATTATATTGTTATTATATCAAATCCCTGTGGAAATAAAAGGGCTTTTGCGAAAAAACAGGTCCAGCGCTCTGCCTTCGGCGCTAACGGAAAAAAGTTGTGTTTTTCCTCTTGACAATCAGAAAACACGTGCTATTATAACTGTATTAACACATCTAGTACAGTTGATACACACAGCGCCATCAGCGCAAAAGAATCAAGCAAGGGAAGTGATAAGACCTTGATAAGCATCAATTACCGTGACCCCCGCCCGATCTACGAGCAGGTAAAGGACGGTTTCTGCCGTCTTATGGTCGCCGGAGTGCTCGATGCGGGAGACAAACTCCCTTCCGTACGCGAACTGGCGGCCGAACTTGCCATCAATCCGAACACGATCCAGCGTGCCTACCGCGAGCTGGAGGCAGAAGGGTATATCTATTCCATACCGGGTAAGGGCTCCTTCGCGTCCGACGCAGCCTCGGCGCGCAGGCAGCGGCTGGACGGCCTGCTCGCAGAGTTCGACCGTCTCGCCCAGGAGATAACGTCGCTGGGCAAAACCTGCGGCGAGCTCAAGGTCCGTCTTGAGCAGGTCTGCAACAAATCCGGAGGTGAAGAAGCATGATCGAAGTCAAAAATGTTGTAAAAGTATTCGACGGATTCCGAGCGCTCGATGAGATAAGCATAAACGTGCCGAAGGGAGCGATCTACGGTCTGGTCGGTCCGAACGGCGCGGGCAAATCCACTCTCATCCGTCATCTTGCCGGTATATACAGGCAGAACGCCGGCGAGATACTCATCGACGGCCAGCCGGTGTATGAGAATCCCGACATCAAGAGCCGCGTCGCATATATCCCGGACGAGATATTCTATTTCGTTCAGTCCGGCATCAAGGACATGATGAGATATTACCGCGGCATTTACCCCGGTTTCGATATGGACCGCTACGATAAGCTGCGCTCCGTGTTCAAACTCGATGAGAAGCGTCCGATGCGGCGACTGTCACGGGGCATGCAGAAGCAGGCGGCATTCTGGCTCGCGCTCTCCATGCGGCCTGACGTGCTTATCCTCGACGAGCCTGTCGACGGTCTGGACCCGGTCATGCGCCGTCAGATCTGGAGCCTCATCCTCGGCGACGTTGAGGAAAACGGTACGACTGTGCTCGTCTCATCGCACAACCTGCGCGAGCTTGAGGACGTATGCGACCACGTCGGCATCATCCATAAAGGACGCACGATGATCGAACACGCGCTCGCTGATCTTCAGGACAACATCGTTAAAGTCCAGGTCGTATTCAACGACGGCAGCTCGCTGCCGGAAGGGATGAACGTCCTTCACGAGTCCAAGAGCGGCAAGATAACGACCCTCATCATACGCGGCCGCGCAGACGAGGTGACCAATGCGATCGAGGCGGCGCAGCCGCTGTTCTATGACGTCGTTCCCCTCACGCTTGAGGAAGTATTCATCTATGAACTGGGAGGTGCCGATTATGCGGTCAAAGACATCTTTATTTAACGGGTCGATATTCCGCAGCAACTTTTCCCGCTTCTGGCCGCTCTGGGCCGCGTATCTCGTCCTTCTTTTAATAATCGTTCCGACCTCGTTCACAAGCAGTCTCAGAGATGAACTGTATAACGGTTATCTCAGTCCGACAAATATGGAGATCGGCGTGGAGTTCCTGCAGGTGATGCACCCCGTGGGCCTCATCTTGACCGCTGTGTTCTCCGTGTTCGCCGCGATGGCTGTATATTCCTTCATGTACAGCCCCCGCACTACTGGGCTGGTCGCGTCTCTGCCCGTAAAGCGGGAAGGCGTCTTCCTGACATCGTGGCTGTCCGGCTATCTCTGCCTCGCCGCTGCGCAGGCGATAACCGCGTTCGTGACTATTCTGATCGCAGCCGTGCTCGGCCGCAACGTGACCGTATATGTGCTGCTCTGGCTTGCGATGCAGCTGCTCGAAACGCTCTGTTTTTACGGCCTCGCGTCACTCTGTGCCGTGCTCACGGGCACGCTTCTGATCCTGCCCGCGATATACGCCATCTTCAACTTCCTCTTCCCTGTCGCTCAGCTGCTCGTCCACATGATACTCGAGCCGTTCGTCCGCGGCATGTCAGGCGCCAGCGACTTGTCGCTCATGTTCCTCTCACCGTTCATCACACTCATCAGAGGCGGGAAGATCGGCTTCTCGTACACACTCGAAAACGGTGTTGAGACATTTGCTGCGAATGGAATGCCGACCGTCATATACTACGCTATCGCCGGTGTCGTGATGTCTGTAGGAGCGCTCCTCATCTACCGCCGCCGCCGTATGGAGACCGCCGCCGATATCGTGGCTATAAATGCTCTCAAGCCTGTATTCCGCTACTGCATGGCATTCGGCTTTGCCATCACGCTCGGTATCGTCATATACCGCCTTGTCTTCGGCGGTTTCACGACCCCTTACAACGACGCTGCGGTGAAGGAGAGCATACTGCCGCTCATAGTCAGCATGCTCGTCGCGGGCTTTATAGGCTATTTCGTCGCAGAGATGATGATAAGAAAGTCGTTCAAAGTGTTCGACAAGTGGCCAGGATATGTCGCATTCGCCGTCGTCATCATCGCACTTCTCCTTGCGGTCGACGCGGATCTCTTCGGCTACGAACGGTTTGTCCCCGAGACGGAAAAAGTGGAAAACGCTACCGTCTCGATCCAGGGATACAGCGTGAGCACCGAGGATCCCGGCCAGATAGACGCGCTGCGGTCTCTTCACTCGGTCGTCATTGAAGACGACACTGTGATCCCCGATCAGCCCACTTCGAACCTGCTCATACAGTACAATCTAAGAAGCGGCCGTACGGTGACCCGCGCGTACGGCATAAACGGCAACGCTCTGAAGAGCACTGAAGATTTCCTGAACCGCGGCGACATCCTGCTCGCACGCAACACCTTCGAGCACCCGGTCACGCCGGAAACAGCGTTCTATTCCTCGGTCGACGGTTACGGTCCGTACGATTCCAACGTGTATTTCGATCTCACGCCGAGTCAGACTGCTGAGTTCTACAACACCTGCGTACTGCCTGACCTTAATGAAGGCAAACTCGGAAGAGCGGTACTCTACACCGTCCCGCAGCCAACGGAAGCAGCCCCCGAGACGATGTACTTCAATGTCAATATCGTGGCCATGGAGGAAAATGACGACGGGAACGGAACCGTCTGGAAAGACGGGAGGAACTACTTCATAACTCCCGAGGCCGAGCGCAGCTTCGCCTTCCTGCAGCGTTCTGTGCCCGCGGCCACCACAGAGGTCCAGGGTGAGAATCCCGTCGGCTGAGTTCCGGGCGTTATTTGGATCATTTTTCACTTCCATTGGTGAAACGGGTATGATATAATATTTGCGCAGTTTATACTGTCCGGCGTATACCGTCTTTTCAGGTCGGTATCCGCCGGACAAAGAACATCCTATGATAACAATAACGACCGGTGACTCATATGAACGATTATCAGAACAACAATCCACAGAACGATGAACTTCTGTCATGGATAATAGTCGGTATCGCCCTGCTCGTTTTCTGGCCTCTCGGCCTATTTCTTCTGTTCAGGAAACTCTTCGGCGCCAAATACACCGAAAAGAGTTCTTACAGACAAAACAGCACTTATTACCGGCAGTCGAACAGCACATCTTACCGGCAGAGCAACGGAAGCGCGTACAACTATAACTACAGCAACCAGTACGGCGCAAACGCCTACCGGCAGTCTCAGAAAACTGATCAGCGTGCAAACACCGGGACCTACGCCTACACTTCAGACAGACGCACCTCGGACTCATATGTATCCTCACGCCGCACTTCCGACGCGTATAAGTCCTCCGTCAACTCTGCCGGCAACGCGAAAAGCGGTGCCTCGTCAGGCAGTGCGAATAGCAGCAGCAAGAAGACGGGCAAGAACAGCCTGAGCGGCCAGTTCATATCCGTCTGTCTGCTGATACTCACCGTCATTCTTTTCTTCCTGTCAGCCGGAGCGCTGGTCGACGGATTCCAGAGCATCGGCGCTGGCGGCGCGCTGGGAGAGTTTGTGCGGGGCGGTTTCTTTCTGGCAGGCGGCGGCGCTTCTCTTGCTTTCCGCAGCCTTTTCAACCGCCGCAGAAAAAGATACGGCAACTACTTCTCGATCATCGGGGACAAAAAGGTCATGTCCGTCAAAAAGCTCTCTGAGATCACCGGCGTACCCGAGAAAACGATCCGCAAAGATATTCAGGTCATGGTCGACCGCGACTATTTCGGAGAGACCGCATATTTCGACGTCGGTCTAGACAGCCTCGTCATTTCCGCCGATGCCGCCGAAGAGGAGCGTAAGCGCCGTGTGGACGCCGATAAGAAAGCAAAACGCGAGGCTGCTCCCGCTAACAAATACATGGCCATCCTCAAGCAGCTCCGCGACCTCAACGACAGCATCGCGGACCCTCTGATCACGTCGAAGATCGACAATATCGAGGACCTGTCAGGCAAGATCTTCCGTCTCGTAGAAGAAAAGCCTGAAAAACTGCCTCAGATTCGTAAATTCATGGATTATTACCTGCCTTCCACTCTCAAACTGCTCGACTCCTACGCCACGCTGGAGCATCAGGGTATCGAGGGCGAAAACATCACCTCAGCGAAGCAGGATATTGCCAGGATACTCGATACCATGACCGTCGGCTACAAGCAGCAGCTCGACGCCCTGTTCCGCGACGAGGCGATAGATATATCGGCTGACATAGACGTTCTGAAAATGACTATGGAACGCGACGGACTTACCGGCGCCCAGTCGCCGTTCGCGTCCGTGATGAAGGGCAAAAAGAAAAACGCGAAAGCCGAGGAGAAACCCGCGGCTCCTAAGGAGGAAAAAGCTGATGTCCCCGCGGTGTCCTCCGCGACTTATCCGGCCACCTCGCCGAGCGAGAATCCTTTCAGCAGCGGTTCCGGTACGACTCCAGGCGCGACCTGGCCTCCGACCGCTCCCGGTGAGAACCCCTTCAGCAGCGGCTCAGACACAACGTCCGGCGGCACATAAAAACTTGATACACAAAATAAACGGCTCCCTGCGGATCTTATCTTCCGCCGGGAGCCGTTCTGTGTTATTGATCCTTACTTTCTGCTGACCGAAGTAGCCGCTTCGAACTCCGCCATAAGCGAGGAACGCAGCAGTTCCAGAAGTCCGGGCGCCCTTCCTCCAACCGGGCGGCCGTCTATCTCATCCGCAAACCTGCACAGGTTGCTGGAACTCGTGACCAGTACCTCGTCAGCCTCCATGAGTTCATTGTAATAAAACGGTGTTTCATGGACAGTGATACCCAGTTTCCGGCACATACTCAGGAGATGCGCCCGCGCAATGCCGGGAAGAATGAGCTCGTCAGTCGGCGCGGTGTACAGCTCCCCATCCTTAATTATATGGACGTTGGAATGCGCACATTCGGTAACTCTTCCTCCCGGCCGTACAAACACTGCTTCCTGGCAGCCCGCGCGTCTTGCGTGTTCTGACGCCATCACGGAAGGTATGAGGTTCAGCGTCTTAATGTCGCAGTGGAAGAACCGGGTATCCTCTTCCGTTATCAGACGGAGCGGTTCCCTGCCGTCTGACAGCTTCTGCGGTGTCAGCGTTATCCAAAGATTCCCCGGTCCCTCGGTAAAAACATGATTTCTTATGCCTGTGCCGCGGGTCACCTGATAATATACGAACTGCTCCCCGTCGTCGAGCTTCAGAACAAGTTCGTCAAGTAGCTTTCTTAGTTCGGTCTTCGTCACAGGCATTTCGATCTCCAGACGGGCCGCGTTCCTGAAAAACCTGTCGATATGTTCGTCGACGGCGAATATATTGTAATTACGGCATGGTCCGGCATCATAGACCCCGTCGCCGAAATAGCTGGCCCTGTCGTTCATGGGGATCGTCATTTCCTCGAGCGGGCCGTAATTTCCGTTATAGTATCCAAGCGCTTTCATATGCGGTCCTCCTGAACTGTTCTCTGATAAACTGGTGTTTACTGCATTATTTTATTACATCGCTCAAGTTTTTTCAACCCGCGCGCTGACACGTCCGTGCAGTCGGGATATCGGTCATACTGCCTGTATTTAAGGTGTTTTTCAGATTGGCAATCTACTATAACAGAGTAATATGATATAATACAGTAAATCGGCCGGAGGGTTTGACATGAATATACTCCTTGTTGAAGACGAGATATCCCTTTCGAATGCAGTCAAGAAGATACTGGAACAGCACGGCTTCATAGTCGACGCGGTATACGACGGACAGTCAGCCGTCGATTACGCCACGGGTATGGACTACGGGCTTATCATACTCGATGTGATGCTCCCGAAGCTCGACGGGTTCGAAGTGCTCAGGATCCTGCGGAGAGACGGCGTCAATGCCCCGATCCTTATGCTCACCGCACGCTCAACCGTACCGGACAAGGTCACCGGACTGAACAGCGGCGCCGATGACTATATGACCAAACCTTTCGACACCGAGGAGCTTCTAGCGCGCGTAGGGGCGCTGACCAGAAGGACCGGAGAAGTCATAGTTGAAACTGTCAGCTATGAGGATCTCACTCTCGGAATAAAGTCCGCTCTGCTCAGCTGCGGAGAACAGTCTGTCCAGCTCAGCCGCAAAGAATTCGAGGTCCTCAAGATATTCATGTACAATCCATCCATGACCGTCACGAAGGATATGCTGATCTCCAATGTATGGGGCATAGAGTCCGAGGCGACAGACAACAATGTTGAGGTCTACATTTCTTTTATCCGGAAGAAACTGAAATATCTCAAATCCAGAGTTACCATCCGCACTATTCAGAAGATCGGATACAGGCTGGAGGTGACCGCATGCTGAAAGGATACAGGAGACGGTTCGTCACATACAATATGTTTCTCGTCGGTGTGGTCCTTCTCGCGGCCCTGGTGTTTCTCGGCGTGTTTGTCACCCGCACCGACTACCGGGAACTCCGCAACACGATGCGGATCCTGTCCGACCGCTGGGACTCTCCGAACGGTCAGTTCCATGTGCTGGAGGAGGGCAACGGTCCGAAGCATGACGGCAGGCCCAAACCGGATGACGGTGCGGATGACAAGAAGGATGAACTGCTCAGAAACGGA
Organism: uncultured Clostridia bacterium; assembly: GCA_947306975.1. Classification (GTDB taxonomy): domain Bacteria; phylum Bacillota; class Clostridia; order Oscillospirales; family Oscillospiraceae; genus RGIG8048. The sequence goes on along the minus strand of CAMZHU010000020.1, from coordinate 4,737 downwards.
ATAATCACCGTCTTCTATGACAAAGACACAGATGAGATATCCATTCTGTCGAAAGACGCTCCGGAGGATACGGATGCGGTCGCGGCCGCGGTCCATAAGATAGTGACCCTGAAAGACGATTTCGGAAAACTGCGCAGTCTGGGGTTCATCTATTACAGAGAAGACATCGCGGAAGGGAACAAGATCGTTCTTACGGACATCTCTTCTTACAACGCCAAAGTCCTGAAGCTCGCGCTCACCCTGCTGCTTGCATATTTGGTATCCATGGGACTTCTGCTGCTTATCAGCCGCAAATTGTCAAAACTAGCTGCAAAGCCGATGGAGGACGCTATCGAGATGGAGCGCCAGTTCGTCACCGACATCTCACACGATTTGAAGACGCCGATAACGGTCGTGCTTGCCAACAACAGCATCCTGCGCTCGAACCCCGGCGCAGACGCGGAGGAACAGCTGCAGTGGCTGGACAGCACTGAGACGGCGGCAAAAAACATGATGGATATGGTAAACGAGATGCTGACGCTTTCCTCGCTCGACTCTGTCGGACACTCGATACTGAAAGTACCCGTGGATCTGTCGTCCGCAGCCGAAAAGGCCGTGCTTCAGCTGGAGTCGCTGGCTTACGAACGCGGGATCACGATCGACTCTACCGCTGTCTCCGAAGACGTCACCGCAATTGCTACTCCGGAATACGCGGAACGTATATGCAGCGGTCTTATCGAAAACGCGCTGAAATATGAGCCTCAGGGCGGACGCGTGGAGGTATCACTGTCCGCAGCAAAGAAAAAAGCCGTATTCTGCGTCCATAATCTGGGCAGCTTCATATCGCCGGAGGATCAGGCGCATATCTTTGAGCGCTTCTACCGCGGTGACAAGGCACGCAGCAACCTTCAGGGGCACGGCCTGGGTCTCCCGATAATCAAACAGATGACCGAGCTCATTGGCGCTCAGATAGAGATGCAGAGCGGTGAAGACGGCACTTCGTTCACTGTCACGTTCGACTGTGCCGAATGATTCTCCTGCATAATTCGCTTTTTCTTCCTTTTTAAGGTCGTTTTAAGGTCGGAAGGCTATGCTTAAGGCAAGGATAAAGAGAGAACTCCCTGTCTTTTCAAAACGAATCTTCTTCATTCTTTCAATTTCCATACTCATTTGTGCTTTCTCTCTTTACTTCAAAGCCCTTCCAATTTCAGATCTGGCCCGAAAGGCCCGGCTGCGTCCCTGCTCTCTCTCACCTGCAGGGACGCATGCTGTTTCCCAGACAAAACACCCCTCTTTCAGGCAACCAGTATGTTGCCCAAAAGAGGGGTGTTTATTCGTTTGCTTAGGTGATCACACGAGCTCGATCACAGCCATCTCGGCCGCGTCTCCGCGGCGGGGGCCGGTCTTTGTGATGCGGGTGTAACCGCCGTTGCGCTCCGCATACTTCGGAGCCAGCTCTTTGAACACCTTGGTCACGACATCCTCGCGGGTCATAAAGGACAGAGCCTGACGGCGGGATGCGAGAGTGTTCTTCTTGCCAAGAGTTATCATTTTCTCGGCGACAGGAGCAATCTCCTTGGCTCTGGTGACAGTAGTCTCCATCCTGCCGGTATCGAGGAAGTCAGTTACCTGCTGTCTGAGCATAGCCATACGCTGATCGGTCGGTTTGCCGAGTTTACGTGTTCCGGGCATTTACGTTTTCCTCCTTCTTCAAGAGTTGTCGTCGCTGTTGAGGGACAGGCCCATCATTGCGAGCTTATGGACAACCTCTTCCAGTGATTTCCGTCCGAGGTTACGAACTTTTATCATCTCATCCTCGGTCTTGGAAATGAGATCCTCGACCGTATTGATGTTCGCACGTTTGAGGCAGTTGAAGCTGCGCACTGAAAGATCAAGCTCCTCGATCGTCATCTCGAGCACCTTGTCACGCTGCGTCTCGGCCTTTTCCACAACTATAGACTTGTTGCCGGCCGTTTCGGACAGATCTGCAAACAGCGTGAAATGATCGCAGAGGATCTTCGCTCCCATCGAAACAGCGTCACGCGCGGATATCGTTTTATCGGTCCATACCTCGAGAGTCAGTCTGTCAAAGTCGGTCATGTTGCCGACGCGGGTATTCTCAACGGTGTAGTTCACCTTGAGGACAGGAGTATATATCGAGTCGATCGGAATAACACCGATTATCGGCTGAGCCAGCTTGTTGCGCTCTGCAGAGACGTATCCGCGGCCGTGGCCGATGGTCATCTCGATACTGAGAGTCGCGTCTGCGTCGAGGGTGGCTATGTGCAGGTCGGGATTGAGTATCTCTACCTCGCCGTCGGCCTTGATGTCGCCGGCAGTGACTTCGCCTGCTCCTGACGCTTCGATATATACGGTCTTGGTTCCCTGACAGCCGAGCTTCGCGATGATGCCCTTTATATTGAGGACTATCTCAGTAACGTCCTCCTTGACGCCGGGGATCGTTGTAAATTCGTGCTGTACGCCCGCGAATTTGACAGTCGTAACGGCTGTTCCGGGCAGAGATGACAGCAGTATCCTGCGGAGAGAGTTGCCAAGCGTGGTTCCGTAGCCGCGTTCCAGCGGCTCCACAACGTATTTGCCGTAAGAATCGTCGCCGGGTGTCTCTATGCAGTCGATGCGCGGTCTTTCTATTTCTACCATTATTACCCTCCTTCAATGCTCGGCGCCGTGCGCCGGGTTGTGTCAGCTTTCCAATTATGAGGGCTGTGAAATTATTTGGAATAGAGCTCGACGATGAGCTGCTCTTCGATCGGAAGATCAATGTCTTCACGGACAGGAACAGCAACTACCTTCGCAGTCATGTTGTTCGCGTCGTACTCGAGCCACTTGGGAGGCTGTCTGAAAGAGTTGGCCTCGATGTTGCTCTTGAACTTTTCAAGGCTGCGGCTCGAATCCTTGAGGGAGATGGTCATTCCCGGCTTTACGAGGAAAGAGGGGATGTCTACCTTCTTGCCGTCCACGCGGAAATGTCCGTGGAGTACGAGCTGTCTTGCCTCTGCGCGGCTCATGGCGAAGCCGAGTCTGTAAACCGTATTGTCCAGTCTGGTCTCGAGGATGGCAAGCAGGTTCTCACCGGTCTTGCCCTTGCGCTTGCTGGCCATTTCAAAATAGCTTCTGAACTGGCTCTCAAGAACGCCGTAGTACCTCTTGGCCTTCTGCTTTTCACGAAGCTGGCTTCCGTACTCGGAGGCCTTGCGTCTGCCCTGACCGTGCTGTCCGGGAGGGTATGCTCTGCGCTCGAGAGCGCACTTGTCAGTATAGCATCTGTCGCCCTTGAGGAAGAGTTTCTGATTCTCTCTGCGGCAAAGACGGCACACTGCATCAGTATATCTTGCCATAGTCTGTCTACCTCCTTATACTCTGCGGCGCTTGGGCGGGCGGCAGCCGTTGTGCGGGATCGGAGTCACGTCTTTGATCATGGTGACTTCGAGTCCTGCGGACTGCAGCGCGCGGATAGCCGCCTCACGTCCGGAGCCGGGGCCCTTTACGAAGACCTCAACGGTCTTCAGGCCGTGCTCCATAGCAGCCTTCGCTGCTGTCTCCGCCGCAGTCTGCGCGGCGAACGGAGTCGACTTTCTGCTTCCACGGAAGCCCATGCCGCCGGAGGACGCCCAGGAAATGGCGTTGCCGTTCACGTCGGTGATGGTGACCATGGTGTTGTTGAAGGACGAGCGGATATGCACTGCGCCCTTTTCGATGTTCTTTCTCTCGCGGCGTCTGGTTCTGACCTTCTTGCCTTTAGGTGCTGCCATTACATATCCCTCCCTTACTTCTTCTTATTGGCGATCGTGCGCTTCGGGCCCTTGCGGGTGCGCGCGTTCGTCTTGCTTCTCTGGCCGCGGACGGGGAGTCCCCTTCTGTGGCGCGTGCCGCGATAGCTGCCTATCTCGGTGAGGCGCTTGATGTCCAGGGCCACGGTACGTCTGAGGTCACCCTCGACGACATAGTTCTTGTCAATGCACTCACGGAGAGCGGCTTCCTCAGCCTCTGTGAGATCCTTGACTCTGGTATCGGGATTGATGCCGGTTTCCTCGAGGATCTTCTTAGCGCTCGTTCTGCCGATGCCGTAAACATAGGTCAGGCCGATCTCTATCCTCTTGTCCTTTGGCAGGTCAACGCCGGAAATTCGTGCCATACTTATCGATCATTCCTTTCGTTTCAGTTAACGAATCGTATCTGCTCAGCCCTGACGCTGTTTGTGCTTGGGGTTCTCGCAGATAACCATTACCTTGCCCTTGCGCTTAATGACCTTGCATTTTTCACACATGGGCTTCACGGACGGTCTTACCTTCATGTCGAAACCTCCTGTTTATTTACTGCGCCACGTGATCCTGCCGCGGGTCAGATCGTACGGTGACATCTGAACGGTGACCTTGTCACCCGGCAGGATGCGTATAAAGTTCATCCGGAGCTTACCGGAGATATGTGCCAGTATTGTGTGTCCACCGCCGATATCCACCTGGAACATCGTGTTGGGCAGCGATTCGACAACTACACCTTCAAGCTCTATCATGTCGTCTTTTGCCAATTCAGCATACCTCCTCTTCTCCGGTCTGCTCTGCGGCGTGAGCCGCGAGAGCGCGTCTGATCTCACTGTTTGTCACTTTTTCACCGCTCCTGAGTTTTTCCGCCGTCCGGCCGTCATAACTGGCGACCAGTCTGAGGTGTTTGACCTTTTTAAGTTTCGGTTTCTCCAGTCACCGTCGCTTTCCGTCTGCGAGCCACGCAAAGCCCTCT
>CAMZHU010000019.1 GCA_947306975.1 uncultured Clostridia bacterium | reverse complement strand
GACGATATGATCTCCGAGCTGATCGACCGTTACGGTGACCCTCCTCACAGCGCCGTCGCGTTGGTCTCAATCGCGCTGATGCGCGGAGAAGCGGAACGGGCTGGAATAACGGAGATATCCCAGAAATCCGGCTGGCTCAGATTCAGGCTGTCCTCCTTCGATATGGAGCAGGTTTCTGCTCTGTACAGCCTCCCTGAGTTCAAAGGAAGGATCCGCATCGACGCCGGCGCTTTGCCGGCAGTCCTGCTGAAACTGAAGGGCAGCCGTCCTGTAGACGAGGCCCGCAGGTTCGTTGCGGCTTATGCTGAGTCGGCAGGAAACCATGAAAACGGCGGATAAATCACGGTGTTTGCAGTTTCAGCTCAACGGTTTTTGCCCCTTCAGCTGTCTCAAAAAAGTTAAAGTTCAGTGAATAAAGGCAGTTTATGCTTGTTTTATAGGGTTACTGATGGTATGCTGTACAAGTATCAACGGCAAAGAAAGATAATTCTCTGGAGGAAAACCAATGAGATCCATTAAAAGGATCGCCGCCGTTTTTCTGTGCGCCGTTCTTCTTTTCTGCGCACTGTCCGGCTGCGGCGATGCAACTCCCTCCGGCAATGACCCGTCTCAAAACGGGCTTACCCCGGACGGTCAGCTTCCCGAACTAAACATCGAAAAGGCGTATTCCTCTGTTCCCGCTGACGCCGTCATCATGACTATCGACGGCAAAGACGTGACCTGGCAGGAATTCTTCTACTTCCTCAACTATTACATCAATTACGTCAAACAGTCTGCAGGAGAAAACCTTACAGACTGGCTTGCGGAGGTATCCTCCGGCAACACCTATTTTGACGTCGTGATGAAATCTGCCATAGACCAGCGTATCTACATGGCGGCTGTCGAGGCCGCAGCCAAGGAAGCCGGCGTTTACAACGAGGCCGCCGCCGCCGAATATGCCGACAGCGTCGTCGCCGAAGCAAAGGCGTCCTATGACAGCGAGGAAGAGTTCAATAAGGCACTGGAAGATAATTACGAATCTCTGGAGCTTTTCCGCGCCTTCGCCGAGAGCACATATTACCAGAACTCCACCTACACGGCGCTTTTCGGTGAACGCGCCTCAAAGCTCTCTGACGAAGACGTCGCGGAGCAGACGGCCGACGATAACTACATGATGGCTAAGCACATCCTTCTCATGACCGTCTACACGGATGAAAACGGCGAGACCATAACCCGTAACGATACAGAGAAGGCCGAGATACGCGCAAAAGCCCAGGAACTCCTGGATCAGCTCAACGCCTGCCCGAATGAAGAGTTCGATGAACTGTTCGACTCCCTCATGAAAGAGTATTCTGAGGATCCCGGTTCCCAGCAGTACTTCCCGGACGGCTATCTTTTCAAAGAGGGCGACATGGTATCTGAGTTCTATGAGGCCTGCAAAGCTCTGGAGATCGGGGAACACAGCGGGATCGTTGAGACCAGTTACGGTTACCACATCATCTACCGCATACCTCTGAATTATGACGAAGTGCCGTCTGCGTACAGCACTTACAAGGCTTACGGCTACGATTACTACACTCTGCGCTTCATCACATCGCAGAAGATGATGAACAGTATACTCAATGCCCTCGCTGGCAAAGTCGAGTGTAAAATGAACGATGAATTCGCCGATGTGGCTTTCATCAACTTTTTCATATAAACCGCAATAAGCAGCACGCCGGCCCGGATGACAATCCGGACCGGCGTTTTTTATATACAGATACTTTTCTTTTTTAACCTATCAGCTTTCTCCGCCCTATTCCAATTCCTCCGGCTTCAGCAGACGCGGCGAGAAGAAATAAACGGAAGCCGCTGCGAACAGGCCGGCGCAAATCCTTGAAACGAGCATCGGCATTATCATGGATGGATCGGTAGACATCGCAAAACCGAGATGGACACCGAGCATCGGTATGCCGGATGCGGACAGTGCTGCGAAAAGGACTTTTCCGCGGCCGTTCATTTCCCCGTAGGAGGAATAGCCGGGAACGAGCGTCGTCAGGCCGAAGACTATTGAGAGCGTCGTTATCTCATTAACGCGGAGAACGGCAGTAAGCTTTTTGAGCGGTTTGTCGAGTACCTTCCGCAGAACGAAGAGAAGCGGAAGCGCCCCGCCGACAGAGATCGTTATGGTTCCTATAGTTCGGAAGCTGTCTGACGCGGACGCAAGACCGGGTATAAGAACAAGCCCTGTAAGCGTTTCTACGGCACATGCGACAAGGCCGACCGTTATTACCGCCATGAGCAGCCGTGAAAACCAGCGGAACAGCCTGATCATCACATGCGGCACAAAGAGCATACCGACGATAAGGATGACTGCAACGATGACCACGGGGACAAGATTTAAAAGGACGACGCCGGGTTTGAGGCCCATCAGCAGTCCACCGATAAAGCATGCTACAGGGTCGAATATATATCCGCTCAGTATACCGACGGAAAAATGCTTGTAATCGCTCTTGTCGATGAGTCCGGTGGCCAAAGGAATGGAAAAAGAGATAGGCGCACCCATGCATGATCCGACGATTATGCCTCCGAACAGAGCCAGAGAAGCATTCTGCGTCATCTTGATCGCAAGGGGATAGGATATCTCGCTCGACATCAGCATACCGGGAAACATGCCGGTATCGACCCCTATGAGTCCGAAAACGGGCGCTACGATCTTCTGGAGGACTTGTGCCAGCACAGGGGCAAGCATAAGAAGGCCAAGGATTGAGAGCGTCATCGGCCCTATGATCATAAAACCGCGCTCGAATTCCTTGCCGAGGCCGAACTTGTTGCCGATAAGGCGGTCGAGCGCGCCGAGGACAAAGAATACTGCCATCAGGATCGTAATTACCTTGCTGATTATCATAGGTCAGTCCTCCGGCAAACAGGCTAACGCCTTGTTATTTGAATTTCTTGCTCTCCGCAACGGCAAGCTCGTCGCAGCGGTTGTTGTATTCGTTCTCAGCGTGGCCCTTTACCCATACAAATGTGACGTCGTGGGTCTCAAGAAGGGGAATGAGCGCCTGCCACAAGTCTGGATTCTTGACTTCGCCGCCTTTGCGCCGCCAGCCTCGCCTCTGCCAGCTCTCCAGCCAGCCGAGATTGACGGCGCTTTCAACATACTGGGAATCCGTATAAAGCGTCACACGGCACGGCTCCTTGAGCGCCGACAGCGCTGTTATTACGCCTGTCAGTTCCATACGGTTGTTCGTCGTCTCCGGATCCCCGCCGGACATCTCCTTTACCGCAGAACCGTACCGCAGTATCGCGCCCCAGCCTCCGGGACCGGGATTACCGCTGCAAGCGCCGTCAGTATATATCGTGACTTCCTTCATATCTGATACCGAATCGTAGATCACTCTTCAGACGCCGGAACGTCGGCAGACTCGTTATCCGCTTCTTCTGCATCTTCTTCGCGGCTCTCATCCTTATCCATGCGGGCTATGGAGATCACCCGTGACCCCTCGGCGACACGCATTACGCGCACGCCCTGCGTATCGCGTTTGTATACGCTTATATCAGATGCCGCCATACGGATAATCGTACCGTCGTCCGAGATAAGAAGAACGTCATCGGTATCGTCGACGACTTTCGCCCCTGCGACAGGACCGGTCTTGTCCGTTACTCTGCAGTTTTTAAGGCCTAGACCGCCTCTGTTCTGGGCGCTCTTTTCTCCGTCCTCACCGCGAAGGTACTCATCGATCGGCGTACGCTTGCCGAAGCCCTTTTCTGTTACGGTAAGAAGCGTTCCGCCTTCTCTGGCTCGGGCAGCGCCGACGCAGTAGTCGCCCGGACGGAGCTTAATGCCACGCACGCCTGCCGCCATGCGGCCCATCGGCCGGACGTCGGATTCGTCAAAGCAGATAGCCATACCGTCGTGAGTGGCTATCAGTATGCGCTGATTGCCGTCAGTTGCGCGGACGGAAATAAGCTCATCGCCCTCATCCAGCGTGAGCGCCCGTATGCCGACGCTGCGTATATTGCGCAGTTCGCTCACTTCAAGGCGCTTGACTGTGCCGTTTCTCGTGATGAAGAAGACATAAGCGTCATCCTGCTCTGTGCGCTCTTCAAAATTGCGGACGCGGATCATCGCCGATACCTTCTCGCCCGGCTGCATCGGCAGGATATTCACTATGTTCGTGCCGCGAGCCGTTCTTCCGGCTTCAGGGATCAGGTAGCCTTTCTTCTTGTATACCCGGCCCAGACTGGTGAAGAAGAGGATGTTGTCATGGGTGGACGCGGTAAACAGCGTCTCCACGAAATCCTCCTCGCGGGTGGTCATGGCCCTGACGCCCTTGCCGCCGCGGCGCTGCGCCGTATACTCGGTGGCCGCAGTGCGTTTTATATACCCGTTATGCGTGAGCGTATAGACGCAGTCTTCCTCTTCGATGAGGTCTTCTATGTCTATGTCGTCCTCGACGTCCTGGATCTCGGTCTTGCGGTCGTCACCGTACTTGTCGGCAATCTCTGTGAGCTCTTCCTTGAGGATGCTCTTCACCAGTCCCTCGTCGGACAGGACACGCTTGAAGTAAGCGATCTTTTCCTCGAGTTCTTTATACTCGTTCTCGAGTTTTTCGCGGTCAAGGCCCTGCAGCGCCTTGAGACGCATATCCAGAATGGCCTGCGCCTGCACTTCATCGAGATCGAATCTGGCCATCAGGTTTTCTTTCGCGTCATCGTAAGAGGTACGTATTATCCTTATTACCTCGTCGATATTGTCCTGCGCGATGAGAAGTCCTTCCAGCAGGTGTGCGCGCTCCTGAGCTTTTCTGAGGTCGTACCGCGTCCTGCGTACGATTATCTCCTCCTGGAAGGCAAGATACTCGTCTATGATATGCCGCAGGGAAAGGATCTTCGGCTGGCGCTGATCGTCCACCAGCGCAAGCATGTTCACGGCAAAAGAGGTCTGCATCTGAGTCTGTGCGAACAGCCTGTTAAGAACGACCTGCGGGTTCGCATCGCGCTTCACGTCGATAACGATACGCATGCCGGAACGGTCTGACTGGTCCACTATATCGCTTATGCCCTCGAGCCGCTTGTCGTTGACCTGGTCAGCCATGTTCTTTATGAGCATGCGCTTGTTGACCTGATAAGGAAGTTCGGTAACGACGATGCGTGTACGTCCGTTCGGGAGCTCCTCGAACTCGGTGCGGGCGCGGAGAACTATTTTACCGCGGCCGGTGGCGTATGCGGCCCGTATGCCGCTGCGGCCCATGATAATGCCCTTAGTCGGAAAATCCGGTCCCGTTACATGTTCCATGAGGTCGTATATGGTCGCCTCCGGATCATCGAGCACGCAAATGCAGGCATTGATGACTTCCCTCAGGTTGTGCGGAGGGATATTCGTGGCCATACCGACGGCTATACCGCTAGAACCGTTGACCAACAGATTCGGGAATCTCGATGGAAGGACACGGGGTTCTTTTCTCGTCTCATCGAAGTTAGGATCCCAGTTGACGGTCTCCTTGTCTATATCGCGAAGCATCTCGTTCGCCATTTTCGCCATGCGGGCTTCCGTATAACGGTAGGCGGCAGGCGGGTCACCGTCGACTGAGCCGAAGTTACCGTGGCCGTCTATAAGCGGGTAGCGCATGGAGAAGTCCTGCGCAAGACGCACGAGCGCATCGTAAACGGACGCGTCGCCGTGGGGATGGTAACGGCCGAGTACGTCACCGACCGCGGTAGCGCACTTGCGGTGAGGCTTGTCCTGTGTAAGTCCGTCCTCGTACATGGCGTAAAGGATACGGCGGTGTACCGGTTTGAGGCCGTCGCGAACGTCGGGCAGCGCCCTGCCGACGATTACCGACATGGCGTACTCGATATAGGAGGTCTCCATCTCTGTGACGAGCTCGTTGTTTATTATCCTCTGCTCCGGAAACCGCAGCGATTCGGGATCGTAGTCCACATTCTTATGTGCCATAGATGAACGCCTCCTTTCTTAATAGTCCAGATTCACGGCGTATTTTGCTTTACGCTCTATGAATTCCTTGCGCGGCTCGACCTTTTCGCCCATCAGTATCGAGAATGTCTCGTCCGCCTTCGACGCGTCCTCGAGGGTTATGCGTTTGAGAGTGCGCTGTTTGGGATCCATCGTGGTCTCCCATAGTTCGTGCGGATCCATCTCGCCGAGACCTTTGAAACGGGAGATATCCACTTTCGCGTTGGGATTGTCTCCACGCATCTCCGTGCTCACTGCGTCGCGCTCCTCGTCCGAGAATGCGACACGTGTCGTCTTGCCTCGCGTGAGCTTATACAGCGGGGGAACGGCCGCGTAAACGTAGCCTTCCCTGATGAGCGGCTGCATATAGCGGAAGAAGAACGTTAGCAGCAGCGTGCGTATATGGCTTCCGTCAACATCGGCATCCGCCATTATGATGACTTTGTGATAACGCAGTTTGTTGATATCGAAATCATCGCCAAGTCCAGCGCCCATAGCTACTATTACCGGTCTGAGCTTGTCGTTCCCGTATATCTTGTCAGCGCGGACCTTTTCGACGTTGAGCATCTTGCCCCAGAGGGGAAGGATGGCCTGGAACCGGGAGTCGCGTCCGTTCGTAGCGGAGCCGCCTGCAGAGTCGCCCTCGACGATATAGAGTTCTGTGAGTTCCGGGTTGTTTTCATTGCAGTCCCTGAGCTTGTCCGGCATCGCAGCGCCGCCGAGTGCGCTCTTGCGGCGGATGTTCTCGCGTGCTGCGCGGGCGGCTTCTCTGGCGCGGTTCGCCATCATCGCCTTGTCAAGGATAGCGCGCCCCACGGCGGGATTCTCCTCCAGGAACTGTTCGAGCTTATCGGATACGACGCTGTCTACCAGCGTCCTCATCTCAGAGTTGCCGAGTTTCTGTTTCGTCTGGCCCTCGAACTGAGCGTCGGGCAATTTGACGGATATTACCGCCGTAAGACCTTCGCGGCAATCTTCACCGGAGACCTTGTCGTCTCCTTTAATTATCCCGGTCTTTATGCCGTAGTTGTTCAGAACACGCGTCAGAGCGGCCTTGAAGCCTGTCTCGTGCATACCGCCTTCAGGCGTACGTACGTCGTTTGCAAAAGACGTGATGTTTTCCTGATAACCGTCGTTGTACTGCATGGCTATCTCGGCGAAACTCTCGTCCTTGTTTCCGCTCATATAGATCACGTTGCTGTGCAGCGCGTCCTTCGATTTGTTGAGGAAGGAAACGTATTCGCGTATGCCGCCCTCATAGCACATCTCGTCCTGCTGTTCGGAGCCTTTGCGCTCGTCGATTATCCGGATCTTGAGTCCGGCATTGAGAAATGCCTCTTCGCGCATGCGGTCGTGCAGGATATCGTAGGAATATACCGTGTCGTCGAACATCTCAGGATCCGGCTTGAAAGTGACCGTAGTGCCTGTGCGGTCCGTATCGCCGACTATGCGCATCTCCTGTGTGATATCGCCGCGTGAGAATTTCATCTCATAGATCTTTCCGTCCTTGTGCACACGCGCCTCCAGCCATTCGGAAAGCGCGTTAACGACGGATGCGCCGACGCCGTGGGGACCGCCGGATACTTTATATCCGCCGCCTCCGAACTTGCCTCCGGCGTGAAGGACGGTGAATACGACCTCCAGAGCGCTCTTGCCGGTCTGTTCCTGAATATCTACCGGTATACCGCGCCCGTTGTCCACGACGGTGATGATGTTGCCCTCCCGGATACGCACTTCTATCTCGCTGCAGAATCCAGCCAGCGCCTCATCTATCGAGTTGTCTACGATCTCGTATACGAGGTGGTGCAGACCGGAGGACGACGTAGATCCGATATACATGCCCGGTCTTTTGCGGACGGCTTCAAGACCTTCCAGGACCTGGATCTGCGAAGCGTCGTATTCCTGTGTGACTTTTTCGTTTTCGTTGTAGTCCGTCATATTCTGATGCTCCTCACGTTGCATATGCTTTTATTCATCGGACGCCTGATCGATGGCGCCGCTCTCGCTGCGGCGAAGAAGAGTCGCAGAAGCGAGCTGTGACAGATATACGGTCGTCTTGCCGTTCTCTGAGCATAAGACGAACGATTTCGGTATGTCGTCCGCCGCGTTAACGACGTTTCCTGTCTTTTCGGCCGTTCCGAGGAACGCCCTGGTTATATGTGAACTCGACGCGTTGTCGAGATCGAACACCCCGATAATGGATGAAAAGGGCACGACCGTGCCCTGGCCGAGATGGAGATACATGCTCTGCTTCCAGCTCCCTATCTGTTTGTTTTCAGACGGGTATTATCTCCCCGTCGGTTATCCTGAAAATGCGGCCGCCGGTCTTCTGCGAGATCCTGTCGTCCTCACAGCAGGTTATGAACACCTGTCCGCCTCCGACACGGTTAAGTACGAAATCCTGTCTTCCCGCGTCGAGTTCCGAAAGAACGTCGTCGAGCAGAAGTACGGGGCTTTCTCCCGTATCCGCGGCAAGGATCTCCCTCTCTGCCATCTTCACAGACAGCGCAGCCGTACGTGTCTGCCCCTGCGAGGCAAAACTCTTTGCCGGTCTTCCGTTTATACCGACCGCCAGATCATCCTTGTGAGCTCCGGACAGGCATGCGCCCGACTCAAGCTCGGCGCGCCTGTGAGATGCCTGGTGTTCCATGAGACGCTGTCGTATTTCGTCCGGCTTCATCGTCAGAGGATACTCGACCGTTTTGACCGTCTCGTAACTCAGTGAGAGAGTCTCGGCGCCGCCTGAAAAGTCTCTGTGTATAGCCTCTGCCCGTTCAGAAAGCGCTGCAGCGAGACGCGCGCGGTAGTATATCAGGATCGCACCGTATTCAGCCATGCGGTCGTTGTATTCGTCCAGCGCTTCGAGGAGCGACGGTTTCTCACGCCAGTCTTTCAGAATACGTGATTTTTGATCGTAAATCCTTCCGTATTCCGTCAGCGCTTCCGCATAGCGCGGTCTGATCTGGCAGAGACACTGATCCAATACCCGTCTTCTGGCGGCTGAGCCCGCCCTTATCATGGAAAGATCGTCCGGGCAGAAAAGAACGGCCGTCAGTCTTCCGGAAAGAGCGGATGCCGTCTTCTGCTTTACGCCGTTTATAAGTATCGTCTTTCTCCGGCCGCGGAAAAGGCGGGCTTCTACCGTCTGTTCCCGTCCTCCGCTGGTGATATCCGCCCGTATCACGGCTTCGCTGCAGCCGAAGTTGATTATTTCGCTGTCCGTCCTTGCCCGGAACGACCGGCCGCATGTCAGGTAGTACACGGCTTCTACAAGATTCGTTTTTCCCTGTGCATTTATACCGGTTATGATATTGGTTCCGGGACTGAACTGCGCCCCGGCATTCATATAGCTCCGAAAGCCCTCGAGAGAGAGTTCGTTTACGGTCATTTTTCCTCCGCTGTCAGTTCATAGAGCTTGCCGCCGGTCTCGACACGATCTCCCGGCCGGAGTTTTTTTCCTCTCAGCTGGCAGATCTCTCCGTTGACCTTTACATCGCCTTCCTGAATCATGAGCTTGGCTATACCGCCGGTCTCTGCGGCACAGCAGAATTTGAGAAAAGCATCCAGCTTGATGTATTCGGAACTGATTGCGACCTTTTCTGCAGCCTGTTCGGGAATGCGTTTTTTCAGTCTGACTTTCATGTGTCAACCTTCGTTTGCTTTAAGTCTGACCGGCAGGATCATATAAAGGAAACTGTCTCCGTCGTCTGCCGGAACTATCAGACACGGCGATATGCCGCTCATGAGTTTGATAAGCACTTTATCTGCCGGAACTGCCTTGAGAGCGTCAAGCAGATAACGGTTGTTGAAGCCGATCTCAAGATCCTCGGCGCTGCCTTCAGCCGAACATTCGTCGCTGGCGCGGCCGAGAGGCGTAACGGTCAGCAGCCGGATAACTCCGTCGCCGAAGGTGCATCGGACGGGGCTTTTCAGTCTGTCGCTTATGATAAGAGAAACACGTTCGACCGACGCTATAAGATCTGAGGCTGAAACGGAGATCGTATACTTTTCAACAGAAGGTATGGATTTTTTATAGTTCAGAAATTCTCCCTCGAGACGGCGTGATATCAGAGTTGTATCTTCAGTCGTGAAGACGACGTGTTTTGCGCCGAGCGTTATTCTGACTTTGTCGTCCGAATCAGGCGCGATCTTTTCCACCTCGGAGAGAGCGGAACCGGGGACGACGAAACTGCACTCGGTATCTCCCGCGCCCTCGATCTCTTCACGGCGAAGCGCAAGTCTGTAACCGTCGACAGCTACCATCGTCAGCTTTCCGTTTTCTATCTCAAAGAGCGCCCCTGTGTGTATCGGCCGCGCTTCATTATCACTGACGGCGAAGCATGTCTGTGAGATCATGCTGCGCAGTATCTTTCCCGGGATGTCCACAAAGCTTACAGATTCCACAGAAGGAAGTTCAGGATAATCGTCAGCAGAAGTGCCGACTATCTCGAAATCGCTCATGCCGCTGCGTATACGCGTCATATAGTTGTCGTCCACCTCGACGGTAAGTATCTCGTCAGGCAGTTTTCTGACTATGTCTCCAAGAAGACGCGCGTTCAGAACGAGATAACCGCCGGATGAAACGTCTGCAGGTATAGTGGTAGTTATTCCTGTCTTCAGATCGTAGCCTGTTACTTTGACTGTATCCGTTCCGGCTTCGACGAGCAGGCCTTCCAGCGCTGGTACTGAGCTTTTTGCGGCAGCAGCGCGCGATGCGGTCGCGACAGCTGACTGAAGCAGGTACTTTTCACATGAGAACTTCATTTCAGACACCCTTTCTTTTCAGATAGAAAGATATAATTTATATATTTAGAAATAATAGCAGTAGTACGGATTTTTGTTGAAAATCCGGGAAAACCCTTAAGATAAAAAGATTTCCTTTTTTGATAGATTGTTGAAGAAAAAATAAGAAAAATCACTCGGCAGACAGGTTTGCGACGGTAAACCGCTGCAGGAGCGGTTTTTAAACTAAAACCAACAGGTTTTAAACCGCAGGATGTTGAAAAGGTTACTTTCCGGAATTGACGTTTGCGATTATATCCTTGACGGTTTTAGAGAAATCGTTCGAGGTCTGTATGCTGTTTTCTATCTTGCGTATTGAAGAGAGAACGGTCGTATGGTCGCGGCGGTCGAAAATCTCGCCGATGTCGTCCAACGTAAGGTTTGTAAGACGTCTGATGACGTACATGGCTACCTGGCGGGCAAGGGCCATATTCTTCGTACGGCTCTGACCGCGGATGTCCTCGGGAGTGAGATTGAAGTATTTTGCGGTCTCTTCGATTATTCTCTCGGGATTGGGAGTATATCCTTCACGGACGAGATCTTTTATAGCGTCTGCCGCCAGCGGTATGTCGATATCACTGCCGAGGATCTCGCTGCGGGCCTTTATCATCTTTACGGCGCCCTCAAGCTGGCGTACGTTGAAAGTCAGGTTTTCCGCGATGTAGTTCGCGACCTCGTTGCTGAGCACCATGCCGAGCTGGCTAGCCTTGTTCCTGATTATGGCCATGCGGGTCTCGTAGTCGGGCGCGTTTATCTCAGTCATGACGCCGGACTCGAAGCGCGTGCGCAGCCGTTCTTCGAGAAGGGACATCTCCTGGGGAGGACGGTCGGACGTCAGGACAATCTCGCGTCCGTGATCGTAGAGATCGTTGAACGTGTGGAAGAACTCCTCCTGCGTGGAGGGCTTACCGGCTATGAACTGTATATCGTCGATAAGAAGGGCGTCGGCGCTGCGGTATTTTTCGCGGAAAGCTATGTTCTTTCCTATCTGCAGCGCGAATATCAGTTCGTTTGTGAACTCTTCGCCCTTTACCAGCACGACGTTGCAGTCGGGATCGCGCCGTTTCATCTCGATGCGGATCGCATGGAGGAGATGGGTCTTTCCAAGACCTGAATCGCCGTAGATGAATAGGGGATTGTAATTCTGGACGTTGCCGCCTGCCACGGCTTTAGCCGCCGCGTGTGCGTATCGGTTTGTGTTGCCGACTACGAATCTCTCAAAGGTGTATTCCTCCGTTACGGGGGAATCGCCTTCTCTGTGGCTGTAATCCGCTTCTCCGTTTTTACCGAGGATGAGTATGTCCATATCGCCGGAGAATATCTCCTTGAGCGCGTTTTTGATCAGAGGAAGATAGCGCCCCTCGATGACGTTCTTCTTGAAATCGGACGAAACGCAGATGACTAGTTTTTTATCGTCTATATCTACAGCGCGGCATTCGGAGAACCAGGTGTTTATAGCGGTCTCGGTAAGATCCCGGCTGAGCAGTTCGAGTACTTTTTTCCAGACGTCGGCAGCAGAATTCATAACATCAAAACCTTTCGGGAAAATGTGGATTTCCTCGCAGGATAATACACGATAATTTTACCACAATTTCGTATGCCATGCAAGGATTTTGAGGCGGTATACATATATAAAATAAGAATTACTGCAAAAGATGAGCGCGGCAAGGTGTGGTTTTTTGAAAAATACGGGACGATTGATACATTCGGCAGCCGTTTCCCGCACAGGTCCGCGGTATACGAAAAAAAGAAAGCCAGCCCGGTATCAAACCGGGCTGGCAAATGAATGTTTTGAACTTCGTGTGAGCGGTTCGTCAGCCGTTCAGGCGGCGCCTGCGGGCGATGTTTATAGTGCCCTCCTGCATGTCGTCTATCCATGCGAGCGCTTTCCCGAGACCGTAGGCGACGCACATTTCGGGATCATCGGCGATCGCTGTGGGGATGTTGGTGCGGTTCTCGAT
Source organism: uncultured Clostridia bacterium (assembly GCA_947306975.1). Lineage (GTDB taxonomy): Bacteria > Bacillota > Clostridia > Oscillospirales > Oscillospiraceae > RGIG8048. The sequence continues at coordinate 6,524 of CAMZHU010000019.1, read as the reverse complement.
GAGACGGTCGAAACCCCAGAGCTGGCTGCCGCCTCCGGTGAGGACGATACCGTTTTTGGAGATATCCGCGACCAGTTCAGGAGGAGTCTCCTCAAGAACGCGAAGTATCATCTCCAAGATGCGCTCAGAGACCTCCTCAAACGCCTCGAGCATCTCGGTGGTGCTGATCGAAACAACACGGGGAAGGCCGGTCGTGAGGCACCTGCCCTTGACATCGACGGATACGGTCTCCGGCCGCGGAAAGACACACCCTATGGTGAGTTTGAGCTCCTCGGCGGTCGTATCTCCTATAAGGACGTTGTGTTTTTTTCTGATGTATCTGACGATGGCGTCGTTGAACGCTTCGCCGGCGACCTTTACGGAATCAGACTGGACGACGCCGGAAAGAGAGAGCACGGCCGCATCTGTCGTACCGCCGCCGATATCGACGATCATATGACCGTCGGGGTTGGATATGTCGAGACCCGCCCCCAGCGCTGCTGCGAGCGGGGCTTCGAGCAGATATACCTTCCGCGCTCCGGACGAAATGCCCACGTCGACGACGGCACGTTCTTCGACTTCCGTTATTCCGGAAGGGACGGAGATTATAATGCGTGGTTTCAGAAAGCTGAATGAACTTACCTTTTTGACCATCTCACGGAGCATGCGCTCGGTCGTGCCGTAGTCTGAAATGACGCCGCCCTGCATCGGGCGTATTGCGACCATATTGCCCGGTGTGCGCCCGAGCATGCGCTGCGCCGCCATCCCGAAATTCAGGATGCGGCCGGTGTTTTTATCGATCGCCACGACAGCGGGCTCACGCAGGATTATACCCCTGTTCCTCGTGGAGAACATGACCGATGATGTGCCGAGGTCGATAGCGAGATCTCGTCCGAAAAGCATATATTTATCACCCGAAATACAGAATTGTCAGTTTGATTGCCGGTTTGTTGCAGGGAAAAACCGTCAGGTCTTCGCCAGTGCGGCACATACGACGGACTGAGCGCCTGCCTCCAGAAGAGTGCGGGCGCACTCCGAAAGGGTGGCTCCCGAGGTAACTACGTCGTCGATAAGAAGTACGCGCTTACCTGCCGGAAGCTCAGGATCAGCGACCGCGAAGACGCCTCTGACGTTTTCCTGCCGTTCTGACTGGTCTTTCAGCGTTGCCTGTGCTTTAGCATCGGTATGTCTGACGAGCAGTTCGACCGCTATATCATCCAGAGAAAGAGCGGCGGCCTGCGCCAGCAGGAAAGCCTGATCGTAGCCTCGTGTCCTGAGCCGCTCTTCGCTCAGCGGGACCCAGGAGATGATGTCGTATCTGCCGGACAGGTTTGCCCTGATACAGTCGGCGAGCAGGGCCCCGAAACAGTCCGCATAGCTGACGGCGTTCTTGAAAGTGAAGCGCTGGACGGCGCTGCGCACGCTGCCTTCAAAGCGGAGAGGGGAGTAGCATACCTCGAAGTATTCGCCCCTGGTCTCTGCATCGTCTCCTTCAAGAACTGGCAGAGAGCCGCGGCAGGTGGGACACATGTCCGGCTCGCCGGATCTTATGGGTCGCCTGCAGAATATGCATCGCGGCGGAAACAGAATGTCCATTATGGAAGCGATAAATCCCATGTAATTCACCCTCCGATAACGCGTGTGTGCTTATCTGTCTGCCTTTTAACGACCGGGGGTGCCCCCCGGGAGATTACGGTTTCGTATTAATCCGGCGGATCCTTCCGTGAGACGTGCCCGGAGGCCGCTGTAACGTTTCTGCCTGCGGTCATCCATCGTCATGCGTTCCACTACCGCCCGGTCACCGACGATGATCAGAAGCTCCCTGGCGCGTGTGACGGCGGTATACAGGACGCCGCGGACCAGAAGCTGCGGCGCACCCGGGACGGCAGCGAGGATAACGGCGCGGTATTCGCTTCCCTGAGACTTATGGACCGTCATTGCATATGCCGGTTCGAGTTCAGAGAGCTGTTCGTACTGATACGTCACCAGACGCCCGTCGAAATCTACCGTCACCGTCTCGCGGTCGTCATCGATGGTCTGTATGATGCCTATATCACCGTTGAAGACGCCGGCACCTGCCTCATCCGGCACGCCTGCTGACTTTGCTCTGCCGGTTACGTCGGAACTGCCGGCTACCTTTCTCCACATTATATCATAGTTGTTCTTTATTTGCATCACCTTGTCGCCCTCGCGATAGGTAAAATCACCGAAGACCTTTTCGTGTTTTCCCTCGCCGGGAGGGTTGACTGCAGCCTGAAGACGGAGATTGAGGGAGTGTGTGCCCGCACCCAGCCGCCGGGTCGGCGAAAGGACCTGTATCTGCGAGGGGTCGATGCCCATGTTTTTAGGCAGGCGCTCGGAGAACAGCTCTACGATGGTATCGGCAGCCCTCTCCGGTGTAGGACGCTGAAGGAAGAAGAAGTCCCCATCGCCGTGAAGATCGGGGATGATCCCCGAGTTTATCATATGCGCGCTCCTGACTATCCGGCTCTCGCCGGCCTGACGGAAGATCTCCGTCAGACGAACAGACTCGACCGCTCCGCTCCTCAGTATGTCCGAAAATACGTTTCCCGGCCCGACTGAGGGCAGCTGGTCGCAGTCGCCTACGAGGATGAGACGGCAGTCCGGGCGCAGCGCCCTGAGCAGGTCGGCCATCAGGCGTATATCTACCATTGAGGATTCGTCAAGTATCACGGCATCCGCGTCCAGCGGATCTGTTTCATCGTGTTCAAAGACCAGTATACCGCGGTCAGAAACGGTCGTACCGAGCAGCCTGTGCACGGTAGCTGCGTCACGGCCTGTCAGTTCGCTCATCCGTTTCGCAGCGCGCCCGGTAGGCGCGCAGAGCGCGGTCTTCAGTCCGAGCCTGTCAAATAAAGCGAGTATGCCTCGGACGGACGTCGTTTTTCCCGTTCCCGGACCGCCTGTTATGGCGAGGACGCGGCGCTTTCCGGCGAGCTCCACTGCCCGACGCTGACCTTCGGAATAGGAAACGCCCTGTTCGCGCTCGACGGCGGATACCGCAGCGGAAAAGCCCCCCATGCCGTGAGCCGGAGCGGACGCCAGATCGAGAAGGCGTTTCGCGGTATAGGTCTCCGCTTCATAGAACTCGGGGAGATAGCATGCGTCCTGACCAGCGATATCGTCTCTTATGACGGATCCGCACTCACAGAGGCAGTCCAGTGATTCCGCAAGAGTCTCCCGCCCGATGCCGATGAGCGCCTCCGAAGCGGCGAGGAGTTTTTCGTGCGGAATGAACGTATGACCGTTTCCGAGATTGTGGGAGAGTTCGAAAAGGATCGCGGCCTCAGCGCGCTCCGGGCAGTCGGCCTCGAAGCCGAGACGCAGAGCAAGGCTGTCCGCACGGGGGAAATCAGCACCGAATTCCGGCGCGGAGAGCACGTAGGGATTGGCGCGTACGGCGGCGAGCGCGTCGTCTCCCCAGACCCGGTAAAGATCCATGGCAGCGGAAGGCGGTATCTCGTTTTCCGTGAGGAATTCTATAAGGCGGCGCAGACTTATCTGGCGGCGAAACGCGGAACCTATCTCGCGTGCGCGTTTGAGCGTTATTCCCTTTATCTCGGAAAGCCGCTCAGGGTCGTTTTCTATAACGTCGAGCGCCCTGTCTCCGAAGCGCTCGACTATATCGCGCGCCTTGGCGGGACCGACATGCTTGACCGCGCCGGAGGCAAGATAGCGGAATATACCTTCAGTGCCCGAAGGAAGCCGCCGCTGTACGAACTCAGCCCTGAATTGGCGGCCGTAGGCCTGATGCGTGATCCAGCTGCCTGTGAGGAGAAGTTCCTCGCCCGGCGACGCGTCCGGCATGCAGCCCACGGCGGTGACGATCCCGTCGGCAGTCTCCAGCCGGAGGACGGCGTAGCCGTTGTCCGGGTTCTGATAGATAAGAACGGACACAGTGCCCTCTATTCGGATGTAATCGCGTTCACCGTCCAATATAAGCGTCCTCCGTAATGATGGGCGGGAGAGTATCCGGCGTGCGGCGGATGCCGATGCCGGACTTTCCCGGGTGCGGGAGATCAGATTATCGACGTAAAGCCGTAGGTTATGCCGGTGATGAGCACACCGGCGATGATGACTCCCAAGAGTATCGCAGGGATCGCGGCCCTTTTACGCAGATTTAGCACGGCTGCGACGAGCGCGCCGGTCCACGCTCCCGTTCCGGGCAAAGGGATGGCGACGAGAATGACCAGACCGAGTATCTGCCATCTCTTTATGACGTCACGTTTGGAATAGGCACGGTCCTCCAGCTTTTTCGCAAAGGCGGAGAGACGCGCGCTCTTTTTCTTCATCCAGTCTATTAACTGTCGCGCGAAGAGAATGACAAACGGTACCGGCACCATGTTGCCTATACAGCTAGTCAGCATGCTCTGGATATGGCTGAGGCCGAGACTGACGCCAATGGGTATAGCGCCGCGCAGCTCGATCACCGGCAGCATGGATATGATGAAAGTTGTAACATACCGGCCGATGGGGGTCGCTATGAACTGAGTGATGATATCCAAGTTACTGTCCCTACTCCTGTTTCTCGCCGCGCAGCCTGATAAGTCTGTCTCGCAGCACGGCGGCATATTCGAATTCGAGCATCCGCGCGGCTTCGCGCATCTGCTTTTCCAGCTTTGCTATCGCTTCTTCGCGTTCCCGGCGGGTCATTCGGACCTTGCCGGTCTCCCGCGGAACTTCGTCAACGCTTCCGGATATCTCCAGGATATCGCGGACGCTCTTCACGATCGTCTTGGGAACTATGCCGTGAGCCTTGTTGAAGTCGTCCTGCTTTTTGCGTCTGCGCGCCGTCTCGTCTATCGTTACGCGCATCGAGGGAGTTATCGTGTCGGCGTACATGATCACGCGGCCGTTTGCGTTTCTTGCCGCCCTTCCCACCGTCTGGATGAGCGAGGTCTCGCTTCTGAGAAAACCCTCCTTGTCGGCGTCGAGGATCGCTACGAGCGAGACTTCGGGCAGGTCGAGGCCCTCGCGAAGGAGATTTATGCCGACTAGCACATCGAACTCACCGAGGCGCAGGTCGCGGACTATCTCCATGCGCTCTATGGTCCCGATGTCGTGGTGCATGTATCGAACGCGTATGCCGGCTCCCGTGAGGTATGTCGTCAGGTCCTCTGCCATTTTCTTGGTGAGCGTGGTTACAAGGACGCGCTCGGATCTTTCGGTGCGGGCGTTTATCTCGCCTATAAGGTCGTCTATCTGGCCCTCTACGGGGCGGACATCGATCACCGGGTCAAGAAGGCCGGTGGGACGGATTATCTGCTCCGTCACCTGCGAGGAGCGCGAGCGTTCATACTCGCCCGGAGTCGCGGAGACATATATGACCTGGTTCAGACGCTGTGTGAACTCATCGAACTTGAGAGGCCTGTTGTCGAAAGCGGACGGCAGGCGGAAACCATACTGGACAAGGCTCTCTTTGCGGGAACGGTCTCCCGCGTACATTGCTCGTACCTGAGGCAGCGTGACGTGGCTCTCGTCTATGAACATGAGGAAATCCTTGGGGAAATAGTCGAGGAGCGTCATCGGCGGCGAGCCCGGTGCACGTCCGGATATGACTCTGGAGTAGTTCTCTATGCCGGAGCAGTAGCCGATCTCGCGCATCATCTCCACGTCGAACATCGTACGCTCGTGGATGCGCTGAGCCTCTATGAGCTTGTGGTTCTGTTCGAACCACTCGACCCGCTCCTTCATCTCGCGTATGATCTCGCCTATCGCGCGCTCCATCTTTTCCGGCGTTGTGACGTAGTGCGACGCAGGGTAGATCGCAACGTGCGACAGTGAGCGCAGCGGCGCGCCTGTGACGACGTTTATCTCACTTATCCTGTCTATCTCGTCCCCGAAAAACTCAACGCGGATGGCGTACCCCTGCGCGTATACAGGCCAGATCTCGACAGTATCGCCCCGCACGCGGAACATGTTCCGGTCGAAAGCGAGATCATTGCGTTCGTATCGGATCTCGACCAGCTTCTTGAGAAGTTCATCGCGGCTGCGTGTCTGTCCGACGCGCAGCGATATGACCATGTTGGCGTAATCTATTGGGTCGCCGAGGCCGTAGATACAGCTCACAGAGGAAACGACGATTACGTCGCGCCGCTCGAAGAGCGATGAGGTCGCCGAATGACGCAGCCGTTCGATCTCGTCGTTTATCGAGCTGTCCTTTTCGATATATGTGTCGGTGTGCGGGATGTAGGCCTCGGGCTGATAGTAATCGTAATAGGAGACGAAATATTCGACGGCGTTTTCCGGAAAGAATTCCTTGAACTCGCTGCAGAGCTGTGCCGCGAGCGTCTTGTTGTGGGCAAGTACGAGAGTCGGGCGCTGTATACGCTCGATGATCTTCGCCATCGTGAACGTCTTGCCGGAACCTGTGACGCCGAGGAGAGTCTGCTCTTCAAAGCCCTGTTCCACGCCCCAGGCAAGCGCGTCTATCGCCTCCGGCTGGTCACCGGATGGTTTGAAATCGCTGTGGATCTTGAATTCCGGCACTGTGCCCGCCCCCCCTTTTTCGCGTTAATACAGAG
>CAMZHU010000018.1 GCA_947306975.1 uncultured Clostridia bacterium | reverse complement strand
ATGTCCATGCGCGTGCCCACCATCGACGTTTCCGTCGTCGACCTCACTTGCAATCTTGCGAAATCCGCGACCTACGATGAGATCTGTGCGGAGATGAAGCGCGCATCCGAGAACGAGATGGCCGGCATCCTCGGCTACACTGAGGACATGGTAGTCTCCTCCGATTTCATTCATGATTCCCGTATATCGATCTTCGATGCGAAGGCCGGTATCGCCCTCACTGACAAGTTCGTTAAAGTAGTCGCATGGTATGACAACGAGTGGGGTTATTCGACGAAGACGCTCGACCTCGTCGAGCACATGGCGAAGGTCGACGGCAAGTGCTAAACTGATTCTCAGCCAAACTCGGCCGTTTTGTGCGGTTTCACTTATAGTGTGCTTTTGGATTGAGCTGTGGATGGCTTAATAACTATCAGCAGTCACAATAACCGTCTAAGGCGTCATCTTTGCTTATTCACCTCCGTTTATTCTGTTTCGGAATAAGCGGAGGTGTTTATTATAAACAAATAAAGTGAGCGCGCGGGAAAAACACCTGCGCGCTCACATCGTTTATCCAATTTGCCACATGATCATGCAGCTTATTTTGGGTTTTCTCCGGTCTCCATATCAAAAACACTTTTCTCACGTACCATGGAATAACCGTTGGTTAACGTTATAAAGAAGTGGAATATGGGACGGTCCACCCTGTTTATATATAGTGGGACGTGTTTTATGCCCGCGGGCAGATAGATATAGGTGCTTTTGGTGAGGATGTGTTTCTCTCCCTCGATATATATCTCCACCTCGCCGCAAAGGTCCGAGGGATCGTCTGGATTAGATCCAAGAAAACCGAGTATCTCATTGCCCTCGTGGCAATGAGGTTTTCCCATTTCGCCGACTGTGTTCGTCCGTTCGCGCTCAAGCTGGATCTCTCGGTCGGCGTGGACTATCCAGCAGGTGTTCATGGATAGACCACAGTTAGGGGCTGCGCGATCGTCACACCACAGGATGCGCCTGCGGCCGATCTCAGCATATTCGGCCTTTGCCTCAGGTGTATTCAGGAATGGCGGGAGTATGTTTTCCTGGATAATGTACTTGCCATACTTGCCTTCATTATTCATGCACATGGTGTGCACCTCCAAAAACTGAAATTACAGAAACTAATCGAATCAGCCGTACAAAAGACCTGGAAGCCACGTTACGACCTGTGGGAAAAACGCCATAAGGAAAGCACATACGACATAACCACAAACGAACGGGAGCGAACCTTTGAAAACTGTAGTAAGCGAAATATCATCGATCATGCCGGAAACTACATAGCAGGCGATACCAACCGGCGGCGTAATGCAGCCAAGACCCATTATTACGACCACATAACAACCGAACCAGATGATATCGTAACCACAGGACTGCACGATAGGCAGAAACACAGGTATTGTGAGCAGCATGAGCGGAAGCGCGTCTATAAAGCATCCCAAAATGAGATACACGATCGTGAGGAACATGACGACCAACACGTTCGGAATATGCATGCTCGCAATCAGTTCACCTATAACAGTGGGAATACGGCTATATGCGAAGAAAGTACCGAAAACCGACGCTCCCGCAAGGATTATATAGAGAAAACCTGACATAACAAGAGTATTCTTCACAGCCTCAAACAGCTTTTTTAACGTAAGCGAACGGCTGATGAGAGTTACTATAATAATGCCGACGACACCAACTGCGCCGGACGCGGTTGGTGTGAACCAGCCCGCAAACATACCTCCGATGGCAAGTGCAAACACAATAATTATCTGGAGGAGCGAACCGGTAAGTAAGGTTTTCATCTTATCCTTAAAAGTGTATTTTTCACTGGCTGCCGGCGCCACTTTGGGGTCAAATATGCACCATACCTGCACGACAGCAATTAGGCACAGCATCAGCAGTATTCCAGTCGTTATGCCGCCGATGAACAGTTTTCCGATAGAGGCCTCTGCCGCAATGCCATAGGTTATGAGCGAGAGACTTGGCGGGATGAGCGTTGCAAGAGACGCACCCGCAGCTATGCATCCAGCAGAAATGTCAGCCCTGTAATTGTGGCGGCGCATTTCCGGGTATGCTACACGGCACATCATACCAGCAGTTGCCGTTGTAACACCGCAGACGGCGCCAAAAATTGCACATACTATCTGTGCCGCCGAAGCAAGCACACCCCGGCGGCCGCCGGATAGTTTTTGGATCGTGGTAAACAGGTCTTTTCCCAGTCCGGCCACCGATGCCAGTTCTCCCATTAGGATAAATGCTGGTGCAACGCTGTTAGTATAACTGCTCAGTGTTGAAAATACATTAGAAGTAAGCGTCGTGAATGCACCGGCAGGCTCACGCATAAGAAAATACAGACCACCGACACCGCAAATCATCATAGAGATGCTGACAGGCATACCGAGGAATAAAAGAATCAAGAACGCAATGAGTCCTATAAAGCCTATAGCGACATTTGATAACACCATACATCAGCCCTCCTGTCCGGAACCTTCATCGGTAATATTAGGTTCGGCTGGTTCAGCCGCGGGCTTTTTGCAGATATCAACAACGGCCTGGACAGCTAGATAAAGAAAAATGAGGGCGGATATAGCTATAAGAATCGTCATTATCAGATACAGATACTGATAAGGTATCTTTAACAGGTCTGTCTTCTTGCCCATCGCGATGGCGGTCTTGATTCTGTCGACGAAACTATAACTCAGTACACCGAAAACACAGGCACAGCAAAGCCACTCGATTGCCTGAATGATGTCTCTTACCTTGCGGGGGAATTTATCCAAAAGAACAGTTACAGCTATATGACGCTTTAACAAGGTCGTCTTACTTAGCGCAAGACATACAGCTGTAAGCATACCGTATTGGACGATCTCCATTGTCGGCTTGAGTGGAATGTCAAAGACTCTTCTTCCAAGTACATTTGCTATGACAAACAACAGAACGATAATAAACAGCGCAGATGCTATAGCCATAGCAACGTTTGTGATACACTTGAGTATCTTTTCCATCGCATCTGCCTCAATTACAGATATTCCTGGGAGGCTCATACCAAGATTAGTGAGCCTCCCAATATATCATACTATGTTAATTCTGTCGGAGGTCAGTTGCTTGTATGAGCAACCATCCATTCGTACGCGCCAGTGCCGTCGAGGCCCTTGGCGTCGAGTTCCTTGACGCGTTCAAGGATGAGTTCATCACAGCCGACAAAGAATTCCGCGGTCTCTTCGGGTGTCGGATAGATGAATTCAAAGTTCGGGTTGCCGGCAAGGACCTCGTCCCTGACTTTGCCCTCGTTCGTGATTACGAAGTCAATGCAGTGCTGTTTCATTTCGGCAAATGTCTCATCAACTGCGTTTTGGATCTCAGGATCCATCTTATCGTACATACTCTTACTCATGACGTACACGCTTTCACCGCTGGCTCTCGGGATAGCAGTAAAGTAGTCGCACACTTCATAGAGCTTGTATGCGGTCAGAGCGCCGATAGCACTTACGCTTGCGTCGATTACATTGAGCTTAAGGGATTCATAGACTTCTACCGCCGGCATAGTGGTGCAGTTCGCTCCAAGATTGTTGAGCCAGTCCATCGTAAAGCCGAGTGAACGTGATGAGATGTTCTTGACATCTGCTGCCGTCCTGATAGGTACGCTGGACATAAACCCAAATGTCTCGAGGGAAACACGTGCAAGAAGCTTGAAGTTGTCATACAAATATGCATCCTTGAATGTCTCGGTAAAGTCAATCGCCAGGTTTTCACGCTCGGTGAAGTCGTCGCTGATGTTCCATCCCATCATGGTGAAAAACTCGATATAGGGGAACGTGTCCTGATAGAAGTTGCAGGCATCGTAGCCAACATCCGCCGCTCCGCTGAGAATCGCTTCAAAGCATTCACCCTGCTTGGAGAGCGTGCCGCTCGGATAAAAGTCCCATGTAACGCGACCGTTGGTTTTTTCCGTCATGAGATCCATGAGGGGCACTTCCACCATCTGGTTCCAGGTGCTTCCCTCGAATTCGGATGACGCCATGGAGAACGTGTAAGTATCCGTGTATTCGGTCTTCCCGTCATCCTTTTTGCCATTGTCTGCTGGTGTGCTGTTGGTGCCGCAAGCACATAGGGCGATAAGAATTATTACGGCAAGTGCAGCACATAGTATTGCCTTGAGCTTTTTCATTATTATACCTCCTTAATTATTTATGGCAATAACTATCAGGCATAGCTATTTTACAAAGAAGTCGTTATAGAGTAAACTATGTTGCTATGTTTATTATGCATAGCGTACAGTAAATTGCGCAACCTTATGCTTATTATTTGTCTATTATTTACAGTCTACATCTACACAGTTTATAAACATCCAAATTGCAAACCTTGACGCCCCTAATTGTAGTCTTTTAATTTGTCGAAAAATGCGGATAGCATCACTACGACATTAGTTTGGATTACTATTCTTCATCATAAAACCGGCTGGCAGAATCAGATCTGCCAGCCGGTTTCTTTTTCATTTCGAGAGTGTATTACTTTCGCTCCTCAGCCCGTTTTTTGCGTCTTAAGAACAGGAATACGCAGAAGAGCACAAAAAGCACCAGGTATATCACCATGTATATGATGTAGTCTCTTCTGGCCTTTGAATCAGCCTCTGCCTGACCGGCATTTTCATTTGCGTCTGTCTCAGGCGTTGCCGCTTCACTGCAGACGACTTCGACCGTATCGCCGTATTTCCCGCTTATAGCAGCATTTATATCCTCATACCTGTCGGCAGTCACATCCACGCTAACCACAAAGTCGGTCTTTGCGTCGTTTACTGTCACGCCTATACCGGCCACGCCCTCGTCATCTAAATACTCGGCTTCTATCATGTCACGTACAGCGAGAACCTCGGCATATGAACGGGTAGCGTCGCCGAACTTCAGCGTTTCAGCGTCTTCGAGCAATGCCCGGATCTCCTCTTCACGTTCAGGCGTTCTGTCCAAGAGCAGGATACAGAGGTGCGTAGCGTCACCGTCATAGCTGTATACCCCGCCGACATCGCCGGGATAGCCATTTAACTCCCAGTCTGCAAACAGCCAGTTAGCGTCCTGGTACTGCGCCGCAAGCGCAGGTGCACAGAGAGAAACTGCAAGCATAAGTACGAGCAGCAGAATGACCGTTCTCCTCATCTTTTTCGCCACCGATGGAACTTTCCGCCGTACGCCGTCATTCATTGAGGTCGATTCCCCAATCCGACACCATGCGGTTCAATAGTTTCGTAAGAGCGATCACGCCGTCACGTGTCGTCAGGACACTCGCGACGTCATCACAGACCTGAGCTGAAACGTCTGTCAGTGCACCGTTCTTCATGGCAAAGCTGTGCTCGGTATAAACATGAGTGAAGCTGATCGCCACCTCGGATTTGTTTTTGTTGTGCGTTATATTGAATGTGTTGCAGAATACGGGTTTCATCAAAACCTCACCCTTTCAGAATAATGCGGAGAAGTCCGTTACGTTTCAGGTCCTCCATGCGTCGACCGGGGTTATTACTAATGGTATGCCGTCACCCCGCGCCAGCTTGAATATACCACACCGCACCGTCGATTTCAACATGGCCAGGATCGCGCAGCGCTGCGCGTCCGCCGATATACCGCCGGCGTTTTGCGGCCCCGACACAAAAAAACAGCCCGACAAGAGCCAAATGTCCGATTTTTTAGTTGACAAAAGCCAAAATACTGTTATAATAGCTTTTGCACCTGCGAGAGTGCTGGAATAGGTAGACAGGCACGTTTGAGGGGCGTGTGTCAGTAGGCGTGGGAGTTCAAGTCTCCTCTCTCGCACCAGAAGAAGGCATCCAATCTCCTTTGGATGCCTTTTTTTGTTGACTGCAACAAAGATGTAAAAGCGTGTCGAATTACACACCGGAGGACAGATAATGCGGCTTTTGGATCAATATAAAGGCCTGCGGCGCGAGAACTACGTGCTCTTTTTCGGCCGCGTCGTGACGAATCTGGGTGCTATGGTCTGGCCCATGCTCACACTTATCATGAACCAGAAGATGGGCATGAGCGCCAGCACCGTTGCCGTCGTTATGGTCGTCGCCGGCATAGTCCTGCTGCCCGTCAGTCTGCTCGGCGGACGGCTCGCGGACCGTTGCAACAAGAAGATGCTGATCGTCGTCTGCGACACCATCTCCGTTGTGTTCTACATATTCTGCGGGATCATTCCGCTCTCTGTGACCACCATCGTCCTAATGCTGCTTGCCGCAGCCTGCCAGAGCATGGAAGGACCTGCTTACGACGCGCTCATCGCAGATATTACCCGCACGGAGGACCGAGAACGCGCATACTCGCTCCAGTACCTGGGTGCGAACCTCGGTCTGGTCCTCTCGCCTACTATTGCGGGATTTCTCTTTCGGAACGCCCTCTGGCTCGCGTTTATCATAAGCGGCGTAGCTATCGGATGCTCGACCCTGCTCATATATTTCAAAGTCAGGGATATCACCCCCGTGAAGGAAACTTCATCAATATCCGAGTATCAGTCTGAACGCAGCGGCATCGGCCTGTTAACGGTTATAAAAGAGAATCCTGTCATTCTCCTGTTCGTTATCGCAATGGCGCTCAACACCTCTGCCTACCGTCAGTTCTCTTATCTCATGCCGCTCGATCTCGGCCGCGTCCACGGCGACGAGGGCGCACTTATCTTCGGCACTGTCAACAGCCTCAACTGCCTTATAGTCATTATCTTTACGCCGCTCGTTACGACCTGGTTCGCACGGCTTCCAGAGCCGAAGAAGACACTTGTCGGTTTTCTGCTTCAGACAGTCGGCTTTGTGCTCTTCGCTTCCATGCTGGGCCATATCCCGTGGTACTATGCCGCCATACTTCTCTTCACATGGGGCGAGATCTTTACCACAATTGCCAGCGGTCCCTACATCTCATCACGAGTTCCGTCGAGCCACCGCGGCAGGATCAACGGCCTGATATCGGTCGTGATGGCACTGTTTATGAGCGTTTCGCAGCTCCTCACAGGGTATCTGTTCGATAACTTCGGCTCAACGACTGCTTGGATATTCACCTATGCCATCGATGCCGGAGCTATCATCCTCTGCATCTGGCTCATTATAACCGACAGACGGCGCTATCCGAAACTGTACGTAAGCCCCGCCGACAGGCTGTGACTGCGATCCCCAATATAATGCGACCCCCGGGCATTCGCCCGGGGGTTTGTTTACATAATCTCTTATCAGAAATTCTCCATCTTGAGCTGGAAGTACGCCCTCGGGTGGTCGCAGACCGGGCAGACCTCGGGAGCGCTCTTGCCTATCACGATATGACCGCAGTTGCGGCACTGCCATATCCTGTCGCCGTCACGCGAGAACACAAGGCCGTCTTTTATGTTCTCTATGAGCCTGCGGTATCTCTCCTCATGCTCCTTTTCGACCTTAGCCACACCCTCGAACTTCTCCGCGATCTCAGTGAATCCCTCTTCGCGGGCTTCTTTAGCAAAGTTCAGATACATATCGGTCCACTCGTAGTTCTCTCCGTCAGCCGCCTCGTTCAGATTGTCCATCGTCCCGGAAACAGACCCGCCATTGAGAAGCTTGTACCACATCTTGGCATGTTCTTTTTCGTTGAGTGCCGTCTCCTGGAAGATCGCCGCGATCTGCTCGTAGCCGTCCTTCTTGGCCTGTGATGCAAAATAGTCGTACTTGTTTCGCGCCTGGGATTCGCCTGCGAACGCAGCCATCAGGTTCGCCTCGGTCCTTGTGCCTTTAAGCTCCTTCATATGTGACTCCTCCTATATGTATTATTCCTCGTATAAACCTCTGAGCATCGCTATCTCACGTGCATATCCGTCCAGTTCATTGGGCGTCTCTAGATAAAACGGAAGCTCACGCAGTTTCGGATGGTTTATTATCGTTCTGAAAACAGAAATGCCGAGAGAACCCTCCCCGATCTTCTCATGACGGTCCTTGTGGCTCGCAAACGGGTTCTTGCTGTCATTCAAATGGATAGCGCGCAGCCTGGAGAGCCCCACGATATCGTCGAATCTCCCAAGGACTCCGTCCAGATCGCCGGCGATGTCATAACCCGCATCGTAAACGTGGCATGTATCGAGGCATACTCCGATCTTCTCAGGATACTTTGCCCTGTCTATGATCTCGCGAAGCTCCTCGAATCTACTGCCGACTTCGCTGCCTTTTCCGGCCATCGTCTCAAGAAGGACCGTGGTCGTCATTTCAGGCCACATCACAGTGTTCAGTACCTCTGATATAAGTTCTATGCCCTTTTCGATCCCCTGGCCAACATGACTGCCCGGATGGAAGTTGTAAAGACTTCCTGGTATATACTCCATCCGTCTCAGGTCGTCTGCCATCGTCTCGAACGCGAACTGCCTTACGTTCGGTTTCTCCGCACAAGGGTTCAGCGTATACGGTGCGTGCGCCAACATGCAGGATATCCCAGATTCTTTCGCAAGCGCAAGAAAAGCTGCGACATCATTTTCGTCGATATCCTTTGCCGCGCCACCGCGCGGATTGCGGGTAAAAAACTGGAACACGTTGGCGTCTATCGACACCGCCGTCTTCCCCATTGCGGTGAATCCGCCTGACGATGAGAGGTGGCATCCTATCTTTAGCATCGAAGTGCTCCTCCTTCATTGTGTTCCGTGCCGCGGACGATACTGCGTCCATAAAACCATTATAGCATCATACACCGCAAAATTACATTGTAGTTTTTTGGCACTGATGATAAAATTATGCATATTCGATCCGGGAGGTCTCAGATAATGAGAGATATAAGCTGCGACGCAATAACCGAGGCCGTACGGGATATCTGCATCCGCGCGAACGTCTGGCTTCCGCCGGAACTTGCCGTCCTGCTGGAATGCGCCCAGGAGAGCGAAGTGTCGCCCGCGGGGACCGCGGCTCTCGACGATATCGTCTCCAACTTCCGCTATGCCGCGGAGGAGAGCCTTCCGATCTGCCAGGATACCGGTATGACCGTGATCTTCGCGGATATAGGCCAGGACGTACACATAACCGGAGGTCTGTTCGAAGACGCCGTGAATGAAGGTGTACGGCGCGGCTACGAGCAGGGAAAACTCAGGAAATCCGTAGTTGCGGATCCGCTCCGGCGCGTCAATACAGGCGATAACACTCCCGCGGTCATCCATGTCCGCCTCGTACCCGGCGACAGGATCAAACTCGTCGCGGCACCGAAAGGTTTCGGCAGCGAGAACATGAGTGCGATGCGTATGTTCCTGCCTTCCGATACCCAGAGCACTGTAGAGGACTTTATCATCGATACGGTATCTAATGCCGGTTCAAAACCGTGTCCCCCGGTCGTTGTAGGCGTGGGCCTCGGCGGGACCGTCGAGCAGGCCGCTATCCTCGCCAAACGAGCTCTTGCCCGTCCTGTCGATACCAGGAATGAGGATGAATTCTACGCTGCTATGGAGCGCCGTGTGCTCCAGCGCATAAACATGCTAGGCATCGGCCCCCAGGGTTTCGGAGGAAAGTACACAGCCGTCGCCGTCAATATCGAGTTCTTCCCGACACACATCGCGGGCATGCCCTGTGTCGTCAACATGGGCTGCCACGCTACCCGCCACGCCGAGGCAATCATCTGATCTTCCGCAACCGTATTTCTTTAAAGTTTTTGTTAAACGGTTTCACTTTCCGCCTCCATGTGGTATAATCATTATACGGAGGTAAATCCCCCGTTCGAGTCAATTCGAGAAAGTGAGGTCGCTGTTATGAAGTTCACATTCACCGAGAAAAAGATCCAGGTATCCGACGATCTGCACGAGTATGCAGAGAAGAAACTCGGCAAGCTGGACCGCTTTTTCAGATCTGAGTCGGAAGCTTTCGTTACGTTCCAGATCGAAAGAGGCAGACATACTGCCGAGGTGACCATCAAAAACAACGGCATGTTCTATCGCGTCTCCGAGACGACGAGCGATATGTACGCGTCGATCGACTCAGCGGTCGCTGCAATAGAACGTCAGATCAGGAAAAACAAGACCCGTCTTGAGAAGAAGCTCCGTGCCGACGCGCTCACATTCGACGCTCCCGTTCTCAGTGCTGAGGACGAGGAGGAGGATACCGATTTCACGGTCATACGCACTAAGAAGTTCCCGATCAAACCTATGACGACTGAAGAAGCTATCCTGCAGATGAACCTGCTCAAGCACACGTTCTTCGTTTTCAGAAATCAGGACGACAACGACACGTTCTCCGTCGTCTACCGCAGAAAAAGCGGCGGCTACGGTCTTATAGAGAGCAGCGATAACTGAACACATATTGAAACACCGGCGGGGGTCCTTTTGGACTCCCGCCGTCTTTTTGCCGTAAATGCTTATCTGGCTCCGCGTCATTAGTGCGGAGCCAGACAACAAACGTGTTACTTCAGTTTTCAGCCGGCAGCCTTCATGCTGCAGGAGCATTCCTCGACAGAGTGTTTGACCCTGTCCGCCTCCTCAGCGCGCTTGCCGTCATTGAATCTGTCGAGCGTGCCGACAAGATAACCGGTGATGCGGCGGATACGCTCAAAGGGAACCGTTTCCCAGTGATATGTAATATCGACAAATTCCCCGTCAACAGCTATATCCATAGCGGATATACGTTTGTCGGGATGGTTTTTCTTCGCCATTTCAACATAGGCGTCTATCTCTTCCTGCCCGAGATCTCCGCCGGTGACTCTGACATCAATCACGATTAACTCCTCCCTATATATTGTGCCCGTTAGGGCTCTCTCATTTGCAAGCAATACTATATCATGATTTACATAATTGTCAATAGATAATCTTCGTTTTTTCTCCAAACACAAATATCCGGCCCGGCTAAATGCCGGGCCGGATATTGTTTTGTTAAATTCGACGCGTGAGAAGCCGTCTTATTCCTCTCCGCCGGTCTCTTCCGGTTCACTGTCCGAAGCGGCATTATACTCGCCGGAAACGGTGTCATCGGGCATCTCTTCTGCTGCATCTTCGGACTTTTCTGCGCTCTCAGCTATTTTACCGGCAGTGCTGTTATCAGCTTCCGGAAGCTTTTCAGGCGGCAGTTCTCCGTTGTGGGAGCACATGTATATAAAGTCCGCGCCTTCCATCGTCTCGTTCTTGAGCAGGTATTCCGCAGTCGCTATGAGCATATCCTTATGCTCTGTAAGCAGCTTCTCGCAGAGTTCCATAGCCTCGTCGAAGATACGTTTGACTTCGTCATCTATAAGGGCCGCCGTCTTCTCGGAATAGCTCTTTGTCTGGCCGAAGTCGCGCCCGATAAAGATGGAGTGGCTGCTGTCGTCGAATGATATCGGGCCGAGGCGTTCACTCATTCCGTATACGGTAACCATGGCGCGTGCGATGGAGCTCGCCTGCTGTATGTCCGCTCCGGCGCCGGTGGAAATATCACCTATCATGAGCTTTTCAGCTACGCGTCCGCCGAGAGCGGATACTATGCGCTCGAACATCTCGCTCTTGGAATTGAACGTTTTGTCCTCCTCAGGCCTGTAGACGGTCATACCGCCTGCTCCGCCTCGGGGGATTATGGTTATATGATGTACCGGATCGACGTGCTCGAGGTAGAAAGACACGACTGCATGTCCCGCCTCATGGTAAGCTGTCAGCCTGCGTTCTTTTTCAGTGATCACGCGGCTTTTCTTTTCCGGTCCCGCCATTACCTTGAGAACAGCCTCATCGACCTCTTCCATGGTGATGAACCTCTTGTTCCTGCGTGCTGCGAGGAGCGCAGCCTCGTTGAGCAGGTTTTCGAGATCGGCCCCGGTGAAGCCCGGTGTCCCGCGCGCTATGCTGCGGAGATCCACATCATCGCCGAGGAGTTTGTTCCTCGCGTGTACCTTGAGTATGGCTTCCCTGCCGTTGATATCCGGCTTTCCGACATAGACCTGACGGTCGAAACGTCCCGGACGCAGGAGCGCGTTGTCAAGTATATCCGCGCGGTTCGTCGCGGCCATTACTATGACGCCCTCATTAGTCCCGAAGCCGTCCATCTCGACGAGCAGCTGGTTCAGGGTCTGCTCGCGCTCGTCATGTCCGCCGCCGAGTCCGGCGCCGCGCTGACGTCCCACAGCATCGATCTCATCGATGAATATTATCGCAGGGGCCAGCTTTTTCGCCTGGTCGAAAAGGTCACGCACACGCGATGCGCCGATACCGACGTAAAGCTCGACGAAATCGGAGCCCGATATAGACAGGAACTGAACGTTCGCCTCTCCTGCAACGGCCTTCGCGATAAGCGTCTTTCCGGTACCCGGAGGGCCTATAAGGAGCACGCCCTTGGGTATGCGCGCGCCGAGCGCCGTATACTTGGCCGGATCCTTAAGGAAGTCGACAATCTCTGCGAGTTCCTCCTTTTCCTCTTCAGCACCGGCGACGTCGGCAAAAGTGACCTTTTTCTTCTCGTCGCTGCCCAGCCTGGTGCGGGCTTTGCCGAATCTGGCTACGCCGCGGTCTCCTCCGCCCAGACCGGAACGGTTGAGCATGGCGCTCCAAAGGATTATGAACACGCCGATAATCAGGATGTAGGGGATTATGGAGAACCACCACGGTGCCTGGAACCCCACCTTGTAGTTGTATTCAAACTCCTCGTTGCTCACCATCATCTTGTTGATGGCTTCCTTCTCGTCTGAATAGAAGATACCGACATCATAGAGCTTGTGTGTAACTATATTGCTGCCGGTATCCTTATAGGGTTCGGTCAGATACATCGTGATCGTCGAGTCTTCGATCGTGAAACTCTCGACCTCGCCGCCTTCGATCATACGGCGCACCTCAGAGTAGTTCTCGATCTCGGTATCTTTCTTTGACGAAGGTCCGGAGAGAAGATATACCGCGGAAACGGCGATTATGAATATCAGCAGGTAGAAGCCGATATTGCGTGTTGGTCTGTTTTTCGGTGTCAAGTGTGCTTTCCCTTCTTTCCAATGGGATCATGCCGTATCTGCGGCGGTTTCAGTCGTTCACGAATAGACTTCCGGCTTCAAGAGGCCGACATACGGAAGATTTCTGTATTTTTCTGCGTAGTCGAGACCGTATCCGACGACAAACTCGTTCGGACACACGAAACCGACGTAGTCGGCCACTATGTCAGACTTTCTGCGTTCGGGCTTGTCGAGCAGTGTGACTATCTTAACTGAGGCGGGATCGCGGTTAAGCAGATACTTTTTAAGGTATGACAGCGTCACACCGGAGTCGAGTATGTCTTCGACAATGATGACATGGCGCCCCTCTATGTCGCGGGACAGGTCCTTCGTTATCTTGACTGCGCCTGTAGTAGTCGTGCCGTTGTTGTATGAGGATATGCCCATGAAGTCTATTTCACAGTCAACGCCGACACTTCTTACGATGTCCGCCATGAACATGAAACACCCCTTGAGCACTCCGATAAAAATGGGGAAACATCCCTCATACTCTTTTGCTATCTCTGCGCCCAGTTCTGACACTCTTGCGCGGATCTGTTCTTCTGAAAACAGAACCTCTTTAATTCCCTTTGGCATGATTCAAGCCTTCTCCTCAAGTATTATTTTAATTATTTCATCGCCGGGCAGCGGATAGGCTCGGCGGTCTATGCCCATTCCGGCAACGGCCAGCACGCCCGAACCGTCGGCCAGGACGGGCACGAGACCGCGTTTGTTCGCAGGTACACGTTCCTCAATAAAAAGCTTTTTAAGGGTTTTCGTTCCGCGCCGCCCGTGTATGGATATCTCGTCGCCCGGGGCGCGCGGCCTGATGATGATTTTACCACATAATACAGCCTTTTTGAATAGAAAAGTGGTGAATGATTTATGAATTTTCTCCTCGCAGATGCCTCCGGTGCATATTGCTCGAAGGTGCAGTTCAGGGATCTCAGCTGTATCTCCCTCTCCGAGTTCCACCGGTTTGAAACTCGTCGGATCGCCGCCGGGCTTCCGGAAAACGATGTCTTCGTACTCTCTCTCGGCGATCATACCTGGCAGTGAGACCGCTGCCGAAGGTTTTTCCGCTTCACAGAGCCGAAGCACAGCCCCGACATGCTCCGCTGACAGACCGCTTCCGCACATCATCCTGACTATGCGTGAGGCTACCGGGTAAGGAAGCGCCGCAAGGCATGTTGCGTCAGCTCTGTCCGGCTCATCAAGGGTATCGGTAAATCCCCTGGCGGCGGACGCGATATAATCCTCGTCGCGGCGCAGGAGCTCCGCAGTACGCAGCGCGGCGCCGGAAAAGTCACCGTTGAGTTCACGGAGTACCGTCATTTCTGCGTGGCGTATCCTGTTGCGGCCGCATATGTCCTCGCTGTTCGTGGAGTCCTCCACGTGCGGTATCCCCCGTTCAGACAGGTATCCCTCGATCTCTCCGCGTGTAAAACACATCAGCGGCCGGATGATCCGGCCCCGTACGGGCGGTATACCGCAGAGGCCGCGCAGTCCTGTCCCTCTGGCAAGGTTCAGGAGCATCGTCTCTGCGTTGTCATCCGCGTTGTGCGCCGTCGCTATCCGAGAAGCACAGATGTCGTCTGCAGCCTTTTCCAGAAACCCGTATCGCATCGCGCGCGCCGCCTCCTCAATGCCGATACCGTGATCTCCGGCATAAGCGGTCACGTCGCCAGATCCTGAACGGAACGGCACTCCGCGGCTTCTGCACCAGTCTGACACGAATTCCTCGTCCCTGTCGGCCTCCGCACCGCGCAGACGGTGGTTGAAATGGGCAGCTTCAACGGCAAGCCCTCTCTTCTTTGAGGCCTCCAGCAGCAGTTCCAGAAGGCACATCGAATCCGCGCCGCCCGATACGGCGGCCAGTATCCTCGAACCATCAGGAAGCATCGAGTACCTGTCGGCGTATTCAAGGAAACGTGTGAGCATGGTCACATGTCCTCCTCCGAACGGTAGTGTTCTACGGATGCGTACGTCGTGTATTCCGGCAGCCACTGGAGTTCGACTGTGCCGGTCTCTCCGCGTCTGTTCTTAAGTATTATGCACTCTGCGACATTTGGTTTGTCGCTGTCTTTGTTATAATAGTCGTCCCTGTACAGGCCCATGACAAGATCTGCGTCCTGCTCGATGGCGCCTGACTCTCGGAGGTCGGACAGCAGCGGTCTCTTGTTCGTGCGCGTTTCGTTCGCTCGGGAAAGCTGGGACAGACAGATAACGGGAACGTTGAGTTCTTTTGCCATTATCTTCATCATTCGGCTTATATCGGATACGACCTGTGTCCTGTTTTCGCCCGTGTATCCGGTGTTGCCGGAAGCGCTCTGCATCAGCTGGATATAGTCTATGACGACCAGGCCGAGATTCGGGATCCTGCGGCACTGGGCATTCATGTCTGCGACAGAGAGCATCGGGTTGTCGTTGATACGGAGATCGGTCTCACTTATCGCCGCGGCGGCAAGTGCGATCTTCCGCCATTCGTCGTTTGATAGCCGGCCTGTCTGGAGCTTCTTGTTGTCGATAAAACTCTCAGAAGACAGCAGCCTGATCGCCAGCTGCTCACGGGACATTTCGAGCGAGAATATCGCCACGGCTTTCTTTGAAGTCTTTGCGACGTGCATAGCGATGTTCAGGGCTATACTCGTCTTGCCCATACCTGGACGTGAAGCGATGAGTATGAAATCCGAATTGTTCAGGCCCATCGTGACGTTATCCAGATCGGGCAGTCCGGTCGTGAGACCGGGTATCCTGCTGTCGCTCTTGGAAGCGATAGAGAGCTGTTCATATACGTCGCGAAGCACGTCGGACACGGGTTCCAGTCCCGTTGTGTTGCGGCCCTGTCGCAGTGCGTAAATCCTCTTCTCCGCCGCTTCAAGTATATCCGAGGCGGAACCCAGTCCCTCCATGGCGAGACCGTTTATCTCACTGCCGGCCTGCGCTATGTTACGGAGCATCGCCTTATCGCGTACTATGGCGGCGTATTCAAGCACGTTGACAGCGGTCGGAGTGATATCCATGAGCTCAACTATATACTGCGACGAGCGTTCGTTGTATACGCCGTTCACACGCATGTTCTCAAGAACCGTCACGGGGTCGATGACCATGGAGTAGTTGAACATGGAGTATATCGTCTCGAATATATCCCTGTTGGTCGTCGAATAAAAATCATCCGCCTTGACCGCTCCCAGAACATCGCCAATGCAGCGCGGGTCTATGAGCATCGAACCGAGCACCGCCTGCTCCGCCTCTATATTGTTCGGGACCTGTCTGCCGAGCAGCTCATCCATATCCGTATCCTCCCTGCGATAAGTTCAGTCGCAACGTCTGAACGTTACTTCTCCTCCGCGACTATAAGATGTATCGTGCCGTTGATCTCATAGCCGAACTTGCACTTGATCTCATAGCTGCCGAATGTCTTTATCGGCTCAGTCTGTACTATCTTGTTCTTTTCGACAGTGATACCGTACTGCTCTTTGAGAGCGTCGGATATCTCCTTGGATGTCACGGCGCCGAAAAGTCTTCCCGCGCCGCCGGACTTTGCGCTGATCTTAACTACGCAGCTTTCCAGCTTCTTCGCTGCTTCGGCCGCTTCGGCTTTGTCGCGCTCGATCTGTGCGAGGCGAGCCTTTTCCTTTATACGCATTGCGTTCATATTGTCTGCTGTCGCCGGTACCGCCAGCTTTTTGGGAAAGAGGAAGTTGCGTGCATATCCGTCCGCGACGTCGACGCTCTGGCCTTTTTTGCCCTGTCCTTTAACATCCTGCTGCAGAATGACCTTCATTTTGGTTTCCTCCGTTCTAAACTATATTGCCTGTTCATCCGGACGGACGTACTCAAGGCAGCTGTCGATCGCCGCCGTAAGACGTTCCAGTACTTCGTCCGTGGTTGCGTTCTGTATCTGTGCTCCTGCTGTAGATTTGTTGCCGCCTCCGCCCAGTTTTTCCAAAATCACCTGTACGTTTATATCTCCAATGCTGCGTGCCGATATACCTATCGAATCGCCGTCGGGCGACAGTACGAACGATGCCTGGATACCGGAGATATTCAGCAGTTCGTCTGCAGCCTGCGCGACTACTATCCTGTCCATTGGAGTGTCTGATACCGCGATCGCTATTCCCTCGCGGTATACGGTCGCGCTGCTGATGAGCGAGTAGCGTGAAAGCGCGGACTGAAGGTCTGACTGGAGAAGCTTCTTGACCTCCGTCGTATCTGCGCCCGCTCTGCGCAGAAATGCAGCCGCGTCGAACGTGCGGCTTCCCGTGCGTATCGAGAAGCTCTTGGTGTCCAGCACTATGCCGGCAAGCAGCGCCTCTGCCTCGAACCTGAGCATGGCAGACTGATCCACAAGATACTGGATCATTTCAGTGACCAGTTCGGAAGCGGATGAGGCGTACGGCTCATGGAAGTTGAGTCCGGCGTTCTGGATATAAGTAGCTGCTCGTCTGTGGTGATCGATAACGGCGATGCGGTTGCAGGACAGGAGAAGAGCGTCCGATTCCACCTGCTCCGGCCTGTTGGTATCTACGACGACGAGCAGTGTCTTGCTGTCTGCCATCAGTATCGCGTCCTGCGGAGAGATGAAAACGTCGCTGTACTCCGGGAGGAGCATCATCCTGCTTATAAGCTGCTTTGAAGAATTCTTTTCCGCGTTGATCACTATGTATGCCTTCTTGCCCCTGTTGCGCGCGATGCAGCATACACCGACCGCCGAGCCCACGCTGTCCAGATCCGCATATTTATGACCCATTATGAGCACGATGGAAGCATCGCTGACAAGCTCGCCGAAAGCGTTGGCCATAACACGTGACTTGACTTTCGTCCTCTTTTCGAGTTCCGCCGACTGACCGCCGTAGAACTCGAAATTATATCTGTTTTTGATGACGACCTGGTCTCCGCCGCGGGACAGAGACATCTCGAGACTGAGCGCCGCGAACCGGAACGTTTCTTCAAAGGATTTTCCGTCCCGTCCTATACCTATGCTGAGAGTCGCGTGGACACCGGACGGTCCTGCGATCTCTCTGACAGAATCGAGCACTGAGAATTTATCGTCGATAAAGCCCTGCAGGCAGCACTCCTCGAATATGAACATATATCTGTCGCGGTCGTATTTCACCAGATGTCCGCCACTGTCGGCACACCACGCGTTGAGTTTTTCATCGATAGAGGCCAGTATCGTCGATTTCTCTTTTTCCGTCGCGTTTTTGAGAAGCTCGTCGTAGTTATCGAGCATAATGATCGCGGCCACCGGCCGTGAATCCATATACTCGTTATAGATATCCGAATATTCGGTCATATCCACCCAGTATGTCGTTGCCAGGAATTCACGCGAACCTGTCTCCCGCTCCGTTCGCACTATACTACCGAAGACCTTGAACTTCTTGTCGCCTACATCTACGAAACCCGGGTACTCCGTCTTGCCTTCGGCCAGCCATTTCGTGGAAAATCCGGGCACGACGTCCGTTATGGACACCTCGAAGAAGTGCTCGCGTCCGTTCGTGGCCTCAAGGAATTTGCTGTTGGACCAGAGGATCAGATCGTTGCTCGGATTGAAGATAACGACCGGCATGGGGAAATTCACGAGCGTATCCTTTGCCGCAGAATCCATACTGTCGGTCACCGACTCTATGTATTCGAGCAGCTTGTCGGCGCGTTTCGTATTCGACATGCGCGTGAAGACCGCAAGGAGGATAATGATGACCGCCTCGCCGATGGCAAGGATCCTCGCCTTCGGGCCGAAAAAGCACGTGGCGACTGCAAACAGGATAAGCACTATGAAATACAGCCGCATGCTTGGCTGGAAAAT
The DNA here is from genome assembly GCA_947306975.1 of uncultured Clostridia bacterium. Lineage (GTDB taxonomy): Bacteria > Bacillota > Clostridia > Oscillospirales > Oscillospiraceae > RGIG8048. Next base: position 846 of record CAMZHU010000018.1, on the reverse strand, counting down.
ACGCGACAGTTTGTTGTTCATTTCCGTGCCTCCGAATAATAAGCTTTACGCATACTGCCGGCGTATGGGTACACTACCGGCTATTATAGATGATATATTATATCAAAATGTACCGGGTTATACAATACCGCGCAGATATATAACACCTAAAACCGGTCATGCGGAAATCTTCAGTTAAAACCTTGTATTTTGGTTAAATCATCAGTTGCAGTCCGCGCGTTCTTAAACTATAATAACGATACGACTTTTTTCCGCCTTATGCGGGTGTCGATAGACAGCACAAAAGGAACACACGTTATGAAACGCATAATCTGCGCATTTATCTGCGCTATACTGATCGTTGGACTCGCCGCGTGCTCAGGCTCCGTGCCCGAAAGCGGTATCGCTTCCCGCGACGACGTCCCCGGCTCCGTGATCGGAGTGTTGTCGGATACAGCAGCTGCAGCATACGCTGAATCAAGGGGCGACGTTCATAAATTCGCGACTCGAGAGCAGCTCGTTTCCGCTCTGAAGGCAGGTCTGGTCGACTGTGCCATCGTAGACGACAGCATAGCCAAACGTTTTGTGCGCGGCCAGTTCAGGCTCGAACTTCTTGAAGATCCCCTTATATCCGCGTCGTTCTGCTTTGCCATAGCCAAGGAGAACGCGGACCTGACAGAAGCCGTCAACGGGGCGCTGCGTCAGCTTGAAGATGCGGAAGTCTTGAAGGATATCATTAACGGCTATTTTCATGGCGGCAAATTCGTCTATAAGTCCCCCTCGGATATTGACCGCAGCAAAGGAACGCTAACCCTCGAGATCGGAAGAGCGTCGTGTAGGGAAAGAGTGTTCGATATCGTGGGGGGG
>CAMZHU010000017.1 GCA_947306975.1 uncultured Clostridia bacterium | reverse complement strand
AATACGCGCTGTACATGAGGGGGTTATAAAAAACGCCTTGCCCCGGCTTAGGGCAGGGGAGGCGTACAGGACGGGCGGCCATCTGTTTAAGCAGCTAAGAAGACCGACCAGATGAACATATATCCTGTTAACAATACTAACAGAGAAGGCCCCTTTTTGTCAACAAACGCGGTCTCCTGCACAGCCAAAAAGTTAACAATTTGTACTTCCAATTTGGGGCAAAGTATATTAATATATAAATTGATTTACGGCAAAGAATTCAGGGGGTGTTCCAATGGCAGAGGACAAGCCTGTTTACAAACGGGTCCTTTTGAAAATAAGCGGCGAAGCACTGGCTGGAGAAAAGCATTTCGGCCTTGATTTCGACATTATCAAAAAAGTCTGCGAGGTCGTAAAAAAGTGCGTCGGGCTCGGAGTCGAGGTCGGTATCGTCATCGGCGGCGGCAATTTCTGGCGCGGCGTCAAGGACGGCGGAGACAAGATGGAGCGTTCTCGTGCTGACCACATGGGTATGCTGGCGACAGCTATGAACTGTCTCGCGGTAGCGGACGTCATGGAGCAGATGGATATTCCCGTCCGTGTACAGACGGCGATCGAGATGCGCACGATCGCTGAGCCCTATATCCGGCTGAAGGCAGACAAACACCTCAAGAACGGCCGCGTAGTTATTTTCGGCTGCGGCACCGGCTGCCCGTTCTTCTCCACGGATACGGCAGCTGTGCTCAGAGCTGCTGAGATCGGCGCGGACGCGATACTTCTGGCGAAAAACATCGACGGCGTATACAGTGCCGACCCGAGGAAGGATCCCACTGCGAAGAAGTTCGACTCGATAACTTACGACGAGGTCCTTTCAAGACATCTGGCCGTTATGGACTCGACAGCGACGTCGCTTTCCATGGACAACCACATTCCTGTGATCCTCTTTGCACTTGAGGAGCCGGAAAACATCTACCGTGCCGTCATCGGAGAGAAGATCGGCACGGTGGTCAAATGAAATACAATAACGGGAGGTAAAGCCATGTATACCGAATTCAAAGACAAGATGAACAAGACCGTTGAAGTCCTCAAGACTCAGTACGCGTCTGTCCGCGCCGGCAGAGCAAACGCTGCGGTACTCGATCAGATCACTGTTGAATACTATGGCGTGGATACCCCGATCAACCAGATAGCATCGATCGGTTCGCCCGATCCCCGTTCCCTCGTGATCCAGCCCTGGGACGCTTCCAGCCTCAAGCTTATTGAGAAGGCGATACAGGCATCAGACCTCGGTATAAATCCGCAGAACGACGGCAGAGTGATCCGCCTGGTGTTCCCGCAGCTCACCGAGGAGAGACGTAAGGAACTCGCTAAGCAGGTCCGCAAGTACGGTGAGGAGGGCAAAGTCGCCATCCGCAACATACGCCGTGAGGCGATGGAGAAGTTCAAAGCGCAGAAGAAATCCTCCGAGATGACCGAGGACGATTTCAAGGACGCAGAGAAAGAGATGCAGAAGATCACCGACGAGTTCATTACGAAAGTAGACGAAGTCACGTCTGACAAGGAAAAGGAACTCTACGAGATCTGACATATCGGGAATATGGGATTATTCAAATCTTCAGACAAAACGGCGGGGCGGCTTGACACGGACAGGCTCCCCCGCCATATTGCCATAATAATGGACGGTAACGGCCGATGGGCGAAGAAACGGGGGCTTCCGCGTACTGCCGGCCACGCAGTAGGAGCAGAGACTTTCCGCAAAGTCGCCACTCACTGCAAGGAACTGGGCGTCGAATATCTTACGGTCTACGCGTTCTCTACGGAGAACTGGAAACGTCCCAAGGATGAAGTGGACGCCATAATGGGCATCCTGGAAACGTATCTCCATGAGGCGATCGAGACCATGGAGCGTGACCGTGTAAAGATGAAGTTTTTCGGCGACGTTTCAGTACTCTCTCCCGCGCTGCGCGAGCTGATAGCGGAGACGGAGCGGATATCCGACACGTTCGACGGCGTGCAGGTGAACATGTGCGTGAACTACGGCGGCCGCAGTGAGATCATCAGAGCGGCGGAGTGCTGGGCACGCGACCGCGAGGCGGGAGATACCGGGGAGCTGACCGAGGAAAAGTTTGAGCGCTATCTGTATTCGGCAGGCATTCCTGATCCAGATCTGATCATACGGCCTAGCGGCGAGTACAGGCTGTCCAATTTCCTTATGTGGCAGTCGGCATACTCTGAATTTTATTTTACAGACGTGTTGTGGCCGGATTTCAACGAGCGGGAGCTCGATCGTGCAATCATTGAATACCAACGGCGGGACAGACGTTACGGCATGATAAGGTAAATCACCGACGGTTAGGTGACGAAAACGGGACAGGCCAGGTATTATGATCGACTGGAGGCAGACAGTGGCCGGATTTGAGACAAGAAACATAGCGGTGCTGGGGTCGACTGGTTCGATAGGCACGCAGACGTTGGAAGCCGCGGAGCTTCTGGGCGTCGGCGTATGCGCGCTCACAGCCAACCGCAGCACTTCTCTTCTTGAGCAGCAGGCACGGCGTTTCAACCCGAAGACCGTCGCTATGCGTGATGAGGATTCGGCTGCGGATCTGCGTGTAAGGCTGGCGGATACGGATATAAAGGTGCTTTCCGGGGAAGCCGGAGTGACAGAGGCGGCTTCAGCGCCCGAAGCGGATACTGTCGTGACGGCGGTCGTGGGCGTGGCGGGGCTCAAGCCTACGATGGCTGCCATAGCGGCAGGGAAGCGCATAGCGCTGGCGAACAAAGAGACTTTGGTGTGCGCGGGTGATCACGTTACTGCCGCGGCAGAGGCTTCCGGCTCGGAGATAATCCCGGTAGACTCGGAGCATTCAGCCGTGTTCCAGTGCCTTCAGGGAAGCGGAGGGAATCCCGTGCGGAGCATCATCCTTACAGCTTCAGGCGGACCGTTCCGCGGGATGACCTACGGAGAGCTTTCAAAAGTGACTCCCGCCATGGCGCTAAGGAATCCCAATTGGGATATGGGAGCAAAGGTCACGATAGACTCGGCAACGATGATGAACAAGGGGCTTGAAGTGATCGAGGCGATGCACCTCTTTTCGGTAAAGCCTGACATGATACGGGTCCTTGTGCATCCACAGAGCATCGTACATTCAATGGTCGAATTCTGCGACGGTTCTGTAGTGGCCCAAATGGCTGTTCCGGACATGCGGCTGCCTATCCAGTACGCGCTGACATATCCGAAGCGCTGCCCTTCTCTGGTGGCGCGTCTTGATCTTGCTCATACAGCCGCGCTTACTTTTGAAGAACCTGATCTGATGGTATTCCGGTGCCTTGCTCTCGCACTCGATACGGCGCGCAGAGGAGAGAAAGCCTGCGCAGTTATGAACGCCGCGAACGAGGTGGCAGTACAGATGTTCCTTGAGGGACGCATAGGCTTCAACAGAATATATGAACTCACCGAGAAGGTACTTGAAAGAGCTCAGTTGGCCGGGGATCCGTCGCTCGGAGACATACTCGACGCAGACGCTGAGGCAAGACGCCTTGCGTGTGAAGCAGTTAAGGAGATCCAATGTATATAATCCTGGCGATAATCGTATTCGGCGTGCTGGTTGCAACTCATGAACTCGGACACTTTGCCGCGGCCAAGGCCTGCGGAGTCCGGGTGAACGAGTATGCGATAGGCATGGGACCTGCGATTTATAAAAAGCAGAAAGGCGAGACGGTATACAGTCTGCGCTGTCTTCCGCTCGGCGGATTCTGCGCGATGGAGGGCGAAGACGGAGATTCCGATGACCCGCGTTCTTTTCAAGTGCAGCCGGTTTGGAAGAGACTGATAATCCTGGTGGCAGGAGCTGCGATGAACTTTCTGACAGGCCTCATCATAGCAGTCATCCTGTTTTCAGGTGCATCTGCCTTCGTTACTCCTGAGATCGTCGAACTGGCCGACGGCTTTCCGGAAGACGGCGAGCGCGGCCTGATGGTAGGAGACACTATAAGATCCATCAACGGCGAACGGGTATGGTATTCGTCCGACTTTACACTATTGATGGGCAGAACGGGCGGCAGACCGGTCGACGTCGTCGTTATACGAAACGGTGAAAAAGTCAAGCTGGAGGGATACGATCTCCAGGCCAGAGAGTATGCTGACAGCGACGGCAACGTGACGGTCAGATACGGAGTCAGTTTCAAAGTAGCTAAAGCCGGCATCCTGGACCGCCTCAGATACTCCGTATACACCGCGTGCAATTTCGTGCGTCTGGTCCGATTCAGCCTGGCGGATCTCGTACACGGAGCTGTGGGACTGAAGGATCTGTCAGGACCTGTGGGGATAGTGTCGGCCATAAATGATCTTGGTCATACGTCTTCGACAGTGGCCGCAGCCATATCCAATATAGCGTTTCTGTGCGCGTTCATTGCGGTGAACCTGGCTGTAATGAACCTGCTGCCGATACCGGCGCTGGACGGCGGCAGGATATTCCTCCTCATTGTCACATGGGTCGTAGAAAAGATAATAAGAAGACAGATTAATCCTAAATACGAAGGCTATATCCATGCGGCGGGGCTTGTACTGCTGATGGGACTCATGGTCGTCGTAATGTTCAGCGATGTGGTGAAACTGTTCCATGGCTAAGAAACAGATAAAAGTCGGAAAGGTGCCGGTCGGCGGCGGAGCGCCGGTGACCGTGCAATCTATGACGAACACAAGGACAGAGGATATCCTGGCGACGTCAGAGCAGGCCCTGCGCCTCGAGAGGGCGGGATGCGACATCGTCCGCTTTGCCGTGCCCACTATGGAGGCGGCGAGAGCGATTGGCGAGATCAAGAAGGATCTGACTATGCCTGTCGTAGCCGACATCCATTTCGACTACCGTCTGGCTCTCTGCGCGGCAGACGCCGGCGCGGACAAGATCCGTATAAACCCCGGCAATATCGGCGATACGGACAGAGTAAAGGCCGTTGTAGACAAATGCCGTGAAAAAGGGATCCCGATACGCGTCGGAGTTAACAGCGGCAGCCTTGAAAAGCATATCCTTGCTAAATTCGGGGGGCCGACGCCTGAGGCGCTCGCGGAGAGCGCGATGGAAAACGTAAGACTGCTCAACAGCCTTGATTTCGACGACATATGCATCTCGGCAAAGGCTTCGGATGTGATTACCACTGTAAAAACTTACAGGCTTTTGTCCCAGATGACAGAATATCCGCTCCATATCGGGGTCACTGAGGCCGGTACCGAGTACCGCGGCGTCATAAAATCCGCGGTCGGCATAGGCGCGCTCCTGGCGGAGGGAATAGGAGATACTATACGTGTTTCGCTGACGGCGCCCCCCGAACGCGAGATCACCGCGGGGATAATGATCCTGCGCGCCGCAGGACTCAGGAAGGGCGGCGTCGAACTCATCTCATGCCCAAGCTGCGGCCGATGCCGCATCGATCTAATCGAGACCGCCGGCAGAGTGGAGGAGAGACTGTCAGGATATGCAGGGAATATAACCGTTGCGGTGATGGGCTGTGCAGTCAACGGTCCCGGAGAGGCGTCCAGGGCTGATTACGGCATAGCCGGCGGTGACGGCGAGGGCGTACTTTTCCGGAAAGGGAAAATAGTAAAAAAGGTTTCGAACAGCGAGCTCGTTCCCGAGCTGCTGAGGATGATAGAGGAAGGAAACTGAGCTTGACAGTACCGTTTTTTGAGATGTTCACCTGCTGCCGCGACGGCGGAGGGCTGGAGGCGCTGCTGGAAAACTCAAAAGTCAGGACCGCGACCGTAGACAGAAAAAGCAGGACGATGAAAATCGAACTGCTTATGGCCGCCCCTGCCGCGCCGGTCGAACTTAAGATGATCGAAGACGGGATAGCCGGAGAATTCGGCCTTTCACAGGTCGAGGTGACTCCGGTGTTTCCGCGCGCGAAGAAAGAAGAGACGAACTCTAAAAAAGATGCTTCACAGACGAATGTGAGCGCGATAATGGGCAAACCGACTAAGACAAAGCCGGTGCCGATGTCCGGACTTAACATCGATATGGGCAGAGTGGCGGTCACCGGAAGCGTGTTCGAGGTCAGGTCTCGGGAGATACCGAAAAGCCATGCCTGGGTGCTGGATTTTGACATGACGGATAACACTGGCTCCGTCCACGTATCGAAATTCATGCGCGAGGACAACGCGGCGGATATAGTGGGCAAGATAAAGACGGGAATGTATATTACAGTCACAGGAACGCTCACATACACACGTTTCGACCCGGATATAACTCTCGAACCCTCCAGCATCGTAACAGCTGAGCGCGAGATACGTGAGGATACCGCGGATGAGACTCGCGTGGAACTGCACCTGCACACGCAGATGTCCGCCATGGACGCGACCACGAACACGAAAGAGGTCGTCAAACGGGCTATAGCCTGGGGACATCCGGCGATAGCCATAACAGATCACGGCGTAGTACAGTCATTCCCGGACGCTTTCTCTGCCGCAGGGGATAAGATAAAGATACTCTACGGAGTCGAAGGGTATTATGTAAACGACGTGGATGACAAACTGGCTGTCTACGGCGAGCTGCATGGAAGTTTAGACGGCGAGATAGCTGTATTCGACATTGAGACGACGGGCCTCTCTCCAGAAAGCGACGCGATAACGGAGATAGGAGCGGTCATTTTCAGAAACGGCACGGAGGTAGACCGGTTTCAGACCTTCGTTGATCCTGGACGGCGAATACCGGCCGCGATAACGCAGCTTACCGGCATATCTGACGAGGACGTCCGCGGAGCGGCGTCGCAGCGCGATGCTGTTAAAGCGTTTCTTGACTTTGTCGGAGACAGACCGCTTGCAGCGCACAACGCGAGCTTCGACGTGGGGTTCATTTATGAGGTGTGTCTGAGAGAAGGGATAGCGTATACCCCGAGATATATAGATACCCTGGCGATATCGCGGGCGGTCCTGCCTGAGCTCCGTTCACACAAGCTGGACACTGTGGCTAATTTCCTGTCGCTTCCTGAATTTGAGCATCACCGGGCATCCGACGATGCGGTGACGGCAGGATTGATATTCGTAAAACTCTCAGAAAAGCTGAAGAGTTCCGGCGTAAACGATATAGCTCAGCTCAACGGATTCACATCCGAAAAGAGCAGAGAAGCCCTTAAGAACCGCAGATATAAACCCAAACACATAATCATCCTCGTAAAAGAGCAGGCAGGCATCAAGAACCTGTATAAGCTCATTACGAAGAGCCACCTGGAGCACTTCAAGCGGTATCCGATAATGCCGAAGAGCCTGATACTTGAGCACAGGGAAGGCCTGCTTATCGGTTCCGCCTGCGAAGCGGGAGAGATATTCGGTCTTATCACTGACCACAGGAGCCGTCTCGAACAGCGGAGGCTCGGAGAGTTCTACGATTACTTCGAGATACAGCCGATATGCAACAACAGGTTCATGCTTTACGGTGAAAGGCCAAGAGCCCGCGACGAGGATGAGCTCAAGGAGTTCAATGTACGTGTGACTGCGCTTGCCCATGAGCTGGGGAAGCCCTGTGTAGCTACGGGAGATGTCCACTTCCTTGATCCTGAGGATGAGATATTCAGACACATCCTTCTGACTGCAAAGGAATTCAGCGATGCTGACAGGGAACTTCCTCTGTATTTCCGTACCACCCGGGAGATGCTGGATGAATTCGACTATCTCGGACCGGATAAGGCGTACGAGGTCGTGGTAACGAATACAAGAAAGATAGCAGACATGTGTGAAGTTGTACGTCCGCTTCCTCCGAAAAAGCTGTTTCCGCCGAAGATCGAGCACAGTGCGGAAGACCTGAAATCTCTTGTATACGGGCGCCTGCAGGAGCTGTACGGCGACGATCCTCCGGAGATAATAAAAAAACGTGTGGAGACGGAGCTCGGAGACATCCTGGCCCGCGGATACGACGTCATATACATGAGCGCCCAGAAGCTCGTTGCCGATTCACTGGCCCACGGCTATCTTGTGGGCTCCAGAGGCAGCGTGGGTTCATCGTTGGTCGCATACCTGTCGGGGATAACAGAGGTCAACGCGCTGCCCGCCCATTATAGATGCCCGCAGTGTCATCATACCGATTTCGAATCCGGCAGCGGCTACGGCTGCGGGGCTGATATGCCTGATAAAAACTGCCCTGTCTGCGGAACAAAGTACAAAAAAGAAGGATTCGACATACCGTTCGAAACGTTCCTGGGATTCGGCGGCGACAAGGTACCGGATATCGACCTCAACTTCTCCGGTGAGTATCAGGCGAACGCCCACAGATATACAAACGAACTTTTCGGGGCGGAGCATGTATTCCGTGCCGGCACCATAGGCACAGTGGCCGAAAAGACCGCTCACGGTTACGTTAAGAAATATATGGAGGTCACCGGCGCCGCGTTCAGCAAAGCCGAGGAGAACAGGCTGGCTCTCGGATGCACGGGAGTCAAGCGAACGACAGGCCAGCATCCGGGCGGGCTCGTAGTAATCCCCCAGGATATGGAGATAACGGATTTCTGCCCTGCCCAGCACCCGGCCGACGACAGCGAGGGCGGCATAATAACCACCCACTTCGAGTATCACTGCATGGAGGATAATCTCCTGAAGCTCGACGAACTGGGGCACGATGATCCGACCATGATCAAGATGTTGGAGGATATGACCGGTGTCAACGCGCGGGAGATACCCCTCGATGATCCCGAGACAATGGCGATTTTCAAATCGCCGGAGCCGCTTGGACTTGCGCCCGGCGACCCAATAATCGGCGAGACCGGCACGATCGGGATTCCGGAATTCGGCACCGGCTTTACGCGCCAGATGCTCTGCGATACAAAGCCTGAGGACTTTGACACCCTTGTCAGACTGTCCGGTTTTTCTCACGGCACGAACGTCTGGGCGGGCAATATACGGGAACTCATTCTCTCCGGTGTTGCAACAGTAAAGGAGACGATCGGCTGCCGCGACGATATCATGCTCTACCTCATATCCAGAGGCATGGATGAAAAACGGGCGTTCAAGTTCATGGAAGCGGTAAGAAAGGGCGCCATCCACAAAGGCAAATCATGGCCGGACGGCATCGTTGAAGAGATGCAGTCGCTTGGTGTGCCGGAGTGGTACATCGAATCCTGCCGCAAGATACAGTACCTTTTCCCGAAGGCGCATGCCGTTGCCTACGTGATGATGGCGTTCCGCATAGCCTGGTTCAAGGTGAAGCGCCCGCTCGCCTTCTACAGCGCGTACTTCTACAGACGCAGTCAAAAGGACAGTTTTGACGCTGCGGTCATGACACAGGGGGAGGACGTCGTGCTGGGAAAGATCCGCGAGATTAAGCAGAATCCGAATCCGACAGCAAAGGATGAGGATCTACTTGTCACGCTGGAGGCCTGTTATGAGTTTTACAAGCGGGGATTCGAGTTTGCTTCGATGGATCTCTATGAGTCTGACGCAGTCAAATTCCTGCCAATAGGAGAAAACAGGCTTCTGCCGCCCTTTGTAGCTATAAGCGGTCTCGGCGAGACCGCCGCGAGGGATATTGTGGAAGGCAGAAAGGGAAGAACGTTCATCTCGGCGGAGGATCTTTCAGACTGCTGCCCGAAACTGTCTAAGACCAATATCGAACAGCTTCGCGCACTGGGAGCGCTGGCGGATATGCCTGAGATGAGCCAGATGTCGCTTTTCTGATAACGAAACAATAAAAACGGAACCGGCGGATGGCATTTAGATATGCCATCCGCCGGTATTCTATTCAGATGAAATACAGCAGATCAGCCGTCGTCGACCGGTGTAAAGCGCCTATATGTCTGCCCGTCCCGGACGACCGTTTCGTTCCACATGGAGGCGGGACGTACCCAGATCCCGCGTTCACCGTACAGCGCGCGGTAGACGACCATCGGTTCCAGAGTTTCAGAGTGCCTGGCGGTAAAAAGGACCTCGTACATGTTTCCTTTGAAGTGACGGTATTTACCGGGTCTTATCTCGTCCATGAAGACTGCCTCCTTATCTGCGCTTTCTGTAGAGGAAGAATCCTATGACTGCGCCGCAGGCGCCGCCTATTATATGCGTTATCTGAGACACGTTATCCTCGACGAAGATACCCTGAATGACCTCTGAGCCTATATAAAGGATTACAACGAGGATCATGGTGAGAGGGATGCGGCCATGCTCGGCGCCGGTCATCGAGAGCATGACGATCATCATGAAAACTATTCCGCTGGCGCCCAAGAGAGCAGTGTGAGGGAAGAAGACGAACTGGACAACCCCTGATATAAGGGCGGTTATGGCTATGGCCATAAGAAGAGACTTGCTGCCGAATTTTTCTTCAAGCGGAGGTCCTACGACAAGCAGCATCAGTATATTGCCCATGTAGTGTGAAATGTTGCTGTGCCCAAGGACGTGCAGGAAAAACCTCGGATACGTCAGAGGATCACTCAGCGGGGCACGGTAGACACAGAACAGCATAGAGGTAAGCTTTCCCCCTGTCAGCGTGCCGAGTATGAGTACTGCAAGGGACAGAAATGCAAACGTAAGGACGACGGGGGAGTTGTACGTGATGCGTTTTAACATAAGTGCATGCTCCTTACACCGATATGTGGGGGCCGGGTCAACAAGATCACAAGTACGGATGAACGCGTACAGACATGAAAACGGCGGCAAAAGCCGCCGTTTATCGGATGATCAGTTCAGGATCTCCATAGGCGCTGTGCTGACCACGAAATCGTCATCGTGCAGAGCGATGGATTCGCTGAATCGTTCGGCGTCCTTGGAGCCAAAGCTGACGCTTAGCACGGCGGCCTGCGCGCCGAATTTTTTAGCATGTTCGACAAGATTGTCCTTCTCATCCTGTTCAAGAGTGCCGTATTCGGGCGCCACCTTTGTTGCGACTGCTATGAACCAGAGCCGGCCGTCTTTTTTTGCGACGATATTCGGCCATACGTTCTCTGCCGCCTGAGCGTTGATGATCTCATAACCGTTGTTTCGGCAGTGTGTCAGAGCGATCCTGACGCCGTATTCCCTTATCTCATCTTCCGTCATGACGTCGGTCGGCAAAAAACCCGGGATACCGGGTCCCCAGATCATATTCATAATGGGATTCCTTCCTTCTTCGGATTAATGGTCAAAGGAACGCCTCCGCAGCCTTCGGCTGCCGCTCTGCGTCCAATACGATTATACGATGCGGACAATCAAAAATCAAAGGGTTTTTATATCCGTCAACAATGAGCTTATCCGCCGATTGAATGGACATAGCACCTGATCTGAGGTATAATTATAAAAGAAGGACACGGCGCCCGAGACTCTGGAAGGAGCGTTTGCATTGAATATTGCTTTTTTTCTGACGCCGAAGAATCAGGTCGCATATCTATATGACGATTATACTGTAAATCAGTGTCTGCGCAAGATGCGCGGTATTGGGTTTTCAGCCACGCCCGTGATAACTAGAGAGGGCAGATATGCCGGCATCGTCAGCGAGGGCGACCTGTTGTGGTATCTGGTCGAAGACGGTGTTACAAAGACATATACAAGAGACGTTACGGATATAAGACTGAGAGATATAATCGGTCAGAACAAAATCCCCCCGGTCAGGATCACAGCTGCGGTTGAGGAACTGTTCGACCGGGCGATGAATCAGAATTTCGTACCTGTGGTGGACGACAACGATTCGTTCGTTGGGATTATAACAAGGAAAGACATCATTAGGTATTTCTGTAACATGAGCGGCATGTTAAAGGACTCCGGCAACAGCGGAGATGTTTCGGACGGGATATGACTTCCGTGCCGGAGAATAATTTATGGGAGCATTTTGATGTTTGACGCAGAAGTGACGAGAAAGATGATAGCCGGACCCGACGCGGAGGCAATGAAAAAGGCACAGGCAAGATGGGACAGTATCGCAAAGCCTCTCGGGAGCCTGGGACTTCTTGAAAGTGCGGTAGTAAAGATCGCCGGGCTGACCGGCAGCGCCGATGTCCGGATAGACAGACGCGGCGTGATCGTCATGTGCGCTGACAACGGCGTCGTATGCGAGGGTGTTACTCAGACAGGGCAGGAGATAACTGCGCTCGTCGCCGGGAATATAGCCAAGGGAGACGCGTCTGTATGCCGTATGGCGAGTATCGCCGGCGCAGACGTATTCCCTATTGATATCGGCATGGCGAACAGAGCGGAAGACGTCATAGATCTGCACATAGCTGACGGCACCGCGAACATTGCCGCCGGACCGGCAATGAGCCGCGACGAGGCTGCGCAGGCCGTCTCTGCAGGAATCGAGATAGTGCGGGACCTCAAAACCGGAGGCTATAGTCTTCTTGCGACGGGCGAGATGGGCATCGGCAATACTACGACGTCAAGCGCGCTGGCCTCCGTTTTCCTTGGAGCGAGTCCAGAGGATATGGTAGGCCGCGGCGCAGGCCTTTCAGACGAAGGACTGGAACGCAAAGTCTCCGCCGTAAAACGGGCGATAAGCATTAACAGACCGGATCCGGAAGATGCGCTGGACACACTTGCAAAAGTCGGAGGATTTGATATAGCGGGGCTTGCAGGAGTCTTTATAGGCGGAGCACTATACAGAGTGCCTGTCCTGATTGACGGATTCATCAGCGCTGTGGCGGCGCTGACGGCTGTGCGCATGTGTCCCGAATCCATATGCGCGATACTTGCCAGCCACGTATCTGCGGAACCGGCCACGCAGGCAGTGCTGAAAGAGCTCGGCCTCGAACCGCTCATATGCGCCGGGATGAGACTGGGCGAAGGGACCGGCGCCGTCTGCGCTATTCCGCTTCTGGACATGGCCTTGGCCGTGTACGGTGAAATGGCCACTTTCGACGGTATCGGAATGGAAGCCTATACTCCTCAGTAAGAGAAGGGAGGGACGCGCATTGCGCATCCTGCTGACCGGCGGGTCTGCCGGCGGGAAAAGTACATTTGCGGAAAAGCTTGCCGTCAGGTTCGGCGGAAAGCTCTGGTATATAGCGGCCATGCAGCCCTATGGTGAGGAAAGTGAAATCCGCATTGCGCGTCACCGCGCCATGCGCGCCGAAAAAGGATTCGAAACGATCGAACGCTATACGGATATAGCCGGACTGGAGCTTCCTGAGCGAGGCACGGTGCTTCTAGAGTGCCTTTGCAATCTGACGGCGAACGAGATGTTCGAGCCGGCAGGAGCAGGTGAGAATACAGTAGCAGAGATACTCCGCGGGATAGAGTCCCTGGAGGATCAGAGCACCAATCTTGTCGTCGTGACGAACGACGTCGGAAGCGACGGCGGTGGATACAGCGAACTGACGATGCGCTATGTCGACGCGCTCGGAGAGATAAACAGGATACTTGCGGCGCGGTTCGATGCCGTATTTGAGATGGTCTGCGGGATACCGCTGCCGCTGAAAGGAGAATTGCCGTGGGAGTGCTGAAGACTATCGCGGTAGCGTTTTCCATGTTTTCACGCATTCCCATGCCGCGCGTGGAATGGAACGAGAAGAATATGAAGAATATGCTTGCTGCGTTCCCGCTCGTCGGTCTGGTAATAGGCGCGCTATTGCTGCTGTGGGCATATATATCAGGTTTACTGGGGTTCGGAAAGATACTGTTCGCGGCCGGCATTACGGTAATACCGATAGCCGTCACCGGCGGAATACACCTTGACGGATTCTGTGATACGGTGGACGCTCTGGCGAGCCACGCTACTCAGGAGAGGAAACGTGAGATATTGAAGGATCCTCACGCAGGTGCCTTCGCGATAATAAGTCTCTGTGCATATGCGATTGCCTATTTTGCTCTCGCGACAGAGCTTGGACCCGGTGTTGGCGCTGTGTTGCCTGTCGGTATAATGCATATTCTCAGCAGATCACTGAGCGGACTGTCCGTCATATTCTTCCCGACAAGCGCGTCAAAAGGGCTGCTGTCTGCATTCAGAGATGCGGCTGAAAAGAAAACATCAGCGGTAATCCTGCTGATACTTTTTGCCGTGTCCGCAGCGGGAATGATCATACTGACTCCAGTCGGTATCGCGATGGCGGCCTCGGCGCTCCTGTGCATGCTCTGGCTGCGGATCATGTCTCTTCGGCAGTTCGGTGGCATGAGCGGCGACCTGGCTGGTTGGTTCCTTCAGACAGAGGAAATCTGCATGCTGGCGGTACTGGTCATAATAGAAAAGGCGGCGGCATTATGATACTTATAATAGGAGCGCGCTCCTCCGGAAAGCGTGAATACGTTAAAGGTCTCGGATATACAGACGGCGATATAGCTGATGCGGTGATAGACGAGCGCCCCGTTGTAATGAATCTGCAGGACATCGTGGCGCAGGAACCGAGCAGAGCGTTGGACTTTCTGCCTGAGCTACTCAAAAAGGATGCGGTAGTATGCTGTGAAGTCGGAAGCGGAGTTATACCGCTGGAACGGTCCGACCGTGATATGCGGGAGGCAACAGGAAGACTCTGCGTCGCTCTAGCAGAGAAGGCGGACAGAGTCGTTAGACTGGTCGCAGGGATACCTGTCGTGATCAAGGGCTGAGGTTATGGAAGTTTTTCTTCTGCGCCACGGGCGTACTGCCGGCAACGGTGAGAAGCGCTATATAGGCGGTAGAACTGACGAGCCGCTGTGTGATGAGGGGATCCGCGCCGCCGAAGCCAGCGGGAAGTTCCCGTATGTCAAAACAGTTTACATAAGCCCCATGGTGCGGGCACGGCAAACGGCGGAGATCCTCTTCCCTAAGGCTGAATTCAGAGTCCTGGACGGTCTGCGCGAGATGGATTTCGGGGTCTTCGAAGGCAGAAGCCCGGATGAGATGGCAAATGACCCGGTCTACCGCGGATGGGTCGATAATATGTGTGAAGGACTGTGCCCCGGCGGCGAGGCTCTGGATGACTTCAAGGACAGAGTAGCCGCGGCGTTCCAGACAGCGCTGGAAGAGTCGCAGGCGGAATGTGCGGAAAGACTCGTCATCTTAGCCCATGGCGGTACGATAATGTCCGTCATGAACAGATTCGCGTATCCGGATATGGGCTATTACGCCTGGTATGCGGAAAACTGCCGCGGGTGGCGGGCGTCTCTTGATATGACCAATGGTAAGCCGCTTTTAGTTGATTACGAATACCTTGACGAACTCAAACTGTGAAGTCAAAACCTCCGGCTTAGCCGGAGGTTTTGACTTACCAATCTTGCAAGGTAAATGCCTAATTGCTTTCGAATCAGAACTCTCTTATGAGCATCTGCCTGAGGTTGTTCCTGTTTTATCGGCTGTGAACTGATACCACGTCATCGAGTTCTATGTCTGTAATTCAGCCGACCGCACGACTGTATGCCTTTATCGGATAGTTATCCACGGCACGGTCCCAGTACATGTACTCTATGAGATCGACCCAGTCGCCGTACGTATATAAAAAGCTTTCCTTCTCGTTGACTACAGTGTAAAACTCCTCATAGTTTTCATAGTCCTCTTTTATGGTCCTGTAATAAAGCCCGTCCTCGTCATACATCGTGACGACCACCGAATAATACTGGCCTTCCTGTATAATGATCTCGTCATCGAGAGGTATCCGGTAGAAGCCAGAATGATCAAATTCTGATTCACCCTCGGCGGCCAGGACCCCGTCTTCCGGATCATCAAAGCCGTCCCGGAGCAGGTATACTCCGTAGTGAACGTTCAGATCATTTTCTGGAGTGATAAAGGAAACAGCTTCGAGTGCCTGATTGCCGGATGCCCTGAAGGTGTTTGCCGTTTTGGTTTCTGAATAAGAGAGATCTTCCTCAAACCGCCATAAGGGCAGATAATCATGCTGGTCAATAATGTAATCACGGTCGGCGGACTTCTCCTCATATATGAATACGACCGGGTCAAAAAGCGTCTGATCGTAATAGGACACCCAAAAATACCCGGAGCCGACCATTATGGGTTCACCATTACTGTCTGTCAAAATATTCCCTTCGCTGTCTTTGAGCGGAACGGGTATACCCCACGCACGGTTGCCCTCGTTGGGGAATCCTTCTTCTCCAGATCCCCAGCTGTTTTTAACGAGCCACGCACCGTTTTCAGGCGGCTGATAACCTTCATTGAAGTTTTCCTTCGGATAGTTGTCGTCCCATCCGATGATCGTTACCGAGTGATCGGCTGTTACGCTTTCCCATGTGTAATGTGCCCACGTAGCCGTATTAAGATATCTTCCGGAATCATACTCTTCCGTGTCACTGCCTGCCAGGTCTCCATTTAATAATACATATACACCGCGTCTTTGAAGGACCTGCAGTTTGATTTGCTCCGTAGCTTCGGCGTTGTAAGCATATTGCCAGTAGCCGTATCTGTCCAATTCATAACCAGCAGGGTCAGGAAGTATGATCGCAGATTTCAGAATGTAATCATAGTTGAAACGGTATTCTTCGGGAATGCTCCAGTCGTCCTCGGCACTGTAGCAGTAACTGCGGTATTCGCCGTCTATTACACGCTTCTCGATATACCCGTTCGCGCCGCGATAGATCAGAGGTTCATTGCCGTCCCTGAATTCGTCAGAAGGACCGACTCCCTGTGCGAGCAGATACAGCGCCACATACGAGTCTGCACCGCGATCATATGAAGCGTTGGCGCCTTCGTCGGGATAGTATCCCTCCCCGTACTGCGGATCATCTTCATCTGAGATCGGCTGTTTAAAGAAATAGGCGAGCTGCTTCTCAGACAGATCCAGCGTTTTGTAAGCGTCAGGGTCGGCAAGATACACAGAACCGAGAAGACTTATTTCCGACGCTGCCACAGCCGCAAAACTCCAGCACGTTCCGTAAGGGCGCTGCAGTTTTACGCTGGTCACAAAGCAATGGTCTCCGATTCCGTCACCATCGACATCCACGCTGCGGAGATCGAACGAAGAAGGTATGCCGTATTCGCGCCAGCCGTCTTCATCCAGGGTAAATATATACGGTATCTCGGCCGGTACCAGATGTTCGTATTCGGAAGTATCAGTATCCGTTTCGGGTACGGACGGAACGACCAGCTGGGGCAGTTCTTCCGGACTGCTGTCCGGTATACTGTTCCCGGATGAACATGCCGAAAGCAGCAGGGAAACCGTCGATATGATCGCTGTGATTAACGCGATATATTGTCTTTTTCTCATAATGGATCAACTCTTCTGCTGTCCGGTCTTGTTCAATGCCCTGCCGGTTTGATGCCTTATGCCTGCCCGGTCACCTGAAAAAGAAGATGATTATCAACACTGCCCAGAGCAGTATGTATGCATAGCGCTTGCTCGTTTTTGTCAGACGGGGGATCATATATATGGGGGCAAGGATAACGCCGGCCCATACAAAACCGTCGAGTTCTATACCCTTGTTTTCAAGCTCTTTTCTGTCCTGCCGCAGAAAGACGGCGGACAGCGCCACATAGACCACCGCAAGTATCACGTAACTCGGAAGCGCTGCCTTCAGAAAAACAGACAGCACTGCGCAGATTATTACCGGGAGAGCGGCAAATGCGACAAAGTAGTTGTCCTTCACCAGTTTTGCTGGGGGAGCGACTATGTCCTCAAGGAATATATCCGAAAAGGCGGAGTCAGCTGCGGCACGGGCATACTTGTCGCCGTCCTTCCAGACCATAGTATTTTCTGCAATTGTCGTATCACGCATGAGTTCGGCCATTTTGGCTGCGGTATATGGGCCCTTATAACGGCTCCTGTATGCATAGTACCAGCACCTTTTGGGATCGGCCAGGTCCGCCTTTTCTGTTTGGGCAAAGATCGCTCCGCATTTATCGCAGTCTTCTGCTCCGGGTGATATAACAGCTCCGCAGCGCGGACAGAGGTGCTCTTTTCCCTCTCCCTCATCAGAAGGTGCCGTATTGGGATCTATGTCCACTGGTATGGAACCTTGGTTTTTTCTGAGATTGAACATAACAGCCTACCTCTAATAGTAATAAACATAGTATACATCTCTTTCAAACTGCTGTAAACCGAAGAGATCTACAGCCTTGACATGGCGGGATATAATTGTTTTATTACTACTACGGAGATGTTGAAGCGTGTTCCACGGTACCCCGGTCATAGATTTCCATATTCACGCCTTTCCTGATGATCTTGCGGAAAGAGCCGTCATGAAGATACTCAAGGGCGACCTGTTCGGCGTATACTCCGACGGCACGGTATCAGGCCTTTTAAGGAACATGGACAGGGACGGCGTAGACATGGCCGTGCTCCAACCTATAGTTACGAAACAGCACCAGCTCGTCGGGACCAACAGATGGGCTGTTTCAGTCGTTTCAGACAGGATTCTCTCGTTCGGGAGCATATATCCTCATACAAAAGATCCCGCGGCCGACATTGACTTCGTCAGATCTCTTGGCCTTCGGGGCCTCAAGTTCCATACCGAGTACCAGGATTTTGTCGTGGACGCGCCCGAGATGATCGAAGTATACAGATACGCGGCCTCTGTCGGACTGCCGATCCTTTTTCACGGAGGAGAGGATCTCAGTATGCCGGGACCTTTCAAGAGCAGTCCGGCTCAGTATGCGCGGATATCCGAGTCCGTTCCTGAACTCAGAATGATCGTCGCCCACCTG
Organism: uncultured Clostridia bacterium; assembly: GCA_947306975.1. Lineage (GTDB taxonomy): Bacteria > Bacillota > Clostridia > Oscillospirales > Oscillospiraceae > RGIG8048. The sequence continues at coordinate 1,955 of CAMZHU010000017.1, read as the reverse complement.
GGTGGGTTCCATCAGTGGGATGATGTGGAAGAATATCTAGCCGGGCGTGAGAACGTCTGGCTGGACACGTCGATGGGTTTCAGCTGGTATGCTCATGAGCAGTTTCTGCGCATACTTGAGAAACACGGAGATGACAGGATACTGTTCGCCTCCGATTCACCGTGGAGCGACGAGGGAAAAGAACTCAGGACGATGGAAACTCTAGTTGGCATGGAGACATTTGAAAAGATAGTATACCTGAATGCAAAAGAGCTGCTGGCGCTCTGATACAAACAAGATTCTGAACCCTACCAGATAGTATTATACATTTAGGCCTTAAACCAATCTTAAAAAACCGGCAGGGTTATTTCTTTTTTTGGGAACCGCAGTGCGGAAAAACGGAAAGAACTGAAGACTCTCAGCCGTGCAGAATACCACTGCATTCCACTTTCATAAATGATAGAAACACCCCGTTCATCTTTCGATGAACGGGGTGTTCGGTATATGTGCGCATGGAGGGAAATCGCTTGCTTATCTGAACAGCGCAAGCAGAACGCCTGCGGAGACAGCGGAACCGATGACGCCTGCGACGTTCGGGCCCATAGCGTGCATCAGGAGGAAGTTAGAAGGATCTTCCTTCTGACCTACGACCTGGGAAACACGGGCCGCCATGGGAACAGCGGAAACGCCTGCAGAACCTATCAGCGGGTTGACCTTCTCTTTGGAGAGAAGGTTCATGATCTTTGCAAGGATAACACCGCCGGCGGTACCGAAACCGAATGCGACGACGCCCATTACTATGATCTTTATCGTGCTCCAGGTGAGGAACACATCAGCTCTGGCCGAGGCTCCGACGGAGAGGCCGAGCATGATAGTAACGGTGTTGACGAGCGCGTTCTGTGCGGTATCGGAAAGACGGTTGGTAAGGCCGGATTCCCTGAACAGGTTACCCAGCATCAGCATGCCGATAAGCGGTATCGCGGTCGGAACGATAAGGCCGACAACGATGGTGCTGACTATCGGGAAGAGTATCTTCTCTTTCTGTGATACGGGGCGGAGCTGCTTCATCTTGATGCGGCGCTCTTCCTTAGTCGTCAAGGCTTTCATGATCGGCGGCTGGATAAGCGGTACGAGCGCCATGTAGGAGTACGCAGCGATCGCTATGGCACCGAGAAGGTGAGGAGCAAGATAGCTGGTGACAAGGATAGCCGTCGGGCCGTCCGCTCCGCCGATGATGCCAATGGAGCCCGCTTCCTGAGCATTGAAGCCGAACGCCAGAGAACCGAAGAACGTAAGGAAGATACCGAGCTGTGCGGCAGCGCCGAGCAGCAGGGACTTCGGATTGGAGATCAGAGGACCGAAATCCGTCATCGCGCCGATTCCGAGAAAAATGAGGGGCGGGAAGACGCCCATTCTGGAGATCTTGTAGAAGATCTTCAGAAGACCGTCTGATTCGAGCCCGGTCTGTTCCGCAGTAAGGAACATCTCGGAGAGGGGCAGGTTGGATAACAGCATGCCTATCGCGATAGGGATGAGCAGCAGAGGCTCAAACCCCTTTACGATCGCAAGGTAAAGAAGCACACATGCTATGACAACCATGATCAGGAACTTGTACTGAGTGCCAAAATCAAGGATGACGGAGCCGATACCACTCTGTTCAAAGAAAGATGATATGGCGTTTAACATGTTTGTACGCATACGCTACATGAGACCGTTCCCGAACGAGGAGATCGCCGGTGTTCACGGTCGAGCCTTTGGAGACAGCGACCTGAGAAACGACTCCATCAGCAGGAGCAAAGATTTCGTTTTCCATCTTCATGGCTTCGAGCACGAGAACGAGCTGGCCTTCCTTTACGCTGTCGCCGACATTGACGGCAACACTCAGAACAGTGCCGGGCATCGGGCTCGTGATCGTTGTTCCGCCGGCAGCGGCGGGTGCAGCCGCGGGAGCGGGAGCAGCAGCCGGAGCAGGGGCG
>CAMZHU010000016.1 GCA_947306975.1 uncultured Clostridia bacterium | reverse complement strand
CGATAAACCTTGACGCCGTCGGTAATATGCCGTGCAACCCCGCCATAGGCGGAACGGGAAAGGGGCACCTCGTACGCGAGCTGGATGCTCTGGGAGGCGAGATGGCAAAGATAGCCGACCGTGCCTGCATCCAGTACAGGCTTCTCAATCGCGGCAAAGGGCCCGCTGTCTATTCCCTGCGAGCCCAGGCTGACAGGCGTCAGTATCAGAAACTGATGAAACACTCCCTGGAGATGCAGGAGAACCTCTCCGTAAAGCAGGCTGAGATCGTCGAGATCGGCGTAGAAGACGGTGGTGTAAAGCGTGTAAAAACACACACCGGCGCGGTATACGCCTGCCGTGCGGCCGTGCTGTGCACCGGCACCTACCTCTCCGGACGAACGGTCGTCGGCGAGGCTGTCCGTGAGGGCGGTCCCGACGGTATGTTCGCAGCGACGAGTCTCGGCGCTCAGCTGCGTGGTCTCGGTCTCGACATGCGCCGCTTCAAAACAGGCACCCCTCCGCGCGTGAACGCGCGAAGTCTTGACTTTTCAAAAATGGAACTCCAGCCCGGCGATAAAGAGCCTCAGCCTTTCTCCTTCTCGACCGAGGCTCCGCTCGAGAACCGGGCAGTCTGCTGGCTTACCTACACCAACGAAGAGACGCACCGTATAATCCGGGAAAACATGCACAGGAGCCCTCTGTACGACGGCACGATAGACGGCATCGGTCCGCGCTACTGTCCTTCCATCGAGACCAAGGTCCGGCAGTTCCCCGACAAGAAACGGCATCAGCTTTTCATAGAACCGATGGGACTCGATACCGAAGAGATGTACGTACAGGGATTCTCCTCCTCGCTTCCGGAGGACGTGCAGCTGAAAATGCTCCACACAATTCCCGGTCTTGAGCACGCCGAGATGATGAGGTGTGCCTATGCCATTGAATACGACTGCATAAACCCGCTTGAACTTCTCCCGACACTGGAATGCAGGAAGATATCCGGTCTGTACGGCGCAGGCCAGTTCAACGGCTCCTCCGGTTATGAGGAGGCCGCAGTGCAGGGCTTCGTCGCCGGTGTGAACGCAGCGCTCAAGCTCAAAGGCGAGCCTCCCCTTGTCATAGGCCGCGATGAAGGATACATAGGGGTTCTGATCGACGATCTCGTGACAAAGGGAGTTACGGAACCTTACCGCATGATGACATCCCGGACCGAATACCGTCTTCTCCACAGGCAGGACAACGCAGACATACGTCTTTCCCATATAGGCCTCCGCATAGGGCTCGTATCTCCGGAGCGTCATCAGAAGGTGCTGGACAAATACGCCGCCGTCGAGAGAGAGATACAGCGTCTCGAGAGCACGCACATCGGTCCTACGGAAGAACTGAAAAAGCTCCTGGAGAGCAGGGGAACTCCTCTTCCGTCCTCCGGTGTCAGCCTTGCTTCTCTCGTACGCCGCCCCCAGCTCGACTATGAGTGTCTTTCTCCCTTCGATACGAACCGCCCGGATCTGCCCGCTGCGGTGCGCGAAGAGGTGGAGATCTCAATCAAATACGCGGGCTACATCGACAAGCAGCTCCGCCAGGTTGCCGAATTCCGCAAACTGGAGGACCGCATTCTGCCGGACGGCATCGATTATATGTCGATACATGGCGTGCGCACCGAAGCCCGTCAGAAACTCGACCAGATACGCCCCAGAAGCATCGGGCAGGCGTCGCGGATCTCAGGTGTCTCCCCCGCCGACATAGCCGCGCTCATGATCTGGCTGAGCAGGCAGGAATGACCTTCACAGCCGTGTCTACTAATATAATTAAATTTGTGCTTTACAACAAAGGATTTGTATGGTAGTATAGCAAGGTCCCTGCGCTTAGTTTCGGGGTATCAGCGCGGAAATACTTCCTGCGCCGGATTCATCCAGCCCGTTACCCAGCCTGAGGACAGAATAATCGAAAGGATGATATACCATGATCACGAAAGAAACAAAGACCGCAATCATCGAGAACAACAAGACCCACGAGAACGACACCGGTTCCCCGGAGGTCCAGATCGCGATCCTCACCGAGCGCATCGCTCAGCTGACCGAGCATCTTAAGGTTCACAAGAAGGACAACCACAGCCGTCTGGGCATGTACAAGATGGTCGGTAAGCGCCGCCGTCTTCTCAACTACCTCGCCGAGAAGGATATCGAGCGCTACAGAGCCTGCATCGCAAAGCTCGGCATCAGAAAGTAAAACATTTCAGGGCTGGCCCGAGGACACATTGGGCCAGCCCTGTTATGACATTCAAAAGCAAATAACTGTTTGTCAAAATTGATTCGGAGTCCTCTCATAGCAGTTGAAAATGCGCCCGGAAAAGGCCGGAGGTATTTTCAAGTGCTAAGGGACGTGGCTCCGGCCGTATGAAAGGAGACACGACATGATAATCAAACACAGAGAATTCCCGAATGAAAGAAAGTACACAATGGAACTCGCCGGCAGACCCCTCACCCTCGAAGTGGGCAAGCTCGCCGAGCTCTGCAGCGCATCCGTTCTCGTCCGTTACGGCGAGACCACCGTCCTCGTAGCTGTCGCAGCTTCTGCGCGTCCGAAGGACGGCATCGACTACTTCCCGCTCTCCGTAGACTTCGAGGAGAAGCTCTACGCAGTCGGCCGCATCCCCGGCGGATATCTCCGCCGCGAAGGCCGTCCCTCCGAGCGCGGCATTCTCGCCGGCCGTATGATCGACCGTCCGATGCGTCCCCTCTTCCCCTCCGACCTGCGCAACGATGTAGTCATCACCTGCACCGTTCTCTCTGTCGACCACAACAACTCTCCCGAGATCGCCGCTATGATCGGCGCATCCGCCGCAGTCTCCATCTCTGATATCCCGTTCAACGGTCCTATCGCCGGCGTCGGCCTCGGCTATCATGACGGCGAGTATTTCATCAACCCCACCTGCGAGCAGCGCGAGATATCCGACATGTACTGCACCATCGCCGCCACTGAGAAGAAGATCGTCATGATCGAAGCCGGCGGCAAGGAGATCCCCGAGGACATCATGTTCAACGGCATCATGGCCGCCCATGAGGCGATCAAGCCTGTCATCGCTCTCATCAACAAGATGGTCGAGGAGATCGGCAAACCGAAGTTCGAGTATGCAAAGGCTTCTTTCAACGAAGAACTTTTTGAGAAGATCGTAGAGAACTACTACGAGAAAGTCCAGTACTGCATGGACACCGATGACAAGAACGTCCGCGAAGAGCGCTACAACGCGGTAGTCGAAGAAATGATCGCCCAGTTCGGCGAAGAGTACCCCGAGATCACCGCCCAGCTCGATGAGATCACCTACAAGATCCAGAAGAAGGTCGTAAAGAACTGGCTGCTCCAGGGCAAGCGCGTAGACGGCCGTGCGATGAACGAGATCCGTCCTCTTGCCTGTGAAGTCGGCATCATCCCGAGAGTACACGGCTCCGGCCTGTTCACACGCGGTCAGACCCAGGTCCTCTCCATCGCTACGCTCGCGACCGTATCTTCCATGCAGAAACTCGACACGATCTTTGAAGAGGAATCCAAGCGCTACATGCATCATTACAACTTCCCGTCATTCTCCGTCGGTGAAGCCCGCGGTTCCCGTTCAACATCCCGCAGAGAGTACGGACACGGCGCTCTGGCGGAAAAGGCGCTCGAGCCTGTTCTGCCGAGCCTTGAGGAATTCCCTTACGCGATAAGAGTCGTCTCTGAGGTCCTCTCCTCCAACGGCAGCACCTCCCAGGGCTCCATCTGCGGTTCCACCCTCGCTCTCATGGACGCGGGCGTTCCGATAACCGCTCCCGTCGCCGGCATCTCCTGCGGTCTCATCACCGACGGCGACGACTGGCACACCTTCATCGACATCCAGGGCGTCGAGGACTTCCACGGTGAGATGGACTTCAAGGTCGGCGGTACGAAGAAGGGCATCACCGCTATCCAGATGGACCTCAAGAACGACGGCCTCACGCCTGAGATAATCAAGTCCGCCTTTGAGATCACCCGCGAGGCGCGCATCCAGATACTCGACGAGATCATGCTCCCGGTCATCGACAAGCCGCGTGACAGCCTGGCTCCCACCGCTCCGAAGATGATCTCCATGAAGATCAACCCCGACAAGATCCGCGAGGTCATCGGAACCGGCGGAAAGGTCATCCAGAAGATCTGCGCAGATACCGGCGCGAAGATAGATATCGAGGACGACGGCAGCGTCTTCATCTCCGCTGTTGACATCGAGGCCTGCAGAGCCGCGAAGAAGACCATCGACAGCATAGTTTTCGAGCCCGAGATCGGCGCTCTCTACTACGGCAAGGTCGTCCGCATCATTCCGATCGGTGCTTTCGTAGAACTCGCCCCCGGCAAGGACGGAATGATCCACATATCCAAGCTTGAGAACCGCAGGGTCGCAAAAGTCGAGGATGTCCTCAAGGAAGGCGACATGACCTGGGTCAAGGTCACCGATATAGACGACCGCGGCCGCGTCAATCTCTCCCGCAAGGACGCTCTCAAGGAGCGCGCCGAGATGGGCCTTGACAGCTGAGACAGGATTAACTCATAATTATGGGCAGGGCTTTTCGCCCTGCCCTCTTTTTAACTGCGAGGTGTAAATTATGCACACAAAGATCACGCTGAAAAACGGGACCCGCATCATATATGAAAAAGTGCCGGGAGTACGCTCGGTCTCTCTCTGCATCTGGGTCGGCACCGGCTCCAGGTATGAGAGTGCCGCGGAAAACGGCTCTTCGCACTACATAGAGCACATGGTCTTCAAGGGCACTGAGACGCGCAGCGCGGAAGACCTTGCCTGTGAGATGGACGCGCTCGGCGGACAGATAAACGCATTCACGACCAAGGAGTGCACCTGCTTCTACGGTAAAGTACTCGACAAACATCTCGGCCGTCTTGCCGACGTGCTCTGCGACATGCTGTTCAACTCACGATTCGACGAATCCGACGTTGAAAACGAAAGGGGCGTCATCTCCGAGGAGATAGACATGTACGCCGATGCTCCTGAGGATCTGGTATCTGAGCGTCTCGCGTCAGCCGTATTCAAAGGTTCGGCTCTTGCGCGTCCGGTCCTCGGAACGAAACGCACACTGTCAGCGCTGACCGGCGAGAGGCTCAGGAGCTACATGGCCACTCATTATACCGGCCCTTCAGTCGTCGTGTCGCTCTCAGGCAGCTTTACTAAAGCAGATATAGAGGATCTGATGAAGCGCTTTTCACAGCTGCCTTTCGGCGTGAGGAAGCCTCCCCAGACAGCGGAATACTCTCCTGCATTTACCTCAAAACGAAAACCCATCGAGCAGAACAATCTATGTCTAGGTTTTCCGGGCATAACCGACGACGACGAGCGCCGGTACGCCTTCTCTCTGATGTCCAACATCCTCGGCGGCGGGATGTCCTCCCGCCTGTTCCAGTCCGTGCGCGAAAGCCGCGGCCTCTGCTATTCCGTGTATTCCTATACCTCGTCCTACTCTGACACGGGTCTCTTCGCGATCTATACTGCATTGAATCCGGACACGGAACGCGAAGCTCTTTCGCTCATCGTCTCCGAACTCGACCGTTTCAGGAGCGACGGCGTGACGGCGTCCGAAGTCGACCGCGTCCGGGAACAGGCAAAGGCGAACCTCCTTATGAGTCTCGAATCAACCAGCAGCCGCGCCAGCCGTCTCGGGCGGAACGAGCTGCTTCTCGGATATATCCCCGATATGGACAGCATCATCGACGCATATGACCGCGTTACGGCGGATGAGATACGTGAGCTTTCGCGTGAGTTCATCGATTTTTCCCGGCTGTCCTTCTCCGCTGTCGGCCGTGTCGGCACGGCGGATAAATACCGCGAGCTCTTTGAAAACATGCGCTTTGATTGACATTTGCACCGCTCGCAAGTATAATTCAATTTGTGCTGGACCTCTCTTGTTCCGGGGCCCTACTATTTAAATAATATGGAGATGTTCTCATGAAGTACACCATGAACATTGCCGGCGTCGACTGCGATCTGCCGCTGTGCCCGCTCAATGACGAACTCTATATCGGTGCGTTCGTAATCTTCGGCAAAGTCGAACTGACCTGTGCGTGCGCGAAGGCGCTCCTAGAAAAGATGCCTGCCGAGTATGATTACATGATCGCTCCGGAAGCAAAAGCCATTCCGCTCATCCACGAGATGGCGCGGCAGAGCGGCAGGAATGAATATCTTCTCGCCCGCAAGGCCAAAAAGCTTTATATGCGTGATGCTTTTGAAGTCAGCGTCCGCTCTATAACCACCGATATGGATCAGAAGCTCTTCATGGACAGAGAAGACGCGGAGAAAATGAACGGCAAACGCATAGTGATAATCGACGACGTTATCTCGACGGGCGAATCTCTCCATGCTGTCGAGGAACTTGTAAAGATGGCCGGAGGGATCATCGTCGGCCGTATGGCAGTCCTCGCAGAAGGCGAAGCTCAGAAGCGCGGCGATATTACATATCTCGCTCCTCTGCCACTTTTCGATAAAAACGGAAATCCCATCGCCTGATTAAAAACTGAAAACAAAACAGAGCCGGAGAACACACGATTCTCCGGCTCTGCCGCTAATACGTTATTGACTTTTACTTAACGCAGAGCAGACCGCCGTCAAAGTTGTAGTTGCCGCCGGTAAGGTGCACGCCCGCAGGCGAACTGAGGTAGACGGCGAAAGCGCCGACCTCTATGCCCTCGCCGAAACGGTGGCACGGCAGATTGTTCATCGTGCGCTCCACGAATTCGGCTGGGAGATCCTTGTCGAGATCAGAATGGATAAGACCGGGCTGGATGCTGTTCACGCGGATACCGTAATCGCCCAGGCAGACGGCCAGATAGCGCGAGAAAATATCGATGCCCGCTTTGGACACATTGTACGGAGCGTTGTGATGCTCCTTGCAGCCGGAGACCCTGACGCCGCCGCAGGACGAGATGTTGATTATCTCTCCGCCCTTGCCGGCATCGATCATCTTCGGAGCGACCTCATATATCACGTTCGCGACGCCGTGGAGGTCTGTATTGATAACACGGTGCCACTCTTTGAGACCGTCCGGGCTGATAAACGGCGTGGTGGTAGCAACGCCTGCGTTGTTCACGAGCACATCGACGGAGCCGAGGAAATCGAAAACCTTCACGATTACTTCCTTGACGTTGTCATAGTCGGAGATATCGCATTTGAAGCACTCGTACTTTCCTCCGAGCGGAGCGATCTCCTCACACGCTTTTTTGCCGCTCTCGAGGTTGCGGCAGAGTATGACGACGTTGGCGCCGCCCTCGGCGAACGCCTGAACTATCCCGCGACCTATTCCGCGGTTGCCGCCTGTTACGACGACGTTCTTCCCTGCGACGCTGTATGCGTCTTTCATTGTCGTGATGGGGGGAGTCAGTTTAAATTCCATATTACCCGTCCTTTCAATCAAAACCGTACTGATCCGGGGAGATCAAGTATTCGTTTACCTAACAAGAGAATTATATCATCAGCATTTTTTGTTGTAAAGTATACGAGTCAGTCAACCCTCTTGATATACCGGGCATGAACGAGCATGCCTCGGTTCCATAAAGGAGCAGGATATGAAAACAAAAGAGATAGAGATCATAAGCGAGATAGTGAACTACCGGAGATTCGCCGACGCTGCGGATAATCTGTCTTACTCTCACTCTGTATTATCAAAATATGTGACGGGCGTCGAAAACGAGCTGGGGATAAAGCTCTTCGTCCGAGGAAACAAGGCCAGCGAGCTGTCGCTCACTCCCGAGGGCAGGATAGTCATACCCGCTATACAGCGCGTCAATGACGACTACCATCACGTCCTCGAACTAGTGAAACGTCTCAAAAACGGCAATGAAAGCATCATACGCATAGGCTCCCCCCTGCGTTTCAATGACTTTATTGAACAGGAGATACTGTCCGATTTTATAGGCGCCAATCCCGGTATAAAAGTCCATCAGACGCCGAAGCTGTCCGTCGATCTCCTGAAAATGCTCAGGGCAAGACGTCTCGACGCAACTTTTATCGCCCTGCCTGACGACTTCAACCTAGATGCCTTGCTAGGTATATACTGCGACGGCTATGACGTTGACGTGAGATTTATAAAGAATGAGCCCGTACAGTACGCGGTCGTCTCTGATGAATATTTCACATCTACTTCTGATGTGGCCAACTTCGCAGATCTCAAGGATTATACCTTCATCTTCCCAATATCCAACGAAAACGAGGAACACAGCATATGGAGGATCGCCGAGGAACTGGCCTACAAATCGGGTTTCACGCTTAAGACGATGTTCTCCAATGTCTACGACTCGACTTTGCTCCGTATAGTCCGCAAAATGCCCGCCGCGATACTCACCTCTGATCCTGACGAGAACTACAGCGGCGTCCGGTTCATACGGATAAGTGACTGGAATATGGGTTTCAGTGTCTACTTCCTCTCTCCCAAGGATGATAAACGCAGATCTCTGCAGCTTCTCCGGCACTGCTGTGCAAGTTTTGCGGACGGGAACAAAGAATAGAGCTTTCACCGTATCTGAATCGGGGCATTTCCCCAAGAAACGGCGGCGTCATCCTTCCAGAACCCACGATACTTCTAGGTTTTTACGGTGCGGTATTCGCGGGTCCCTGAATATCCGAACACAATATAGCGGCAAAGAAACAGCTTAACCTGCCATTCGGCACTATATCTTGTTGTCGATATACGTGTGACTATCAAAATATGCACTATTTGTTTCCAATATGGAAACTTAACACGGTTTTATGACTTTTAAATTTGACTTAATACTTTTATAATAATCACGTCCTATAGGCTTTTTAGGAAAGCACACATTTTAAGGAGGTTAACATGAAGAAGTTCAGAACTATTCTCTTTGAGATTCTCGTGCTTGCAATGGCAATCGCCATCTGCGCATGCGGGAACTCCACGCCCGCTCCCAGCGGCGACGGCGACAAGCCGGCTCCGGCCCCCGCTCCCGCTCCCAGCGGCGACAACAAAGACAAAGAAGAAGATAAGAAAGAAGAAGAAACCCCTAAGGAAGAGTACACCGATACCTACGTGATCCGCGTCGGCATCATGGACCCCAAGCCTTCCATCTACTACGATTCCCTGATCGGTCCCTGGGAGGAGAAGGTCACCGAGTACTCCAACGGCCGCATCACCTTTGAGGATTACGTCAGCGGCTCCATCAGCACCTTCGGTACCGGCCTTGACTCCATCAGAAAAGGCACCATCGACGCCGCTCAGGACGCTTTCGGTTTCTACACCGGCGTATATCCCTACTGCGAGCTCGTCAACATGTGCGGCACCCCCTGCAAGAGCCTTGTCGCATTCAACAACATGATGACCGACTACACCAAGGCATTCCCGGAATCCATGGATGAAGAGTTCTATGTATTCCCGAGATACTGCCCCGTTGCATCCGGCATTCTGCTCACCGACAAGATCGTTGAGAGCATGGCTGACATGAAGGGCAAGACCCTCCGTGCGACCGGCACCGTCATGAGCTTCATCAACGCCACCGGCGCTGTCGGCACCATGGTCCCCGCTCCCGACATTTTTGAGTCCATCAAGCTGAACGTCATCGACGGAGCTTTCTTCTCCCTCGGCGGCATCTATTCCTTCGGCACCTATGAAGTAGCTTCCTACTTCACCTTCCTGCCGTACTACTTCGCTGAGAACGTCGTTTGCTTCTCCCGCGAAGTCTACAACGATATGGATCCCGATGCTCAGGCAGTCATCGACAAGTCCATGGCCGACTGGAAGCAGCTTGCTGACGACTACTGCACAAACAACGATACTGAGTCTCTCGCTGAGATCCAGAAGATCAAGCCCGAATTCGTCGCCAAGGAAATGACTGACGAGTGCGCGAAGGAATTCCTCGACGTCGCCCTCCCGCTCATGCAGGAGAAGGCTGCTGAGATGGATGCTGCGGGCCTCGACGGCACCGGCGCTTTCGAGTGGATCCAGGCCAACGCTCCCAAGTATTAATTCGAAACAGATAGATACCGGATTAAGGCGGGACACATTCCCGCCAAGTGATTCGCGACAGCTACTGTAATCGCATTCAGACAAGGCGGCTGTCATACGAATGGCAGCCGCCTTGCCAGTTCTCATTTACTCCTTGAAAGAATGAGAGGTTAATATGAAAAACTTCATCGACAAAGCAACTAAAGCTTTCCGTGTTGCTAGCTGCGTTATTTTCGCTTTCATCATCATCGTCACTATGATAAATATCATCGGGCGCACTCTTTTCAACGCTCCTATCAGCGGCGCTGTTGAGATCATCGAGTACGGTTTCATGCTTGCCATTGCCGTCGTCATGGCGCGTACAGGCTTTGAGAACAAGCACGTCTCCGTCGACCTCGTAACGATGAACCTCGGCCCTAAGGGCAAAAAGGCATTTTACATCTTTGGCTCCCTGTGCGGCGTAATCGCTTTCGGCATCATCGCATATCTGTGCCTTACGGACGCCATCACATATACGACCGGAACCTCAAGACTGACAGAGACCCTGCATCTCCCCTACTCTGTCCTCTACTTCATCATATTCGCCGGGTTCGCTCTCGGCACGCTCGTTTTCCTGTTCCAGCTCATTGAGGCGATCAAGGATCTTGTGACTGACAACTGCGGTCCGGATCTCCGCAAACTGAGCGAAGAGGAAAAGGCAAAGAGGATAGCCGAACTGGCCGAGCAGGGCGATCTTGACATCTGATTCGCCGGCATAACCGTCTATTAAAGAACTGAAAGGAGCCAACAGTAATGTCTACTAGTCTTCTTGTCGGAATAATAGCGCTGGCCGGATTCCTGGTACTTGTCTTTGCGGGCGTACCTGTAACCGTCTCCATGGCTATCTCCGGCGTCGGCGGATGCCTGTTCCTTCTGCGAACTCCCACCGCCGCATTCGATACGCTTAAAGCTTCCGTTTTCTCCGGATTTACGAGCTACACCACCAGCGTCGCCCCCATGTTCATACTCATGGGACTACTGGCAATGGAAACAGGTATAGGCGATGACCTGTACGACTGCTTCCAGACGCTCACCCGCCATCAGAACGCGGGACTTGCAAAATCGACTGCTATCGTCTGCGCTATATTCGGCGCTATATGCGGCTCCTCCGCCGCGACTTGCAGCCTTATGTGCAGCGTCGCACACCCGCAGATGAAAAGATACAACTATTCCGTCGAGCTTGCGACCGGCACCATCGCTTCCTGCTGCTGCCTGTCCGTTCTCATCCCGCCCAGCCTTCACCTCATAACATACGGTATCGCGGCTGAGGCGTCCGTCGGCAAACTTCTCATGGCCGGTATCACCACCGGTATCTTCCTCATGATCCTCTTCCTCATCACCATCGAGATCATGTGCAGGATCAACCCGAACAACGCGCCGGGCCGTGAGACAAAGGCTACCGCCAAGGAAAGATGGAAGGCCATCCGCCACGGCGGCTTCATCGAAGTCATCCTCGTATTCGTACTGTCCTTCGGCGGTATGTTTGCAGGCTGGTTCACCCCGACTGAGGCCGGCTGCGTCGGTTTTGTCGGCATGATGATAGTTGCTATCATCTTCAAGCGCTTCAAATGGAAGGCGCTCTTCAAGGCTATGAAGGATACCCTCACGATGTCCGGTATGATCTACTGCATGATCGCCGCCGCAAAGTGCATGGGCAACATGTTCACCTACAGCCGTATCCCGAACGCGATCTCCGAACTCATCACAAACCTCGATATCCACAGAGTCTGGGTCATCGTCATCCTGACGCTCATCTACTTCGTGCTCGGATGCATGATCGACGGTATCGCGATCATCCTCATCACCACCCCGATCTTCCTCCCCGTTATCAAGGCTCTCGGATACAGTGATATCTGGTTCGGCGCATACATGGTCGTTATCGTCGGCCTCGGCGCTGTCACCCCGCCTGTCGGCACTGCCTGCTACCTGACCGCAGGATGCACGGGAGAAAGTCTGACGAGGGTATTTAAAGGATGCGCACCATTCTTCGTGGCATACGTTGTCTGCGCTATATGCCTCGGCATCTTCCCGCAGATCGCGACTGTTCTCCCCGATCTCCTTATGTGATCGGCAAGTCAATTAAAAACGCAATATAAAAAACCTTGCGAGGCCGTTTTTACACGGCCTCGCGCCATAAAACCCAAAGGAGCATGATTAATAATGGGAAGACTTGACAAATATTTTCTCACTGAGCCCATGCCGAATTCCCATGAACTCGACGCTGAGGGCAAAACCACACGCCAGAATATCGTATGGATGAACGACAAGGTCCTGCCCGAGGCCACTCAGCACTTCATGATAACCTGGTACGAGCAGACCGTCATGTTCTGCCCCGGCTCACATGTTCACAACGCCGACGAGTATATCGGCTTTGTCGGCAGCGATCCTGAGAATCCTCAGGAACTCAACGGCAAGGTCCTTTTCTGGATGGACGGCGAATGGCTCACCATCGAGAAGAGCGCCATCATCTATGTACCTGCCGGCGTGCCTCACTGCCCCTACATCATGCAGGATGTAAAGAAGCCGATAATCCACTTCTCCGGAACTCCGGATGGTCACTATGAGCAAAGGATGCCCGACAGCACGGACAGCCCCGCCGGCTCGAGTTCAGGCCGCGGCGACCTCAGAGAGCTCATCTCCTACCGCTGCCGTCCGCCCATGCCCGGGAAAGACACCGATCCTTCTATACTCGGAAAGATCGTATGGCTCGATCCCAGCGAGATGCCCGGTTCCCCGTATATCGAACTCGCGTGGTTCAAGAAGCCCCGCGAACCCAAGCCGCCCACGCATACCCACGACTTCGACGAGTTCGTCGGATTCGTAAGCAGCGATCCCAACGACCCCCATAATCTCGGTGGAAAGATCAAGTTCTACATGGACGGCGAATGGATAGAGTTCACAAAGAGCACTGTCATATATATACCTGCAGGAATGGAGCACTGCCCCTTCGTTATCGAAGAGATGACTAGACCCATTCTCCACTTCTCCGGCGGCCCCGGCTCCCGCTATTGATATCCCGATATAACCCCGTCGTAAGGGCGCGCCGGTACGGCGCGCCCTTCACAGTTAGCAGCAGGCACACTGCTGCGTAAATTGTTAAGACATGTTTTAATATTTGTCTAAATGTTTTAATAAAACTCTTGACTATTATTTTCAAGGATACTATATTATTATCAGTAAATGGGCTCTAACTCTGATCCGGTTTTGCCGCCCGTATGCCTCTGTCCGCATCACAGTCGTTTCGCTGGGAAGACGTACATATGATGCTCCACGGCATGCCATAACCTAGTGTGGCGTTTCCGGACCTGAAGAAGAGTTTGTTTCATTAATGTGTAGCATATTCAAACTGAAAAAAATTAAAAACAGGAGGCAACTACGCATGTCCAAAAAGATTATTGCAGTTATCCTCGCAATTGTTATGCTCGTTGCTGTTCTTGCAGCTTGCGGCAACAGCACTCCTGCTCCCAGCGGCGACAGCACGCCCGCTCCGAGCAACAACACCCCTGCAGACAACAAAGACGATGGCAAGAAGGAAGAAGAGCCCGCGAAGGAATATACTGAAAAGTATGTAGTCCGCGTCGGCATCATGGACCCCAAGCCCTCCATCTACTACGACACGCTGATCGAGCCCTGGGAGAAAGCGGTTACCGAGTACTCCAACGGCCGCATCACTTTCGAGGACTATGCCAGCGGTGCTATCTGCGGCATGGGCTCCGGCCTTGACGCTATCCGCACCGGCACCATCGACGTCGCTCAGGATGCTTTCGCATTCTACACCGGCGTTTATCCGTATTGCGAACTCGTCAACATGTGCGGCGTCCGCTGCAACAGCCTCCAGGCTTTCAACAACATGATGCCTGACTACACCAAGGCTTTCCCGGAATCAATGGATGAAGAGTTCTACGTACTTGGCAGATATGTTCCCTGCTACATGGCTTGGATCCTCACCGACAAGTTCGTTGAGAGCATGGACGACCTTAAGGGTCTGACCATTCGTGCCACCGGCTCCGCTATGAGCTTCGTCAACGCCACCGGCGCTGTCGGCACCATGGTCGCTTCCCCTGACATCTTCGAGTCCATCAAGCTCCACGTCATCGACGGCGCGTTCTTCTCCATCGGCGGCACCAACACCTTCGGCATCTATGAAGTTGC
Source organism: uncultured Clostridia bacterium (assembly GCA_947306975.1). GTDB lineage: Bacteria > Bacillota > Clostridia > Oscillospirales > Oscillospiraceae > RGIG8048. The sequence goes on along the minus strand of CAMZHU010000016.1, from coordinate 6,803 downwards.
TCACTATGCCACCACGCATCCGTACTACTTCCCCGAGAACCGCGTCAGCATGTCCCGTGAGCTCTACAACAGCATGGATCCCGAAGCTCAGGCTATCTTTGACAAGTCTCTGGAAGACTTCAGAGAGGCTGCCAACGAATACTCCGCCTGCGCAGACCCGGATGCTCTGAAGCAGATCGAAGCTAGCGGCGCTGAGTTCCATGTTCAGGAAATGAACGAGAAGTGCGCTGCTGAGATGCTCGAAGCCGCTGACGTCCTCATGAAGGAGAAGGCTGCTGAGATGGATGCTGCCGGCCTCGACGGCACCGGCGCTCTTGAGTGGCTGACTGTCAACGCTCCGAAGTACTAATCTGATCTTATTTCAGATTATCCCAGCAGTATAACAACGCATAAAAAAGGGCGGCGCATAATGTGCGCTGCCCTTTTTATATTATCCTTTGTCAGCCGACGACCTTACCGAAAACACGGAGTCCTATTTCCGGATCGACTATTATAGGTCTGTATTCAGCGTTCAGCGATACGAGCCTTACGACGCCGTCTGAACGCTCGAAACGTTTGCAGTATGCGTCCCCTCCGTAGAGGAAAACTCCTGTCTCGCCGCTGTCAAGTGTCTCCTGACGATGCACCCAGACTATTTGACCGTCTGCAAAACGCGGCGTCATACTGTCGCCTGCAAGACGCACGCCAAAATCCGCGCTTTCAGGCACGGAGGAATCGGCTTCGATATTATCGTATTCATCCGAGTCAAGGAACTGACCTGTTCCTGCGGATGCAGCAAGCCGGAACACCGGTATGATACGTGCGGTTCGGACGGCATCATCACTTTCATCCTTGTACATTCCGCTCGCTATCAGCAGTCCTACATATTCGTCGGCTTTTCTTCTGCCCTCTGCATTGAGGAGCGACCTTCCGGATGCAACGCTGAATTCGGCCATGACATCCTTAACGCCGTAAATACGGCAGAGCGCAAGGAACTGCTCGGCGTTCGGCTGTGTGAGATTCGTCTCCCATTTGCTCACCGCCTGATTCGTTACATAAATGCCCTCTTCTCGCAGCAGTTCAGCCGCCCTTTTCTGTGATATGCCCCGCGCGCAGCGCAGCGCGTTCAGTTTCTCACCAATGGATGTTTTCATGTTCATCATCCTTTCCGGATATATGATACCCTATTATTATCCGATTTGCAAGGATTATTATCTGATTTGGATATAACAACAGCGCAGCGTAAGACCGCTGCGCTGTCTCTTTATTCCTTTACAAGCGTATACTTATCTCCCCGGACGACAAGGCTGCCGTTTCCCCGTTTTCATAGCGGACGATCAGTCTGCATTCGCCGTCTATATCCAGCGCCTCTGCACGTCGTGAACCGGAAGCGGATATAACCGATATACGTTTCCCAAGAACGATACTGCGCCGCCTGTACTCGTCGACGAATCCGGCTCTGTCCAAATCTGCGTATATCTCCAAAAAGCGTTTTACGAATTCAGCGGCGATCCTGCTTCGAGCGTCAGGCTGTCTATTCCCCAGTATAGATCCCGCCGTATCTGCTATCTCCGGCGGGAACCCTCCTTCAGGAGGATATACGTTAAGCCCTATCCCGAGCGCGGCATAATCAAGGCTACCGCTCTCCATGCTGTAGGAAGCTTCCGTAAGTATCCCGCTGACCTTTCTGCCCCTGACAAAGATATCATTTACCCATTTGATGCCGGCAGTCTCTCCCGTGACGCTCTCTATGGCCTCACACGCGGCTACAGCCGTCGCGGTAGTAACCAGCACCGCCCGTTCCGCGGGCAGCACCGGGCGCAGCAGAACGCTTATATAAACGCCTGTCCCGGGAGGCGAGTAAAAAGACCTACCTCTCCTTCCGCGTCCTGCAGTTTGCTCCGAGGCGATGATCACCGTTCCCTCCGGCGCACCCTGCTCCGCAAGTTTTCTGGCAATGTCTAGCGTTGATGTTACGCATCTGTCCACCTCTATCTGCTCCGGTCTGACCACGCCGTCCAACAGTTCTCTTATGAGCGCGGGCGATATAACGTCCGAGTCGGGCGCCAGCATATAGCCTTTGTTTGTGGCGGCGGATATCTCATACCCTTCGTCCTGAAGCGCTTTGACAGCCTTCCATACGGCAGTGCGAGTGATCGCCAGCGTCTCCGCGGCTGCGGCTCCGGATACATACTCTCCCCTGTTCCTTTTGAGAAGTTCAAGTACCGCGTCTTTTGTCGCCATATCGTTTCCCTCCCCGCTTCAAGATCTTCATTCAGCATCAGTCGCTGTAATTGGCGTCGAAATTGATATATACCTCGTATCCCGGCAGTATCCCGCGTATCTCTTCTGAAACAGTTTCGGACAGCTCGCTTTTATCCTTTACGGTAAAGTCGATGACCAGATCGAGTGATACCGTTTTTCTATCATCGTCGAAGAATATCCCGTGAGCTCCGATGACTCCGTCATGAGCAAGTGCCAGTTCCGTGATCCTGGCACGTTCTTCCGTATGTTCGCTGTCCACCGCGTATACGCCTACTGTGAGGAAAACGTGGAATTTTTCCAGTACGGTACCCTGTATCCGGCGCGTCATCCTGTGTATATCACCGGCCTCCATAGTATCCGGTATCTCGACATGGACCGAGCCGATGGCCGAGTCGGGCCCGTAATTGTGAAGGATGAGATCGTAAGCTCCCAGCACGCCGTCCACACTGCAGACGGTCTCTTTGATCTCACGCGTCGTCTCGCTGTCCGCGCGGTTTCCCATCACGCTGCTGACAGACTCGAGCAGCATTTCTATACCGGCTTTTATGATGAATACCGAAATGACGGCGCCGATGTAGCCGTCGAGCGTTATATGGAATATGAGAGTTATCAGCGCGCCTAAAAGAGTCGCCGCGGAGATGATCGCATCGAAGCTCGCATCGGAACCTGATGCGACCAGCGCGTCTGAGTTATACCGTTTCCCCTGCGCCTTTACATACCTGCCAAGGAAAAATTTGACCACGACGGCTAGCGCCACGATTATGATCGTGACCGTTGAAAAGTCCGGCATTTCAGGATGAAAGATCTTTTTTACTGACTCAACAAGCGACGTAACGCCCGCCGCCAGGACTATCACCGAAATAATGATAGCGCTGAAGTACTCTATCCTTCCGTATCCGAACGGATGCTTGTTGTCCGGCCTGCGCCTCGCAAGCTTCACGCCGACGATTGTGATCACTGAAGAGAGCGCGTCCGTTAGGTTGTTGACAGCGTCGAGTACAATGGCGATCGATCCGGATATTAGTCCGACCACTGCCTTGAACGCCGCCAGGAACACATTGGCTATTATTCCTACCACGCTTGTCTGCGTTATCTTTTTTGCACGGATACTGGTATCCATTGAGCACCTCCGGTGTTTATTTCTTAAATATTTCGCATAGCTGATCGCTTACCTGCCGGCGCAGTCCCGGTCCTTACGGAGGACTTCAAGCAGCCCCCTGCAACCGGCCTCGATATCTCTCCAGGCTTCGCTGAAGTCGCGTGTATACCATGGATCAGCTACTTCCCCGTTCTGACGTCCGGCAAACTCCAACAAAAGCCGTATTTTTCCTTCAGGATCTCCCCCGCATATACGTTGCATGTCTCTGATGTTTTCGCTGTCCATTCCTATTAGCAGGTCGTATCTGCCGTAATCGGCACGCGTCATTTTGCGCGCAACATGTCCTGCGCAGCTGATCCCATGTTCTTTCAATACCCTCGCCGCCGGCGGATATACCGGGTTTCCGATTTCTTCGCTTGTAGTCGCGGCTGAATCGACAGAGATCTTTCCGCTCAGGCCTTCTTTTTCTGCCATGTCGCGAAGAATGAACTGGGCCATAGGGCTGCGGCATATATTGCCGTGGCACACAAACAGTATTCTGATCATTAAAACACCTATAATTCTAATTCTCTGCAGTCTTTCCGGATGACATGTTCACCTGGAAGCGACATTCTTGAACCACGCCCATGTCAGTCTGCGGTTTCCTTCCGAAAGCAAGTATGATAACAGATAACTGATAAAACAGATCAGCAAAAGCCAGCCTATTGACGCAAGTACGTGCATATGTACGATGTCCATAAAGTAATACGGTATCCTACCGGTCGGGATGACTCCCGCTGTCACAAGCGTCAGCATCACGACCGCATACAGCGTTACAAACCACAGCCCGTGCAGTTTCTGTCTGAATGTGAGCCTGCCGATGGGAGAATCGTTGATCATGAATGAAAGGATCGTGAGCACCGGTATCAGAAGGTGCATATTGAACATATCGTAACGGAAAACATGCATATGCTGCGAAGCAAACGGAAGCTGACTGAGCAATACGACCACCATTATCAGGCCTTCAGCTACCGCTGAAGCCAGCCGCATATAGTAGACGCCCCGGCTGGTCACTTCGGTGTAAAACACCATCTCCAAAGTGCTGACGATGACATAGTATAGAGCGATGGCAGTAGTGAACAGCGTTCCGTCCACGGTCATTCATCGGAATGTCATGATACCGTCACCGTCACAGTTCCAGATATACACGAACGAAGTGACTCCAAGTACGACTATAAGTATGGATATAACCAGGTTTACTGTTTTTTTGATACAGTGCCGACGTCTGAAGAGCCGCTCTATTCTTGCTATCCTGTCAGTTTCCATGAACAGAACCCCCTTCCGTCAGCGATCCATCTTCAAGGTCTTATTTACTGATCATCGAGCACAATCTGTCATTTTCAGCCAACGCGTCGTACACAGCGTCCTCGCTGAGGACACCGCGTTTGAGATTCTCCGGGAATTTGCCGGCTTCGTCGTCCTCGAAATCACGACGCCATTTTTTGCTGCCGTAGTAAGCGGCAAGTTCAGCCGCTAAGGGCTGCACCGCTTCAAATTCTTTAAGTGCTGCTTCAAAACGTTCCGCAGCTGCAGAAGTCCTGTCGAGAAGGCATTCAAAGTATTTAATACGCTCGATCTGTGTCATCTGAATCGACCTCGGTCTCTGTAATTCGGATATCTGTTATTTGATGATATCACCTGCACATCCGCGGAGCAAGAGCGAAACAACAAAAAGCGCGCGGCGCCGATATCCGTTCGATATCTGCGCCGCACGTTAACTCTAATGTGCTCTAAATATCCGCTTATTTGAGCAGATTCATCAGTATGCTTCCAAGGCCTCCGCCTGCGTTGCCGCTGGAAGTGCTGCTTGAAGCACCGCCGCCGAGAAGGCCGCTGAACAGACCACCGAGTCCGCCTGCGCCGCCGAGAAGGCTGGCAGCAGACTGCTGAGGCTGCTGCTGGAGCTGAAGGGGCTGCTGGGTCTGCTGAACCTGCTGCGCCTGCTGGGTCTGCTGAGTCTGCTGTCCGAGCAGGCTCATGAGCATCGGGGCAAGAAGTGCGAGGATGATGCCGGTCTTTCCTACGGAGAGTCCGGCTCTGGTAGCAGCTTCCTGAGTGGCTGCTTCCTTGTTGTTGCCGAGCAGATGGCCGATGATCTTGCCGCCGTCCTCAAGGTCTACCTTGGACATAAAGGAAGCGACGTCGCTCGTATCGTCCTTTGCGTGAGAGAGGAGCGCATTGGCAAAACCCTCGACAGTATTCTCGTCGTTCGCCTGGTTGACTGCGCCTTCGAGTATGGACGGAAGTGCGGAACTCAGAACGTCTTTTACGTTCTTCTGGGAAGCGCCGCTGAGCTGGCTGAGGTTTGCAATGCTGTCGCCGCTGAGAAGGCTGCCCATCAGTGAATTAAGATCCATGTTGACATCTCCTTATAGAAAGTATATCAGTGTTTCCGTTTTCGATGATTTGATTATATGTAGTCAAACCAGAAATGTCAAACTAAACCTTGTGTTAGTATAGAAAATCGCTTTATGGAACAAAACATCTTGTCACGCTCCGGTCAGAGTCTTATAATAATAATATAATCTGTAAAACCACATAAATGCTATTGTGAAGGAGTGCGGAAAACCGTGGCTGAAGAAAAGAAGAAAAAAATCGTTTCTGCGGACACCGGCGAAGAGGTGGATATAAACAATATACAGAAACCCGCCGCCCAAGCTGCCGCTCCCGTAGGTAACGCAACCGGCCTGCGCATCGGTGCGATCATTCTCTGGGTCGTCGCTATCGCGTTTGAGATCCTGGCCCTGCTCGTGGTGCTCGGCAAATTCGACCTCAAGTTCATGTCCCAGCTAGCCCAGCTCATCGTCTTCCTCGTCCTCGATCTTGCGTGCGTTATAATCGGCGCGCAGTTGTGGAAAAAAGCGAACCGCATAAAGCCCGCGTCCGAGAAGAACCCTCTCACTTTCTGGCTCTGGAACAACATGGGCGTCATCGTATGCGTACTCGCCTTTATCCCGTTCATCATAGTTCTCCTTACAAACAAGGATATAGACAAAAAGACGAAGGCGATAGCGCTCGTCGTGGCCATAGTTGCGCTTCTAATCGGCGGTGTTTCGAGCTATGACTTCAATCCCGTTTCTGCCGAACAGCAGCAGGCGGCCATGGAAGCTATCAACAGCGACGTTTTCTGGACGCGCTTCGGTCATGTCTATCATACACACGACGATTGCCAGGCGCTCAACCACAGCGAGGAGCTCACTTACGGAACGGTAGAACAGGCTATCGCCGCTAACCGCACGCGTCTCTGCTCTTTCTGCGCCAAGCGCGATGACATCACCGGCGTCGTCACGGACGACATCGAAGTCACAGACGCCGACATCGTTGTACTTGCAGCGTAAACACCAGTATCTACGTTAAATCCAGATCATCACACATGCTAATGCGCCGCGGCATCTATGCCGCGGCGCTTCCTTTACATATG
>CAMZHU010000015.1 GCA_947306975.1 uncultured Clostridia bacterium | reverse complement strand
CCAGGAACGCGCCGGCCAGCGCGCCCCAGGACACGCCCATCAGCTGCGCGATGAAAGACACGTTCGAGTTGTACTGGAAGATCGCGATCACTGCGGAAATGACGATGAACACGGCTATGAGTATCCTGATGGATATAAGCTGCTGCTTTTCGTTCATGTCCTTCTTTACGCTTCCCTTTATGAAGTCGAGGGTGAGCGTCGAGCTGGAGGTGAGCACCAGGGATGAGAGCGTGGACATGGACGCGGACAGGACCAGGATGACGACTATCGCTATGAGGATGGCAGGCAGACCGGAAAGCATCGCGGGGATAATGGCGTCGAAGCCCTCGGCCGCGACGTTGACCCTGTCGCCGAAGAGTCTGCCGAAACCGCCGAGGAAGTAGCATCCGCCCGCTACGACGAAAGCGAACAGAGTGGATATCACGGTGCCTTTGTTGATGGATTTCTCGCTCTTTATCGCGTAGAACTTCTGGACCATCTGCGGAAGGCCCCATGTGCCGAGAGACGTGAGTATCATGACTCCAAGGAGGTTCACCGGATCAGGGCCGAAGAAGGAGGCGAAGATGCCCGGGGTCTCGGAGACTGAAGGATCGGAAACTTTGCCCAGAGCGTCCAGGGCCGACATGAAACCGCCCTGGCTCTTCAGGACCGCCACGATGACCGCCACGATTCCGAACAGCATTATGATGCCCTGGATGAAGTCGTTGACCGCAGTCGCCATGTATCCGCCGGCGATGACGTAGACCGCCGTCAGTACCGCCATCGCTATGACGCATACGGAGTAGTCGATGCTGAAGGCCATTCCGAACAGACGTGAAAGACCGTTGTAGAGAGAAGCCGTGTAGGGGATGAGGAAAATGAATATTATCGCGGAGGACACGAGTTTGAGTCCCCTGGAATCGAAGCGTCTTCCAAAGAACTGGGGCATCGTCGCTGAATCAAGATGCTGGGTCATGATCCTCGTCCTGCGGCCGAGGACCACCCAGGCCAGGTATGAACCGAGGATGGCGTTTGCTATGCCCGCCCAAGTCGCCGCTATACCGTATTTCCATCCGAACTGACCCGCGTAGCCTACGAAGACGACCGCGGAGAAGTAGGAAGTGCCGTATGCGAAAGCCGTGAGCCACGGGCCGACGTTGCGTCCACCGAGGACGAAACCGTTGACGTCGGTAGCGTGCCTGCGGCAGTAGATGCCGACACCTACCATGATTCCGAAGAAAATAACGAGTATCGCGATTTTTACACCAAGACCGGACATAATGACCATGCCCCTTTCCAAAAAAATAAATCCTCCGGCCCGTACGGGCACAGAGGACGAAATTACTTCGTGGTACCACCTCAGTTTACCGCGGCCTCACGGACGCGGCCTCTGGGATACTTACATATCCGCAGCGCTGTAACGGGCGCCCCCGTCTCTCTTACTTGCACGGTTCTGTGCGTTCGGATCGCAGCTCGGAAGGGTAATTCGGACACTGCGCTCTGCCGTCTTGCACCGACCGGCGGCTCTCTGAAAAAGCGATCCAGCGTCTTACTGATTCTTCGTCATCGCGTTTCTTGTGTCGTACTTTAACACTTTAACTTGTAAAAGTCAATAGCTTTTTTTGTTATTTTTTCAAAAATTTTTACAGGACATTTTTCATCCGCTCCGGTCCCTTCTGCATTGCGGGATCAGGGATACGCTGTTATAATGCATATATACCTTCAGTTAAGGAGCGACCTTTCCATGAAGACGCTTATCGAACTGTATGACGAAAGGCCGGTCGAGAACGTGCTCGCCGGCGAGATCTTCAAACCGGAGACGATCGTGTTCCTCTGCCCCTCCGAGGCCGCCCAGGACAAGGCAATGCAGAGGAAGATGCGCGAGTTCTACGCCCACCGCGGAGTAAAGACAGAACTCGTCTTTCTCGAGAGCAGCATCTACAACGCCCAGAAAATCAAAAAGCAGCTCCGGACGGTAACCGAGACCTACCCCGACTGCGTCCTGGATATAACGGGCGGCACGGACGCGGCGCTCTTCGCGGGAGGAGCTCTCTGCGCCGAGACCGGCATCCCTGCGTTCACGTACAGCCGTTCCAAGAACATGTTCTTCGATATCCACAACGCGCCCATGGCCGAGGACCTCAAGTGCGAGACCGAGTACAGCGTGGAGGACTGCTTCCTCATGGCCGGAGGCGCTCTGCGGACCGGGCGCGTGGACAATAGCATCCTAGCCGGATATATGGACGTCATCGATCCGTTCTTCGACCTGTACATGAAATACCGCCGCGACTGGGTGGACATCGTAGGGTATATCCAGCGCGTGTCGTACGTGCCGAAGGATGAGCCGATCTATCTCGACGTCACCGGGAATTACGAGGTCAAATCCGAACGCGGGGGGCGTATCTCGGCAAACGAACCGGCGCTGGTGGACATCAAAGATCTGGGCTTCATCAGCGGACTGAAAGTGTCGCGTACCGAAGGCGTCTCCTTCCGCTTCCGCGACGAGACTGTCCGGACTTTCCTGCGCGACGTCGGCATGGTCCTCGAACTCTATGTATACAAGGCCTTTCTGGACAGCGGGCTCTTCAGCGACGTGGTAACGAGCGCAGTCGTCGACTGGGACAGCGACCACATGCGGGAGGGCGTGACCAACGAGATAGACGTAATGGCGACCCGCGGCATCGTGCCCGTGTTCGTCAGCTGCAAGACCGGGGATATCAGCACGGAGGCCATAAACGAACTGGCCGTCCTCCGGGACCGTTTCGGCGGCAAAATCGCCAAAGCCGCTATCGTTACGGCGGAGCGCTGCCGCGCCATAACCCGCCACAGGGCGGCGGATCTGGACATAAAGATAATCGACTACGACGATCTTTCCTCCGGGCCGCTCGGCCACCACATAGAGATGCTCATGAAATGATCAAAAACGGATAATGCAGACGCCCGGGCAGTCCCTCTGGACCGCTCCGGGCGTTTTGTTTTTCCTGTTGTCCGCGGCAGGCCTATATCCACAGTTTCGACGCCGCGATCATAAGCGCCAGCAGCACCGTAAAGACGATCAGCCATGCCCAGTCGCTCTTCTTCATGACGAGCCTGCGCATGCTGGTGCGCTTCGGCAGCGCGCGGAAGGCCCGGGCTTCCATGGCCACGGACATCTGCTCGCTCCGGCGGATCGCTCCGGCGACTATCGGCACCGCCATCTTCAGATACACCTGCGCCCGCTGTTTCAGGGGCGCTTTTTTCATCTTCGTCCCGCGCATCTGTACGGCGCACATGACGTCCTGGGCCTCATCCCTCAAAAGAGGCAGGAAGTGAAGGCCGGCCATGACCATGAAGGACAGTTCATAGGGCAGGCCAAGCTGGCTGAGGGCCAGCAGGTAGTCTCTCCGCCTGCCGGTCAGGATTATGAGGGCGGACAGGAGCACCGTCAGGAGGCGCAGCATGACGTAAAGGGCCGCGTTGAAGCCTCCCCGCGTTACGAGCGTGAAGTCCCCGATCCGTATAAGCGGGCCTCCGCTCCGGTCGAATATGCACTGGAGAATGAAGATAGAGAGTATTAGTCCCATCGCCCCGCGCACACGCCAGAGCGCCCTGCTCACCGGCACACCGCCGGCCAGGAGCAGAAGGAAGGTGAAGACCAGGAGCATGAGCATCAGCACCGGATCCCGGGTGGCCACGGATGCCGTGGATATGGCGAGCATCATGAAGATCTTCACTCTCGGGTCGAGCCTGTCGAGCCTCACCGCATCACCCACTCTCTGTCGGCGAACCTGTCGATGAAGCTGCGCTCGTGGCTGACGAACATGATGCCGCAGCCCTCCGCGCTGAGTTCCTTCAGGGCGTTGCCGAGGTCCTCCCGGGCCTCCATGTCGAGGCCGGATGTCGGCTCGTCCAGCACTATGTACCGTGGGCCCATCGCCAGAACTGCCGCGAGCACCGCCCGCTGCTTCTCGCCCTGGCTCAGAAGGCCGGGGAACGCGTCTCTCCTGTGCTGCAGGCGGAAGAACCCGATGTATCTGTCCGCACGCCGTCTTATCTCGTCTTCGGGCAGTCCCATGTTAACGAGCCCGTATCTGACCTCCTCGTCCAGGGTGGCGCAGAAGAGCTGCCGGGACGGATCCTGGAACACGCATCCCACGCGTTTCCCTATCTCGAAAAGGTCAAGAGGTGCGATGTCGTCGCCATCTATCAGGATGCGCCCGGACGACGGGCGCAGTATCCCCGTTATGAGACGCACGAGCGTCGTCTTGCCGCAGCCGTTCTTTCCGGTCACGGCTACGCGCTCACCGGGGCGTATCTCCCCGCTGAGTCCGTCTATCAGGTCATGTTCAGCTTTCGGGTACGAGAAATGTACGTCCTCAAGGGTTATCATTGAGCTTTCCGTCCCTCAGATACAGAATACGGTCCGCGTAGGAAGCGAGAGAAAGATCGTGTTCGACCGCCACTACGGTGCAGCCGCGTTCCTTCAGCCGTTCAACAGCGCGCAGGACCAGTTCCCTGCTGTCGGCGTCGAGCCCCGTCATGGGCTCGTCCAGCACTATCACTTTCGGCCCCAGGATGAGCGTGGACGCTATCGTCACCAGCTTTTTCTGCCCGCCGGACAGTTTCGCCGGATCGCTCTCCGCCATGCCGGAAAGGCCGAACTCGGCCATCATCGCGTCCACCCGGCGCCGGATCTCGTCCGGCGGCACGCAGAGGTTCTCCAGCCCGAAGGCGAGCTCGTCCTCCACCGCCGAACACACCAGCTGGTCGTCCGGGTTCTGGAACACCATCGCTATGTGCTGAGCGCACTCGTAAAGGGGCGTCCCGGGGATATCCGTGCAGTCCACCGTTACGCTCCCGGAAAAGGCTACCGGTTCCGAGCGCGGCAGTATGCCGCAGAGGCAGCTGCACAGCGTGGTCTTCCCGCTGCCGGAGAGCCCCGCGAACACCAGGGCCTCGCCCTCTTCCGCAGTAAAGCTGATCCCGTCCAGAACGGCGGGGCCGTCTTCATAGGCGAGGGACAGATCCCTGACTTCTATGATGCTCAAGCAGTCCTCACCTCACTTCGAGACTGCAGACGTATTTCGCGCTCCGGTTCCCGAACTCGTCGTCCGTCATAATCACGCGGAAAGGGCCGCTTCCACCGTCTTCCATGCCGCCGAGAGGCTCGCCGTTCTTTGCGTAGACGAGGAGCGCCGAGTCGCTGCTCCTCACTTCCTCCGCCGGGCAAACGGACACGAAACCGTCCTCGGAACGTATCACGACCTGAACGGCGTCCGAGAGGCCGATCCCGGCGTCTTCCAGCAGCGCCCTCAGTGGCACTCCCCGGAACACGCCTTCGTCGTTATCGAAGCTCGAGGAGACGATCTCCTTTTCCACCTCGACATATGGAAGCTTCTTTACGTCCGCCATCATGTAGACCTTTTCGGTCTCACCGCGTGAGACGGTCAGCTGTCCCGGTTCCGACGCCTCCGGGCGGTTGAGCAGGGACAGGATGAGCGCAGCTGCCGCCAGAACGATGAGCACGGCGGCGGCGATCAGTATGTTTCTCTTCTTTGCAGTCATGATTATACCACTGGTCCGATCATTATTGTATACGCGGTGTTCACCGCGTGAGATACGGGACGAGGATGTCCGAAACGGCGAAATCGCCGTGTGTGCCTTTCCTGTCGGCGTAGGCGGCGTCACCGGTGCCGTCCTGCACGTGCTGTCCGTGGTCGGAGGTTATTATCACACGCCCGTCCCAGGCGGACATCAGCTCTCCGCACCAGCCGTCTACGGTCACGAGGGCGTCTCTCGCCTCTTCGGATACCGGGGAGTACTCGTGGGATGCGTCGTCAACGCTGTGGAAATGGACGAACAGCAGGTCGCACGAGCTCATATGCTCCATGGCGCACCCGAATATCTCGTCGTCTCCCGTACCGCTGCCGTTAAGGTCAGGCGAGAGTTCCATTTCGGCGTCCGGCAGCGCTAGGATCTGTATGTCGCCTTCCGACACGTAGGACGCGAGCCCCAGGGACGCGGCGTATGTGAAGACCGTGTCGCAGCCTATCGCATGGATGCCCCGCTTCGTGACGCCGTTCTCCGCCGGCGGGCGGCCCGTCACCATGGCGGCGTAGTTCACAGGCGTGATAGTGGGATATACGGACGCGCACATCTCAGAAGAGAGTTTTTCCAGATTCGGGAGCGCTCCGTCCCCGACCGCGCGTTCAAAAGCCTGCCAGCCGAGGCCGTCGATGTATATGATCATCACGCGCTCTCCCGCGTCCAGCCACTCTCCCGCCTGCTTTGCGGCGTCCATGACCGTACGCTTCGGCGGATCCGTAATGACGCCGGTGAGCGTCTCCCTGACCTTGTAATCCTCAGCCCGGAAGACGTCGCCTTTCTCCGTGTATACCAGGCATTCCCCTTCTACAGTGCGCGCGCTGACATCTTTCGTCTCCGTCATGGAGGAAGCGTCGATGACCGTGTAGGGACCCTTCGCGCCGCAGCCGGCGGTTAGCAGCATAAGCAGCGCTGCCGCGGCGCAGACCGCCCGCGGCAGCATGGTTTTCATCCGTTTCCTCACGTTTTTTTCCTCCTGATGCCGTAACGGCCCAGCGCCTCCAGCAGCAGCCAGCTCAGGACCCCTCCGACGCCGCCTGAGAAGGCAGCGACGCAGAGGCTGAGCAGCATGGGTATGAAGGGGAGCGAGAAAAATACGAAGTTTACGCAAACGGTGCCCGCGACGTTGGCCAGGATGCCGGCGAGGAGCGCAAGGGGCATCGAATCGATCCCGCGGCGCAGGATCAGAAACACGACGTCCACCAGGATGCCCGGCATCGTATAGCTCAGAAGGCTCATGGCGCCGTGGGAGCCGGAGACTCCGGTTATCATGACGAGGATCGCCTGTACCAGGCCCACTAGGGTCGCTGTGCCGTGCTTTCCCGTGAGGCCGAAGGCCACGACTATCCACATCATGTAGAGGCCGCCGGCAAGGGCTCCTCCCGGGATCATGAGAGGCGTGCTTATAAGGTGCGCGAGGGGCACGACGACAGGTTTTATCGCTATGCCGAGCGCGGCCATCGCGGCGATCAGCACCAGATCCCGCACGGTGAATTTTCTGAAAAGGCCTTTCATCAGATGACCTCGATGCTTACTATACCGCGGGTCCAGTAGGTGCGGTTGTACTCTCCCTCTATCTGCTGTCCCATGACGAGACGCAGAGCGCAGGGCGTGCCGTCCTCGCTCCAGGCGAGGATCATGCTAAGCACTGCGGACGGATCCTGTTCGTTTATATATGAAGCGTCGATAGCGCTTCTGGAATGTCCTGCTGTGTAGCCGTCGCTCGCTATGAAAACGGCCTTGCTGAGATCCCATGCGCCTACCACCTGCTCCAGCAGGTAGCTCACGCTGATGCCGACGAAATAGTTCGTGGCCTCCTGGGGCTCCTTCCCGCGGGAGAAGTAATCAGCACCGACCGTGCCGCCCAGCTCCATCAGATCCGACAGTGAGAAATACCAGTCGTGCGTGAGCGAAGCTCCGTATACTGTCAATATCGTGTCGTCCGACGGCACTGAATACGGCTCGGGTTCGGGCTCAGGCTCAGGTTCGGGCTCAGGTTCGGGCTCAGGCTCGGGCTCTGGTTCAGGCTCGGGTGTCTGCTCCTGTTCCGGCTGCTTCTCAGGCTCGGGCCGATCCTCCGGCTTCTGTTCTCCCTTATCCTCGGTCGCCGGGTCCTGCTGTTCCGGCTTTTCCGCAGGCTTTTCCTCAGCTTTCTCAGGCGACGGCTGCTCCGGCGCAGTCTGCTCCCGGTCTGCATCAGCGTCTTTCTCCAGCTGTGCCGTCTGGGACTGCTCCTGCTGAGAGGACGCCGCCGGATCCGTACCGCCTGCGGGCGCCTGAGCCCCGCACGCCGCCAGAAGCATCAGCGCGCATACAAGGATTATCGAAAACAGCTTTTTCATATCTCATGACCTCACTGCGGAAATGGTCTGACAAAACAAAACGGGCCGTTCCGAAAAGGATCGAACGGCCCGCGGCTTGTTATCGTCGGCGGCAAATGCGGAAACTGCAGGCCTGAAAAAGGCCGGAGCATGTCTCCGCAGTAAGTGTTCTGTCTCCTTCTCAACAGGAAGGCCCCGCCGTTTCCAGCATGGACCCCGCGGTCCGGAACGATCTCAGGGCCGGGCCGGCCGGTCATCGGATCGTATCCATTAGACCGGAAGGCACGGAAACTCTTTTGTCTGCGTAAGTATATATTTTATTGTATCGGTTTGTCAAGGCTGTCACGGTACCTACAGAACGTTCTCCGCACAACATTTTCGCGTTTTTCCGTGAACATGGCGTTTTTTGCAAAAAAATGCATGACATACAGGGGAAATTGCCGTATACTTGGTACATTGATTTTCACAGGAGGCGAAATATATGCAGCATCTGACGATACCTGAGGGCTACGTCCCGAAGCTGTCCGTCTATGAGACGCAGAAAGCCATAGAATTCATCAAGCAGAGCTTTCCGAAGAATCTCGGCGCCGCGCTCAACTTGAAGCGCGTATCCGCGCCGCTCTTCGTGCGCACGGACAGCGGTCTCAACGACAACCTCAACGGCGTCGAGCGCGCCGTCTCCTTCGAGATCCCGGCGGCCGGCGGCGTCGAGTGCCAGGTGGTGCAGTCTCTCGCGAAATGGAAGCGTCTCGCTCTCAAACAGTACGACTTCCGTCTCGGCAAGGGCCTCTACGCCGACATGAACGCCATCCGCCGCGACGAGGAGGTCCTTGACAACCTCCATTCCGTCTACGTGGACCAGTGGGACTGGGAGAAGGTCATATCCGAAGACGACCGCAGCGTCGATTATCTGAAGGATACCGTCAGGCGCATAGTGAACGCCGTGTGCAACACCTGCGACGAGCTCAAGTGGGAGTTCCCCCAGCTCACCGCCGAGGTCTGCCGCGACGTATACTTCGTCACGACGCAGGAACTCGAGGACAGATACCCGGAGCTCACGCCGTCACAGCGCGAGGACACCGTCGCCCGCGAGCACGGCACCGTATTCATCATGCAGATCGGAAAGAAGCTGCGTTCCGGGACAAAGCACGACGGCCGCGCCCCCGACTACGACGACTGGGAGCTCAACGGCGACATCATCCTCTGGAACGGGCTCCTCGGACGCGCTTTCGAGATCTCCTCCATGGGCATACGCGTAAACGCGGAGTCGCTCAGAAAACAGCTGGCTGAAGCCGGCTGTGAGGAAAGGGCGAAGCTCCCCTTCCACAAGGCCCTTCTGAACGGCGAACTGCCCCAGACCATCGGCGGCGGCATCGGCCAGTCCCGCCTCTGCATGTTCCTCATGGGCTGCGCCCACATCGGCGAGGTCCAGTCGGGCATCTGGGACGAGGAGACGATAGAAGAGTGCCGCAAGGCCGGTATAAACCTGCTCTGACGGAGCAAAAAACGCGAAGTTCGGAATTGACCCGGACCGCCCGCCGTGATAAAATTAATCGTTCAGTAATATCGTAAATTACGGCTCAGGCCGAAATCATCATGCAGGAGGATATGAAAATGGAAAAACTCGTATACACCGGCAAAACCAAGAACGTCTACGCTCTTGACAACGGCAACTATCTCCTCAAGTTCAAAGACGACTGCACCGGCACTGCAGACGGCAAGTTCGACCCCGGCTGCAACTCGGTCAGCCTCAGCATCGAGGGCGTCGGCAAGGTCAACCTCCGCATGTCCATATACTTCTTTGAAAAGATCCGTGAAGCCGGCATAAAGACCCACTACGTGAGCGCAGATCTCGACAACGTGACCATGGAAGTCCTGCCCGCCAAAGTGTTCGGCAAGGGCCTCGAGGTCATCTGCCGCTACAAGGCCGTCGGCAGCTTCTACCGCCGCTACGGCGACTATATCGAAGAGGGCGCCGATCTGCCCGCATACGTCGAGATGACTTTCAAGGACGACGCGCGCGAAGATCCGCTGGTCACCAAGGACGGCCTCATAGACCTCGGCGTCATGACCGGCGAGCAGTATGACGAGATCAAGGAGATGACCCGCAAGATAACGAAGATCGTCGCAGACGACCTCAAGGAAAAGGGCCTCGACCTCTACGACATAAAGTTCGAGTTCGGCTACAGCGGCGACGATGTCATCCTCATCGACGAGATCGCCTCCGGCAACATGCGCGTCTACAAGGACGGCGAGTATATAGAGCCGATGAAGCTCTCCGAGCTCTTCTTCGCAGAATAATCATCTGTCCGAACGTCCGTACGCCCGTTCCAGCCGGAACGGGCGTCGGTTTTATCAGAAAGGAAAGGAGGCGCCGCGCTTGAGGAGCCGAGAAGAAAAACGGGGCACCCTGCTCGTGTTCATATCCGCCGTGCTGTTCAGTCTGGGCGGACTGTGCATGAAGATGATTCCGTGGTCCCCCATGGCCATAAACGGCGCGCGCTGCATCCTCTCCGTCGTCATCAACTACGCCTTTCTGCGCCTCACCGGGAGAAGGCTGAAGCTGAACCGCTGGATCCTTCTCGGCGCGGCGTTCGTGTTCCTTACAAACGCGCTCTTCGCGATCGCGAACAAGCTCACGACTGCTGCGAACGCGATCGTCCTTCAGTTCACCGCCCCCGTCTTCACCGTGTTCCTGGCGTGGGTCTTCCTGCGTGCCCGGCCAAAAAAGGCTGACGTCATCGCCTGCGCGGTCGTGCTCCTCGGCATCGTGTGTTTCTTCCTCGACAGCCTCTCGGCCGGCGGCATGCTCGGAAACGCCATAGCTCTGTTTACCGGCTTCACCTACGCGGGCGTGTTCATGCTGAACTCACTGCCTGACGCGGATCCGATCTCGTCCGTGATCATCGGCCACTTTGCCGGAGCCGTACTGGGCCTGCCGTTCCTCCTGTTCGAGACAGACTTTTCACTCCAGCCGATCGCGTACGTGCTGGTGCTCGGCGTGTTCCAGATGGGCCTCGCGTACGTATGCTTCACCGCCGGCCTCAGACACACCCCGGCCGTGTCGGCGAGCCTTATCTCCGGCATTGAGCCCGTTCTGAACCCCACGTGGGTCGCCCTCATCTACGGCGAAGCCATAACGGCGCTGTCGGTCATAGGAGGCGTCATAGTCATCGGCGCCATCGTAGTCTACAGCGTATACAAGGCGCGCAATAATGCCGAAACGGCGCCGCCGGATGCATAAAAATTTGTAAATAATAATGTTGACATTCAGTTTCACGAGTGCTAATATAACGCCATAATTCAATAACAAAGGCTGTGACGAAGACGGCCGGAGCGGTGTGCTTCAGAGAATCGGCGGGTGGTGCAAGCCGACAGTATGACGCTCCAGGTGCCCATCACTTCCGAGCCGGAGGCCCGAACGCATACGGTCAGTAGGCGTCTCCCGTGAATGCTGCGTTAATGCAAAGGACTTGCTGGAGTCCGTTGAGGGGCGCCTGTTAAGGCGCAATTTGAGTGGTACCGCGGGTTATTACCCGTCTCAAAGAATGATCTTTGAGACGGGATTTTTTATTGTCAGGAGGCATTTATCATGGATAAAGCGTATACGGAAAGAGGAAAACTCCTGGAGATCGCTCTGCGAATCAAGGAAATGAGGGAGATATCGGGCTTTTCCGTCGACGAGATGGCGGAGAAGACGGATACGACGCCGGCCGAATACAGGCGTTTCGAGACCGGTTCCGTCGACTTTCCCTTTACGTTCATACATAAATGCGCTCTCGCTTTCGGCCTCGAGATAACCGACATACTCGAAGGCTACAGCGCGAAACTGTCCTCATATACCGTCACCAGGAAGGGCCAGGGCCAGATGACGGCCGATGAAAAAGGCATCGAGATCCGCAACCTCGCCCCGCTCTTCAAGAGCAAGCTCGCCGAGCCCTACTGGGTCAAGTACGAGTATTCCGACGATCTGCAGGAAGGCCCGATCCACCTCACCAAGCACAGCGGCCAGGAGTTCGACATAGTCATCTCCGGCAGCCTCAAGGTACAGGTCGGCCGTCACATAGAGGTCCTCGAGGAAGGCGACAGCATCTACTACAACAGCTCCGTGCCCCACGGCATGATCGCCGTCGGCGGGCAGGACTGCCTGTTCCTTGCCGTAGTCATGTCCGGCGACGACACCGGCGAGGAAGAGATCCGTCAGACGGTGACCACCGCTCTCCAGACAGAGAAACTCATCTGCGAGGACTTCATCGACACCGTCGAGGACGACAACGGCGCCCTCAGCAAGATCCGTTTCTTCAACGAGGACTCCTTCAACTTCGCTTTCGACATCGTGGACGCCATAGCCGACAAAGCTCCCGAGAAGCTGGCCATGATCTACGTCGCCAACGATAAATCGTCGAAACGGTTCACCTTCCTCGACATGAAGAAAGAGTCGAACCGCACCGCCAACTATCTACGCTCCCTGGGCATCAAAAAGGGCGACCGCGTCATGCTCGTCCTCAAGCGCCACTACCAGTTCTGGTTCACTACGCTCGCCCTGGAGAAGATCGGCGCCATCTCCATCCCCGCCACTAACCAGCTCCAGCAGCATGACTTCGAATACCGCTTCGATACCGCGGGAGTCTCCGCGATCATCTGCACCGGCGACGGCGACACCGCCCGTCAGGCGGAGCTCGCCGCGGAGAAGTATCCGAAAGTAGCGACGAAAGTCATAGTCGGCGCCCCGAGAGAGGGCTGGCATGACTTCAACAGCGAATACAAGGTCTTCAGCAGCCGATTCGAGCGCACTGAGGACTCCATCAGCGGCGACGATCCCATGTTCATGCTCTTTACCTCCGGCACCACCGGGTATCCGAAGATCGCGCTCCACACCTGCAAGTATCCCCTCGGCCACTACATCACCGCCAAGTACTGGCAGTGCGTGGAGCCGGACGGCCTCCACTTCACCATATCCGAGACCGGATGGGGCAAGGCGCTCTGGGGCAAGCTGTTCGGCCAGTGGCTATGTGAAGGAGCCGTGTTCGTCTATGACTTCGACCGCTTCAACGCGGACGACATACTCCCGATGTTCAAGAAATACCATATCACGACCTTCTGCGCTCCCCCGACGATGTACCGCATGCTGATCAAACAGGATATCTCGAAATACGACCTCTCCTCCGTCAAGCACGCCACCACCGCCGGCGAGGCGATGAACCCCGAGGTCTTCCGCCAGTTCGAGAAGGCCACCGGTCTGAAGGTCATGGAAGGCTTCGGCCAGACCGAGACCACCCTGACGATCGGCAACCTCGTGGGAAATCCCCACAAGATCGGCTCCATGGGCCGTCCGAACCCGATGTACGACGTGGA
Source organism: uncultured Clostridia bacterium (assembly GCA_947306975.1). Lineage (GTDB taxonomy): Bacteria > Bacillota > Clostridia > Oscillospirales > Oscillospiraceae > RGIG8048. The sequence goes on along the minus strand of CAMZHU010000015.1, from coordinate 7,961 downwards.
TCTCGTCGACAGGGACGGCAACCCCGTGCCCGACGGCGAGACCGGCGAGATCGTCGTCCACACGGGCAACGGCGTCCCCTGCGGCCTGTTCGCGGGATACTATCACGAGACCGGCTGCACCTTTGAATCCTGGACCGGAGATCTCTACCATACCGGCGACCTGGCGTGGCGCGACGAGGACGGATTCTACTGGTACGTCGGCCGTGCGGACGACGTCATCAAGTCCTCCGGCTACCGCATCGGGCCGTTCGAGATCGAGAACGTCATCATGGAGCTGCCCTACGTCCTCGAATGCGGCGTGACCGGCGAGCCGGACGAGCTCCGCGGCCAGATAGTCAAGGCCAGCATCGTCCTGACCAAGGGCACCGAACCGACCGAGGAACTCAAAAAGGAGATCCAGGACTACGTCAAGCAGCATACCGCTCCGTACAAGTATCCCCGCAAGATCGTTTTCCTCGAGAGCCTGCCCAAGACCATAAGCGGCAAGATCATCCGCAACCAGCTCTGATCAGTTCTGTTTATTGGTATATTTGCCCGTATTTTTTGCATATTTTTGTTGAGACTGCTTGACAAACAGCGGGAGATTATGGTAAACTCCACTTCAAGTTAATAAAACAAAGGCGTTGACGAAGAGGGCCCGGGAATCTGTGCTTCAGAGAATTGGCGGACGGTGCAAGCCAACAGCGACAGCCCCCGGCGCATGTAGCTTCCGAGCCGGAGAGAAGAACGCGGCGGACAGCCGTCAGTAGAACTCTCCCGTGACTGCTGCGTGAATGCATAGGGTTTGCCTGAACCCAAAGAGTGGCGTTCCACCGGGACGCAATTTGAGTGGTACCGCGGGTATTTGATGCTCGTCTCAAAGATTTATCATGATCTCTGGGACGAGCTTTTTTCGTCCCGAATCGGAGGTATTTATATGGCAGCGACAACAGGTCTCACCTACAAGATCCAGGAGATGGCGAACCGCATACTGGAGCTCCGCGAGATAGAGGGGCTCACGCAGGCGGAAATGGCCGAAAAGACGGGCGTCTCCCTGGAGGAATACATCGCGTGCGAATCCGGCGAGAGCGATCTCAACTTCGCTTTCATATACCGCTGCGCGCTCGCTTTCGGCGTCGACGTAACGGATATAATCGAAGGCCAGAGCCCTAAGCTCCGCTCCTACACCCTCACCAGGAGGGGCGAGGGCCAGCGTATCGAGCAGGCGCACGGCCTTACATATTACAATATGGCCTCCACTTTCAGGAACAGGATATCCGAACCTCTGTTCGTAATATCCACCTACGACGAGGCCGCCCAGAACAGGGATATCGAACTGACGACCCATGAGGGCCAGGAGTTCGACATCGTCGTCAAAGGCCGTCTCAAGGTCCAGGTCGGCGATCATATCGAGACCCTCTCCCCGGGCGACACCATCTACTACGACAGCGGCACGCCCCACGGCATGATAGCGGTGGGCGGAGAGGACTGCCACTTCTACGCGATCGTGCTGACCCCCGGCGAAAAGCCCGAGGCGGCGCCGGAAGCGGAGAAGGAGTCCCTGCAGCCGAAGAAGGGCAAGAAACACACCCCGGGACAGCGCGTCTGGGAGAACTTCATCGTTCCGGAAGAGGACGAGAACGGCGCGCTCAAGGCCATCTCGTTCAAGAACGCCGACAAGTTCAACTTCGCCTTCGACGTCGTCGACGCCCTGGCGCGGAGGAACCCCGGCAAGCTCGCCATGCTGCACGTCGACAAGCACATGAACGAGCGCTACTTCACGTTCAACGACATAAGCCGCTACTCGTCCAAGGCAGCCAACTACTTCCTGTCCCTGGGCATAAAGCGCGGCGACAAGGTAGTGCTCATCCTGAAGCGCCACTACCAGTTCTGGTTCGCGGTGCTCGGCCTGCACAAGATAGGCGCCATAGCGATACCCGCGTCCAACCAGCTCCTGTCCCACGATCTCGAGTACCGGTTCAATGCGGCCGGCGTCAAGGCCGTCATAGCGACCTGCGACGACGGAGTCCCCGATCAGGTGGACATCGCGGCAAAGACCAGCCCGACTCTTGAAACGAAGATCATGGTCGGCGGAAAACGCGACGGCTGGCACGATTTCGACGGCGAGTTCCGCATGTTCAGCGACGAACTGATCCGTCCGGCAGACGGCGTCCTCCCCTGCGGCAGCGAGCTCATGCTCATGTTCTTCACCTCCGGCACCACCGGATACCCGAAGATCGCAGCCCACAACTACAAATACCCGCTCGGCCATTTCGTCACCGCGCGTTACTGGCACTGCGTTAACCCCGACGGGCTCCACCTCACCATTTCCGACACCGGATGGGCGAAATCCATGTGGGGCAAGCTCTACGGACAGTGGCTCAACGAGGCCGCCATATTCGTCTACGACTTCGACCGCTTCGACGCCAACAAGATCCTGCCGCTCTTCGCCAAGTACCATATAACGACTTTCTGCGCGCCGCCCACCATGTACCGCATGCTCATCAAAGAGGATCTGTCCCGTTTCGACCTGTCCTCCATCGAACACGCAACGATAGCTGGCGAGGCGCTCAACCCCGAGGTCTTCCGCCAGTTCGAAAAGGCGACCGGACTGCAGATCATGGAGGGCTTCGGCCAGTCCGAGACAACCGTCATGATAGCCAACACGGTCGGCATGACCCCGAGGATCGGCTCGATGGGCAAGCCCGTGCCGCTCTACAACATAGATATCGTCGATCCCGACGGCAATTCCGTTCCGGTCGGCGAGACAGGCGAGATAGTCGTCCGCACCGACAGGGAGAACGCCCCCTGCGGCCTCTTCAGCGAGTACTACAGATCGCCCGAGAACACCGACGCCGCGTGGCACGACGGATGCTATCACACCGGCGACACCGCATGGCGCGACGAGGACGGCTATTACTGGTACGTCGGCCGCGTCGACGACCTCATCAAATCCTCCGGATACCGCATCGGGCCGTTCGAGATCGAGAGCGTCATCATGGAGCTCCCGTATGTCCTCGAGTGCGGCGTCTCCGCCGCTCCCGACGACATCCGCGGCCAGGTCGTCAAGGCGAGCATCGTCCTTACGAAGGGCACGGTCCCCACGGAGGAGCTCAAGAAAGAGGTCCAGCAGTACGTAAAGACACATACCGCGCCGTATAAGTATCCGCGCATCGTCGTGTTCCGCGACGAGCTGCCGAAGACAGTCAGCGGAAAGATACAGCGCAACAAACTCTGATACCGGGAGCGCATAAACAGATGTTCGATTACAGGCGCATAACCCTGTTCGCCGGCCACTACGGCAGCGGGAAAACGAATATCGCCGTGAACTGGGCGGCCATGCTCCGCAGGAGCGAGGACAAGGTCATGCTCGCGGACATGGACATCGTGAACCCGTACTACCGCGCCAAGGACAGCAAGGAGCGCATGGACGCGCTGGGGATAAAACTGATCTCGTCCTTTTTCGCGAACTCCAACGTCGACCTGCCGTCCATACCCCAGGAGATGTACGCGATCGTCGACGACCGGAGCTGGCACCCCGTACTGGATATAGGCGGAGACGACCGCGGCGCGCTGGCGCTCGGGAGATACGCCCCGAAGATACTCGAGGAAAACGACTACGAGATGCTCTTCGTGATAAACCGGTTCCGTCCGCTTACGCGGGACGCGTCCGGCACGATGGACGTCCTGAGGGAGATCGAGGCCGCGTGCCGCATCCCCTTCACCGCGATCGTGAACAATTCCAATCTCGGCGCGGAGACCGCGCCGGAGGACGTTCTAGGTTCTCTTTCATATGCTGAGGATGTGTCCGCTCTCAGCGGACTTCCGATAAAAATGACTACTGTCAGCGAATCACTGTACCCCGAGCTGTCGGGCAGAATACCCGACCTGTTCCCTCTGGAGCTCCAGCGCCGGCCGACAGAATGATAAGGAGGAATCCGATTTGGCAAAAGTAACTTTCAGAACCGACATGTGCAAGGGCTGCGGCCTCTGCGTCGGGGCGTGTCCGAAAAAGATAGTCGTCCTGGCGGCGGACCGCATCAACGCAAAGGGCCATCATCCCGCCGAGTGCATTGACGAGTCGAAGTGCATCGGCTGCGCCTTCTGCGCCACCATGTGCCCGGACTGCATCATAAAAGTTGAGAGGTGAGCGAACGATGTCTGAAAAAGTACTGATGAAGGGCAACGAGGCCATTGCCGAAGCGGCTCTCATGGCCGGCTGCCGCCACTATTTCGGTTATCCCATCACCCCGCAGACCGAGCTTACCGCCTACATGGCGAAGCGTCTTCCCAAGATGGGCGGCGTTTTCCTCCAGGCGGAGAGCGAACTTGCGGCCATCAACATGGTCATCGGCGTATCCTCCTGCGGAAAGCGCGTCATGACCTCCAGCTCCAGCCCCGGGATCTCCCTCAAGAGCGAGGGGCTCTCCTATCTGGCGGGCTGCTGCCTGCCCGCGTTCGTGGTAAACGTACAGCGCGGCGGTCCCGGCCTCGGCGGCATCCAGCCGTCCCAGTCCGACTACTGGCAGGCGACCCGCGGAGCCCACGGCGACTACCGCACCATAGTTCTCGCCCCCGACAGCGTCCAGGAGATGGTCAGCCTCACGATCAAGGGCTTCGAGCTCGCTGACAAATACAGGATGACCTCCATGCTCCTCGCCGACGGCACGCTGGGCCAGATGATGGAGCCCGTATCTCTCGACGCCGGCGAGATCAAGACCTTCGACAAGCCCTGGGCGACCACCGGCACGAAAATGGCCCGCCCGCACAATATAATCAACTCCCTCTCCCTCATCCCCGAGGAACTGGAGCAGTGGAACCTCGAGCGTTTCGCCCGCTACGACGAGGCCGAAGCCAACGAGGTCATGTACGAAGAGTACAAGATGGAGGACGCAGACGTCTGCATCGTGTCCTTCGGAATTACGGCGCGCGTATCCAAGAACGCCGTCGACGAGGCCAGAGCCGCAGGTATCAAAGCCGGCATGATCCGTCCGATCACGCTGTGGCCCTTCCCGAAAAAGCCGCTACTGGCGGCGGCCGACAAAGTCAAGGCCTTCATCTCCGTCGAGATGTCCATGGGCCAGATGATCGAAGACGTGGAGCTCGCGACCCGCTGCAAGAGACCGGTCCTGCTCTGCAACCGTACCGGCGGCGTCATCCCGTCGGTAAAGGAAGTCCTCGAAAAGATAAACGAAGCTGAAAAGATCGGAGGTGACCGGGCATGACTACGGTATTCGACAGGCCCCACGCGCTCATAGACACCAACCTTCACTACTGCCCCGGCTGCACTCACGGCATCATCCACCGTCTCATTGCCGAGTGCCTCGACGAACTGGGCGTTGAAGGAAGAGCGATCGGCATCTCTTCCGTCGGTTGCTCGGTCCTTACTTACAACTATTTCAACTGCGACATGATCCAGGCGGCCCACGGCCGCGCCCCGGCGGTCGCTACCGGCGCCAAGCGCGCCGACCCGAACAACATCGTCTTCACCTATCAGGGCGACGGCGACCTCGCCGCCATCGGCACCGCCGAGACGGTCCACTCCGCCGCCCGCGGCGAGAACATCACTGTCATCTTCGTGAACAACGCTATCTACGGCATGACCGGCGGCCAGATGGCCCCGACCTCCCTGCCCGGCCAGATCACACAGACCTCTCCCTACGGGCGCGACGTCAAGACCGTCGGCTACCCCGTCAAGGTCTGCGAGATGCTCTCCAACGTCGACGGCGCCTCCTATCTCGAACGCGTCACCGTTTGCGACGTCAAGAACGTCAACAACGCGAAGCGCGCCATAAAGAAGGCGTTCCAGTACCAGATAGACGGCAAGGGCTTCTCCCTCATAGAGATCCTCTCCACCTGTCCGACCAACTGGGGCCTCACGCCCGAGAAGGCCATCGACTGGCTGAAGGACAACATGATACCCTACTACCCGCTCGGCGTGTACAAGGACAAGTATGCAGAGGAGGGGAAATAATGGCTGCCACACAGATCATTTTTGCCGGCTTCGGCGGACAGGGCATACTGTTCTCCGGCAAGTTCCTCGCGAACGGCGCTCTCCTTGAGGACCGTCAGGTCAGCTGGCTGCCTTCCTACGGCCCCGAGATGCGGGGCGGCACCGCCAACTGCAGCGTCATAATCAGCGATATGCCGATCGGCTCCCCGATCGTCGCCGACCCCGACGTCGTCGTAGTGATGAACAACCCCTCCTTCGACAAGTACGAGGAGCTCCTCGTTCCCGGCGGAAAGGCGTTCATAGACTCGTCCCTCATCACGAGGCAGGCCGTCCGCACGGATATAGAGGCTTACTACATCCCCGCGACCCAGATCGCCTCGGACAACGGGCTCGACGGTCTCGCCAACATGGTCATCATAGGAAACCTCATCCGCAAGACCGGCGTCGTCTCCTGGGACAACGCCGAGACGCTCGTGAGAAAGATCGTTCCCGCAAAACGTCCGGAACTCATAGAATACAATCTCAAGGCCCTTGATCTCGGCTACAACTGGGAAAACTGAAAAGGAGTGAAAGTCATGGAGATCAAAATAACGAAAAACCCGAATCCTTCGCCCAAGACCCCGGCAGACAAGCTCGGCTTCGGCAAAGTGTTTACAGACCACATGTTCATAATGGAATACGACCATGACAACGGCTGGCACGACGCGCGCATAGTCCCCTTCGGGAACCTCAGCGTCCACCCCGCCTCCACCGTCTTCCACTACGGCGCGGAGATCTTCGAAGGTCTCAAGGCGTACCGCACCCCCTCGGGCGACGTCCAGCTCTTCCGCCCGCTGGAGAACATCCGCCGCATGAACAACTCCGCGGAGCGCATGTGCCTGACCCTGGTCGCCGAGCAGTTCGCGCTCAAGGCGCTCGAGACCCTGGTCTCCCTTGAAAAGGACTGGGTGCCCTCCGAACCCAACACCTCTCTTTATCTGAGGCCCTTCATGTTCGGCAACGACGCCTTCCTCGGGGTGCACACCGTCAACAACTGCACCTTCCTGATCATAGCCTCCCCTGTCGGCAGCTATTACAAGGAAGGTCTCAACCCCGTCTCCATCATGATCGAGACCGACGACGTCCGCGCGGTCCGCGGCGGCACCGGCTACGCCAAGTGCGGCGGCAACTACGGCGCTTCCTTCCGCGCAGGCAAGAAGGCTGAGGAGAAGGGTTATTCCCAGGTCCTCTGGCTCGACGGCGTGGAACGCAAGTATATAGAGGAAGTCGGCGCTATGAACGTAATGTTCAAGGTCGGCGACGAGATCGTCACTCCCGCCCTGACCGGCTCCATCCTGCCCGGTATCACCCGCAAGTCCTGCATAGAGCTGCTCCGCGACAGGGGCTACAAGGTCAGCGAGCGTCTGTTCTCCGTCGACGAGCTCCGCGAGGCATGCGCCTCCGGCGCGCTCAAGGAGGCATGGGGCTGCGGCACCGCGGCCGTCGTCTCCCCGATCGGCCATCTCGTCATCGGCGACGAGATCTTCACCATCAACAACAACGAGATCGGCCCCGTCACCCAGGAGCTGTACGATACCCTCACAGGCATCCAGTGGGGCCGTCTCGAGGACAAGTTCGGCTGGATCTATCCCGTAAAGTAACGGCAGTCACCCGTCGACAGAACTGTTCAGGAGTGTGCAAGAATGAAGATAAACGCCAGATTCCACTGCAAGGAGATAGTCGGCACGATCACCTCGGGCGAGTACGAACTGCCTGAAGGCACCACGATCTCCGAGTTCATTAAGGAAGCCGAGCGTCTCGGCAACTACACGCTTAGCGACGAGGAAAAGGATTTCATGGGATTCATGATAAACGGCCAGGGCGCCGACTGGAACACAGTGCTCCACGACGGCGACATGCTGCGCGTGCTGTACAGGATCATAGGCGGCTGACGCCGTACGTATCTCCCCGTAACGAATGAAAGCCGGACAGACCTTGCTGTGCTTCCCGTCAAGCGGACAGTAAAATATTATAAATATTTTCGTACAAG
>CAMZHU010000014.1 GCA_947306975.1 uncultured Clostridia bacterium | reverse complement strand
TCGCACGCGTAGTTCTGCGAGAACATGAGATCGTGCCCGCCTTCTCCCATTATCTCGATGATGACGAGGCCGTCTGCCAGGGCGACCGCCGTCTCTACCGAGTCAGTCAGCCTGCGCTGGATGTCCGGACGTATCACCAGCCTGTCCACAACGGCGGCGATGTCGTGCTTCTTGTTCTTTTCGAGTCTTATCTCCTCCGAGAGATCATATATCTGTCCGTCCACACGTACTCGGACATATCCGCCCTTTCTCAGGTCGTCGAACACCTTCTGGTATTCTCCCTTGCGGGCGCGGACCACGGGCGCGAGCACCTGTATCCTCGCCGCTTCCGGCAGCTCCATGACCTGGTCGACGATCTGATCGACGGTCTGCTGCCTGATCTCCTTGCCGCAGACCGGACAGTGCGGGACGCCGATGCGCGCCCAAAGCAGCCTGAGATAGTCGTAGATCTCAGTAACGGTGCCTACGGTGGAACGCGGGTTCTTCGACGTCGTCTTCTGGTCGATGGATATGGCGGGGGAAAGGCCTTCGATGCTGTCCACGTCCGGTTTGTCCATCTGTCCCAGGAACTGCCTCGCATAAGACGACAGCGACTCTACGTAGCGGCGCTGCCCCTCGGCGTATATCGTGTCGAACGCGAGAGACGATTTCCCGCTGCCTGAGAGCCCCGTCAGTACGGTCAGTCTGTCCCTGGGGATCTCGACAGTCACGTTTTTCAGATTGTTCGTCCTCGCGCCCTTGATGCAAATACTGTCCCGCACCGCTGTGCCCTCCTTGAGAAACGCGTTCCCGCCCCGGGCGGAAACTTATGCTTATTAGATTATTATACACCCGTTTTGCCTTCTGTCCAGCATTTTGACCCGGGACCGCTTATGCCTCCAGGCACCGGCGGATGTTGAAGACCGGACCCGTTGATGGTATAATTGACACATCCTTAAATAAGTTCTCCCGTGGAGGTGCCCCGATGGCTGATAAAAACGAATTCATTTCTTTTATGACAGGCGCCGGAGTCCTGACATTCGGTGATTTCGTCACCAAAAGCGGCCGGAAAACTCCGTATTTCATCAATACGGGCAATTACAGGACCGGCTCGCAGATCTCCCGTCTGGGCGACTGGTACGCAAAAACGATAGCGGAGAGCGGCGAGGAGTTCGACGCTCTGTTCGGACCGGCGTACAAGGGCATCCCCCTCGCGGCCGCAGCAGCGTCCTCGCTCTTCCGCCTGTACGGGCGCGACGTGCCGTACTGCTTCAACCGCAAAGAGATCAAGGACCACGGCGAAGGCGGAGGCATCGTCGGCTACCGCCCCAAAGACGGCGACCGCATCGCCATAGTAGAGGACGTGGTCACCGCTGGCACGGCCGTTCGCGAGAGCCTCTCGTTCCTGGCCGGCGTAGCTGACGTTACCGTTACCGCTCTGTTCGTCTCCGTCGACAGGATGGAGCGAGGAACGGGCGCGCTTTCCGCTCTCGATGAACTCAGGGAATCGCTCGGGATAAACGTCCACCCGATAATCACCGTCCGTGACATAATCGCGTCCATACCGGCGGACGATCCCCGCAGGGCCGCGATGGAATCCTATCTCGCACAGTACGGAGCCTGATCCCGGGCATATAAAAATGGCCGGAACGCACATGCGCCGGGGGCCGCAGGCGGCCTCCGGCGTTTTTCTGAAAAATCCTTCGTCCCCTTTGAACCTTTTCGCGCTCCGGGGTGTATACACAGTGAAAGGCCCTTTCAACCAGTCAAGCGAGGAAACAAACATGCGACTGTCACTGCAGCCGGCGATGGACCGTTACGAACTGAGCGTGTTCCGCGCCGCATATTACATCTGCAAAAACCGGCAGGACGCCGAGGATGTGTGTCAGGATACGTTTCTGGCGTATTTCGACACGGACCGGGACTTCGAGAGCCCCGAACATATCCGGGCGTGGCTCCTGCGGACCGCGATCAACAAGGCGAAAAACGTCTGCCGCGCCTTCTGGAGGCGCAACAGGGAGAGCCTTGACGATCACGCGGAGTTGACCGCGGGAGAGGATCCCGAGGGCTCCGGTCTTCTTGACGCGGTCCTCCGGCTGCCGGTTCGGTGCAGAACGGTCATGCACCTGTTCTATTACGAGGATTACAGCGTAAAAGAGACCGCTGAGCTCCTCGGGATCAGCGAGAACACGGTGAAAAGCCAGCTTAACAGGGGCCGCAGATTACTGAAGGAAATGCTCAGGGAGGGATGGAACGATGACGAATCGTGAAAGATACAAGAATGCGGCGGAGCTCGTAAAGCCCTCCGGGAGCCTTGACACCATGGCTTATGTGGAGGAACAGATCATGAACAGAAAGAAGACAAGAAGACCGCTCAGGACATTAATAACAGTATGCGCGTGCGTCGTGCTCGTGCTGGCGCTCTGCGTCACCGCCTACGCGGCCGACATCGGCGGCGTAAGACGCTCGATTAACGTCTGGCTGCACGGCGACCTTACAGAAGTGACGATCGAGCAGGTCAGCGAGTACGAATATCGGATCACATATCCCGACGGCAGCCACCGAGGAACGGGAGGCGCCGTCTTTACGCCGGGCGGCAAGGAGCGCCCCATGACGTTGGACGAGATCGAGGAACTCCTTATCTCCGAGGTCGTCTGCGAAAGAGGCGACGACGGCAGATACTGGCTTTATATACGTGATCACAAGATCGACATAACCGATCAGATAACGGGGAACGGATACGCTCAGGTAAAGGTCAAGGACGGCGTGCTGGCGGATTACATCACCGTCGTCATGAACAACCACGGCGGCTACGGCATACAGACCGGCCGGAACGGCTTCCCCTCTCCGGAGTCCGTACGGAACAGCATCGGAGACTGATCTCAGACAGATCCGGAAACAGAACAAAGATAACGAAACAGTCCCGGAAGGCAGAAACGCTTTCCGGGACTGTTCTTCTTTAAGTGTTTATCCGTGTTCTCCTACGATGAAGTTCACGCCTTCTTTTTGGAGGTTTTTGAGGCGGAAGTCGTACGCCTCCGTCACCGCCTTTTCAAAGGCGGGTTCATCTGCGCGTCCCAGCAGACGGAGCAGATATCTGGTAAAGGGAGGATTCAGCACGAGCAGCGGCCCGAGCAGATAGGTGGCAAAGAAGTTTTTGTATCTGAATCCTTCGTTTTTGTCTCCCATGTAATTGCCGCAGCCGCCTTTCACACGGATGAAATCTCCCGGGAAACTGCCCTTGAGATACGAGAACTGCGACTTGTATCCAACTATCGCCATGTCTTCGAAACTGCCCAGGAACATGGAGTTGTGCCTGTTGTCCATATCCCGCTCGGCATGGAACTGGAAAAGGCCGAGCATGGGTATCCGTTCTCCGCCGTCCCGGATATACTCGCCGAAAAGCTCGATGGAGTTGCCCGTCGCAAGGATCACCATGCCGGCGTCTATGCGCTCGAGCAGACGCGCCCTGTACGGCATGAGCCGCTCCGCGGCGACGATCTGCTGCCGCTCCGTCATGGAACCGAGATACAGGATATCCGTCGTGCCTTCAGGGAAATTCGGCCTGTCGTTGCTGTAGGTCCGGATCAGCTGCGCGTCCGGCATGCACTGACACAGGTAACGGACGTTTGCGGAGTCGCCGAGCCACTGGCAGAACTCCGGAAACAGCGCTTCTATCGTCACTCTGAGCACCTCCCCGCGTCTTCGATCCGTTTTATCACGGCGTCGCGTACAGCATGTCCGCGGCTGACGTAATACACGTCGTGAAGGATGTAGATGCTGTCGATGCCGGAGACGTCCGCGAACCCCGCGGTCTCCTGCATCCCGCGGATGCATATCATCTTCTCCTCCGGCACGCCTGCCATGAGGAGCCGCACGCGGTGGTCGAGATACCTCTCGCCGCCGACTATTATCTTCTTAATATGCTCGTTGTTCAGGAACTCGTAGTCCGTGTCGAATATATATGCCGCCGTCTCTGACTTGTTCGGGTTGTCGTATACCTCGTCCAGCAGCAGGATGATCTCCTTCTCGCCCGGCTCCTTGGAGATGCTCTCGAAGACGGATGACGTCGCCGTCGCGTTCTGGCCCTTCGCCATCCTCGTGAAGACCTTTATTCCCCCCGCCTCGGAGTCAGTCTCCCGTGAAGGCGGGATCACCGTCGCCGAGAGACATTCGCCGAGCTCTTCGGCAGGCACGCCCATATCCATGAACAGGGTGATGACTGCCGCCTCGTTATAGACGTTGAAGACAGATCTGGAGATCATCGGGAAATCATACTCTGCCGACGGCGTGCGCACTGTCATCACTGCGCGCTGTGCGTCTGCCGCGCTCACGAAATAATCCCGGTGGGGAGTGGCGAAGCCGCAGCCGGGGCAGGTGAACTTGCCTATGTGTCTGTAATTCCTGTATTCGTACTCCGGTCTCGAACTGCATTTCGGGCAGACTGCAAAATCGCTGACGACGTTCGGCCCCGGATGCGTGTGCAGGTCGGCCGCGCCGTAGTATATACGTCTGTTTTTGTCGCCGATTCGCCTGCACAGCGGGTCGTCGGCGTTCACGATCACGACCGAGCCGGGCGACTCCTCCGCGGCGCGTACCAGACAGCCCTCAACGTATTCCGGCGTAGCGTTCCGGAGCATCGAGTCCCTCGCGAGGTTGCTGACGATGATATAGTCCGGCATCAGTTTCGGCACGTTTATCGGGGATATTATCTCGTCGAGTTCTATCACCGTGGCGTCCACTGTCGGCTTGTTGAATATATTAACTGATTCCAGAAGAGTGCGGGCGTTGCCGGCGTGGTGGTTCGCGCCCCAGTCGCTGTAGCTTACGCTCATGCCGCGCTGTCTGAGAACGTCCGCGACCATGCTCGATATCGTAGTCTTGCCGTTCGTGCCCAGGACCACTATCGTGAGTCCGGGCTTTGCCGCATATTTAAGAAAATCGCTGCAGAGCAGCATGGACGCCATCCCGGGTTTATCGTCCTGTCTGCGGCCGGTCTTCATGTAAACGGCCAGGAGCAGTTTTCCGGCCCACAGCGCCGGGAAGAACATGATCCTTCCGACTATCCCGCGTATGTGGAAACGGTCGAGCACATGCTCCAGCGCAGGCCGTCCGAATACCCTCTCCGCCGTCCCTGTGAAGTAGACGATGGGACCGAAAACGATAATGCCGACGGCGGCGTATACGAACAGCTGGACGACGAGCAGAAGACCGCGGGTCCGAGTCGCCGGCCAGAGCGCCTGCAGGGCGAAAACGACTGCGAACATTATGACGGACGCTACTATTATCCTGACGAGATTCCGCAGCAGCGGCGCCGCGGTGCAGCCGTGGCTGCGTCTCAGCGAGACCGCCTGCATCGCCACGGTCACCGCCTGGCCTATGATGCTGGCGACGGCAGCGCCGAGATAGGCGGGGATCCCGAGCCGCGCGAACAGATATATGAGCGGCAGATCTAGCGCCGCGTTCAGAACTATGCCTGTGAACGTGCAGACACATACCGCTTTTCCGCGGCCCACGCTCTGCATCGTTGTGTTCATGACGGTGGATATGCCGCCGATCACGTTGACGACGACCAGCAGCGAGAGGATGCCCGCGCCGTATTCGCTGGCGCCGTAAAACAGCCTGTACAGCGGTTCGGCAAACAGGATCATCCCTGCAGCCAGAGGCACGGATATGAGGAGCAATACCCCGAGCGCCTGATTGAGACGGTCGTTCACGGCCCTGCGGTCCTCGCCTGCGTTGCTCTCGGCCATGAACGGCGCGATGCTGCTGACGATGCCCATCGGAAGCGCTGAGATTATCATGCATATCCTCGGCGCCCAGGTCGACTCTACGCTGGCGATGACCTGTGCCTCTGTATCCGCAAATCCCAGCCTGTGGAGCCCGACGAGGATGAGTTTCATGTCGACCACGCTGTAGATGCTCACGGTGAGGGAAACGATTATTATGGGGATGCTTATGGAGATGAGCTTGCTGACGATGCTCCGCATCGGCGTATCGTCATTCTCCGGATCCTCATAGGACCGTATTTCCGCCTTAAGTATCCTGTTCTTCTGACTGATGTAAATAAGAGCGGCAAGCGCCCCGAGCACCGTTCCCGAAAAGGCGGTGTCGACGCCGATCTCCACGCTCAGGCCCATGAGCTTCACGGCGACGAACGCGCCGGCAAGCGCGACGATAATGCGGACCAGCTGCTCGATAACCTGGCTCTGTGACGATACGGCGACGTATTTATACCCCTGAAGCAGGCCGCGCCGTACGCTCATGAACGGCACGATCAGCATGCACAGAGAGATTATGCGGATACCCCTGGCGATAGTGTCCGGCGACACGCCACTGGTCATGTCCTTGAGGATATAAGCGGCAAGACCGTCCGCAAAGATCTGCATGATCGCAAAAGAAAGGACGGAAAGGGCGATGACAATCCGCAGGGCCGCAGAATACGCGCGCTTCTCGCTGCGGTACATGCCCCGTGTGTGGTACTCGCTTATGACTATGCTAACCGCGACGGGTATGCCGCATGTGGATATATCCAGAAAGAGGGCGTAGATGTTATACACGCACGAGTATATGACTCCGCCCTCTTCACCTATTATGTTGTAAAAGGGAATGCTGTACAGCACGCCCAGTATTTTCGTGATGACGATCGCGGCATAGGCCGCGAACATCCCCCGTATGAAACTGTCTCTCTTCATTTGTCCCTGCCGATCAACAGATTATTGAAGCTGTAAAGGCCCGACGCGTTCTCTTCGCGCGGTCCCTGATTCGAACAGTTATATGATACCCCATTTGCTCTCTCCAATCAATATCCGGTACGCCTTTATTTCATAATGTTGCCGGCACGCCTTTCCCTTAAATCGTCGGTTTTCTCTTTTTTTATTCATATTTACGTGGTATAATTTCATGATAGGCTTTGGAAAGCCGCTGCTAGTTCGGTCGATCCCCCGTTAACGGATCATGAAAGGCGTTTCCAATGTTAAAAAGAATGATTACGAAAGTCTTCGGCACGCACAGCGAGCGCGAGCTGAAGAGCATAAATCCGATAGTGGACAAGATAGAGGCCCTCGGCCCCGAGTGCAGCGCCATGACGGACGAGGAGCTCCGGGAAAAGACCGCCGAGTTCAAGTCACGTCTCGCCGCGGGCGAGACCCTGGACGACATACTGCCCGAGGCTTTCGCCGTCGTGCGCGAGGCCGCTGACCGCGTCCTCGGCCTGAGACCTTACCGCGTCCAGCTCATCGGCGGCATCGTGCTCCATCAGGGCCGTATCGCCGAGATGAAGACCGGCGAGGGCAAGACGCTCGTCGCCGTTCTGCCCACCTACCTCAACGCGCTGGCCGGAGAAGGCGTCCACATCGTAACGGTAAACGATTACCTGGCAAAACGCGACAGCGAGTGGATGGGCAAAGTCCACCGTTTCCTCGGCCTGAAAGTCGGCCTCATCATCCACGGGCTGGACAGCGACCAGAGGCGCGAGGCCTATGCGGCCGATATAACCTACGGGACCAACAACGAACTCGGCTTCGATTATCTGCGTGACAACATGGCCCTCTACCGCGACCAGATGGTCCAGCGCGGACACGCCTTCGCCATCGTGGACGAGGTCGACTCGATCCTCATAGACGAGGCGAGGACACCTCTCATCATCTCCGGTGTCGGCGACAAGTCCACGGAACTGTACGGACAGGTCAACGGCTTCGTCGAAGGGCTCAAGAAGAAAGTATACGCCAGCGTAGACGAAAAGGCCGAAGACGACGAGACGCTCGACGCCGACTATGTCGTCGATGAAAAGGCGCGCTCTGCGACGCTCACCGCGCGCGGCATCGCAAAGGCCGAGCAGTTCTTCGGGATAGAGAACCTGTCCGATCTTGAGAACTCGACCCTCTCCCATCACATCAATCAGGCGCTGAAGGCGCACGGCACCATGCACCGCGACATCGATTACGTCGTAAAGGACGGACAGGTCCTTATCGTCGACGAGTTCACCGGCCGCATCATGTACGGCCGCCGCTATTCAGAAGGCCTGCACCAGGCCCTGGAGGCAAAGGAGCACGTCGTCGTAGAGCGCGAATCCAAGACACAGGCGACCATCACCTTCCAGAACTACTTCCGTCTCTATAAGAAGCTCTCCGGCATGACCGGTACCGCTCTCACGGAGGAGGCCGAGTTCGCCGCGATCTACAACCTCGACATCATCGAGATACCGACTAACAAGCCCGTCATCAGGGTCGACGATCCCGACGTGGTCTTCAAGAACGACAACGGCAAGAACCGCGCCATTATCGCACAGATCAAGGAGTGCAACGGACGCGGTCAGCCGGTCCTCGTCGGTACCGTTTCGATCGAGAAGAGCGAATACCTCTCCTCACTGCTCAAAAGGCAGGGGATCAAGCACAACGTCCTCAACGCGAAGCATCACGAAAAAGAAGCGGAGATCGTCGCGCAGGCCGGCAAATTCGGCGCAGTCACCATAGCGACGAACATGGCCGGCCGAGGAACGGATATCATGCTGGGCGGCAACCCGGAGTTCATGGCCCGCGACGACCTCAAAAAATCCGGCATCACCGACGAGATCATCAGCGAGGCGACCGGTTTCGCCGACACTGACGATGAGGAGATACTTGAAGCGCGGCGCATGTACAACGACGCCCTCGCTCGCTACAAAGCCGTCACCTCGGAAGAGGCGGAGCGCGTCAGAGCGGCCGGAGGCCTTTTCATCGTCGGCACCGAACGGCACGAATCGCGCCGTATCGACAACCAGCTCCGCGGACGAAGCGGCCGTCAGGGCGACCCGGGCGAGACGCGTTTCTTCATCGCCATGACCGACGACATCATGCGCCTGTTTGGAACGGAGCGCATAATGCACCTCATGGAAACTCTAAACGTCGACGAGGACACGCCTCTGGACAACAAGATGCTGTCGAACGCAATAGAACAGTCTCAGATGCGGGTGGAGAGCCGCAACTTCCAGACGAGAAAACGCGTTCTCGAATATGACGACGTAATGAACACCCAGCGAAACATCATTTACGACGAGCGCCGCAAGGTCCTGGACGGCGAGAACATAAGCGGGAACATCCGCAACATGATATCCGACGTCATCGAACGAGCCGTCAATTCGGGCTTCACCGGCTCCGGCAATCTCACGGACCGCGCCGCACTCGACGAGATAATCGAGCCCTTTACCAAGATGTTCCTGCGCAGGGGCGAAATCACCCTGCCGCCGGAAGGCATCTCAAAGGAAGATCTCGAGGACACGCTAAAGGAAAAGGCATTCGCCTTCTACGATGCCAAGGAGGCCTCTCTCGGCTTCATGCCCGACGGCACGACGCCGCTCATGCGTGAGCTGGAACGCCTTATCCTGCTCAGGGTGGTCGACGAATACTGGATGGATCACATCGACGCGATGAGTGATCTTCGCCAGAGCGTCAGCCTGCGCGCATACGCCCAGACCAACCCCGTAGACGAATACAAACGCGACGGCTTCGACATGTTCGAGGCAATGGTAAACGGCATCCGCGAGGAGGTCGTCCGCCGTCTGTTCGTTGCCCGAGTGAAAAAAGAGGAGCGTCTCGAGCGCAAGAGCGTCACCTCATATTCAGCCACTACGGCGGGCGGCGACGGCACTGTACGGCGCGAGCCCGTCAAGAAGGCCAAAAAACCCGGCCGCAACGACCCCTGCCCGTGCGGGAAGCTCCGTCCCAATGGTCTGCCCATGAAGTACAAAGACTGCTGCGGCAGGAACGAATAAACGCTATATGTACCGAACCGAGGCCTTTACAGAAAACCGCTCGGGCGCGCTCGTATACATGACCGCGCCCGGTCTTGCCGCGCGCCACGCGTTCACCACGCGCTACGGCGGAGTGAGCGAGGGGATATATGCGTCTCTCAACCTGTCCATGACGGTGGGGGACGATCCCGGACTCGTATCTGAAAACTGCCGGATCCTCCGTTCCGCTCTCGGTATACCGGACGGAAAGCTGGTTTTTTCCAGACAGGTCCACGGGCGGACCGTCCGGATCTGCACTTCCTCCGACGCCTGCCCCACGATGGCGGACGTCCCCTATGAGGCCGACGGCATTGTAACGGCCGAACGCGGTCTCGCTCTGATGATATTCTCCGCCGACTGCACGCCCATCCTGATTTCTGACCCGGCCACCGGAGCCGTCGGTGCGGTACACGCCGGATGGCGCGGCACCGTGGCGGACATAGCCGGAGAGGCCGTCCTCACCATGTCCGGGGCCTTCGGCTCGCGTCCTTCCGATCTGCGCGCCGCGATAGGTCCCTGCATCTCGGCATGCTGTTTTGAGACCGGGCCGGAAGTGCCCGAAGCCGTGCGCTCTGTACTGGGACCGGACGCGGAGGAATACATACGCCCGGCCGGGCGGGAAGGCAAATCCTACGTGGACCTGAAGGGCGTGAACCGCGCTCTCCTCATCCGCGCCGGCCTCCGGCCTGATATGATATACGTTTCCGACGAATGCACCGTATGCCGGTGCGATAAATACTGGTCACACCGCGCGACCGGAGGCCGCCGCGGGAGCCAGGCATCCGTGATAATCTGCGGCTGAAAGGATAAATCCCGACGTGAAGATGTCCCGATACGCAAAACTAATTACTGTTCTGCTCACCGCCGCACTCCTGTTCGGCGTTCTGTCCGGGTGCGCCGGAGATACGCTGCCCCTGGATCCGGACGCCGCCGCGCCGGATGGACAGCAGGATTCTGACAGGCCTGCCGCGCCGTCCTCAGACGGCAGGTTCGCTTTGCGGTACGCTCCGGACAGGAGTTTCAACCCCTTCTCCGGAGATGCCCAGGAGAACCTTCTTCTCTCCTCCCTGATGTATGAAGGCCTGTACAGGCTCGACAAGAATTTTAATGCTGTCCCCGTGCTCTGCGCCGCATGTGTCACCCAGGATGGGCTCACCCACAGGATAACCGTTCTCTCCGGCGTAAAGTTTACCGACGGCTCAGCTCTCACTGCCGAAGACGTCGTATACTCGATCGGCTTTGCCGCAGAGAGCGAGAGATACCGGAACCGCCTGTCTGTAATAACCTCCTGCAGCGCGACCGGTCCGCTCACTCTGGAGATAACGCTGGATTCTCCGAACAGATCCCTGCCGGAGCTGCTCGACATCCCGATCGTCAAGGCGGATACCGGCGAGAACGACATCCCGACCGGTACCGGACCTTTCATCCTACCGCGTCCCGCCGCTACGCTCATGCGGGCATACAGAGGTTACCGGGCGTACGACGATCTGCCGCTGACTGAGATCTATCTGAAGGAGCTTGCCGATTCCGAACTGCCCGAATCCTTTGCTGACTACAGTCTCGACCTCGTCTGGGACGACACCTGTGACGGGAGCCATCTGATGCTGCGCGGCAACTGCGAGGTGCGCGGCTATTCATCTACCATACTGCACTACATAGGTTTCAACATGTATTCCACGCTGCTCGGCGATCCGGCGATGCGCCGTGCGATGAATCTGGCCATCGACCGTTCCGCCATAGTACGCGACGCGTTCGACGGCGGCGGGAGCGAGACCGTTCTTGTCCTCCCCAAAGCGCACAGGCTGTACAACGCGTCGTGGGAGGCCGGTTTCAGCTTTTCCCCCGACGACAGCGCAAAATTGCTGAAGGAAGACCTGGGCATGGTGGAAAAAACGGGCGACCGTTTCCTCGACTATATCTCTGCCAACGGCAAATTCAAACGTGTTTCCTTCCGCTTTATCGTCAATTCCGACAACCCCGCAAAAGCCGAGGCTGCGCAGATAGTCACGGATCGGCTCCGTGCGGCCGGCCTCGACGTGAGACTGGAGACTCTCCCGTGGGAGACCTTCGTTCAGCGTCTCGAGAGCGGAGAATTCGATATGTACTACGCAGAGGTCGGTCTTCCGCCGGATTTCGATCTGTCCCGGCTCGTCTCGTCCGAAGGGGCTCTGGATTTCGGGTCTGTAGGCAACGGACAGTATGACGACCTGATCGGGGGATTCCTTAACGCAAACGGGGACGAGGAGAAAACGATGGCGGCTAAAAGGCTGTGCCGGGGCATCGCTTCCGACTGTCCGATCATCCCGCTTCTGTACCGGGAGTATGAAATATGCACGCACCGCGGTACCGCGGTCGGCGCCGAGCCGTCCGTTTCCGGTATCTTCGGTAATTTTACTGAATGGAACATTGATCTGAGCTGAAAAAATACAGACAGAGGAGATAACGAAAAATGAGCAGGGTTTACAGGTGTTTTACGGAAAAAAAGCCGGGTTTCGACGTTGAAGCCCAGGGCGTCCTCCGCGACCTGCGGGGGAATCTCGGCGTACGCAGCATAGACAGCCTCCGGCTTTTCTCGCGGTACGACGTGGAGGGGGTAAGCGGTGAGGTATATTCGCAGGCCCGCGGCATAGTTTTCTCCGAGCCGCAGGTCGATGAATGTTACGACGAGGCGCTGCCCGTTTTTTCCGGAGATCACCGCATACTCGCCGTGGAGGCGCTGCCCGGCCAGTACGACCAGCGCGCGGACTCCTGCGCGCAGTGCATACAGATGCTGACCTGCATGGACAGACCGGTCGTGCGTTCGGCAAAAGTATACGTTTTCTTCGGGTCACTGACGGACGCGGATATGGCAAAGCTCCGCGCTTATCTCATCAACCCGGTCGAGTCGTGCGAAGCAAAACTCGATAAACCGGATACGCTCGAGATGGAATACCCGGTCCCGCAGCCTGTTCCTGTTATAAACGGTTTCATCGGGGCGGACAGAGAGCGGCTCACGGCGATGCTCTCAGAGTACGGCCTTGCCATGGATCTTGCCGACCTTGAATTCATGCAGGCGTATTTCCGCGACGAGGAAAAACGCGATCCGACCGTCACCGAGCTCAGGCTCATCGATACTTACTGGTCAGATCACTGCCGCCATACGACTTTCGGCACTCACATCGACTGCGTGGAGATATCCGACAGCCGTGTTGCCGCCGCGTACGCAAAATACCTGTCGGCCCGCAGTGAAGTCTACGGAAGCAAAGCCGATACCCGTCCTCAGACGCTCATGGACGTCGCCACCATCGGAACCAAAGCTCTCCGGAGCCGCGGCCTGCTAAAGAACATCGACGTTTCCGAAGAGATAAACGCCTGCTCCATCCACATAGACGTCAATACGGAAAACGGACCGGAAGACTGGCTCCTCATGTTCAAGAACGAGACCCATAACCACCCCACTGAGATAGAGCCTTTCGGCGGCGCCGCGACCTGTATCGGCGGCGCGATCCGCGATCCGCTCTCGGGACGCGCCTATGTCTATCAGGCGATGCGCGTCACCGGTGCCGGAGACCCGCGCGTGCCCATAGCCGAAACTCTGCCGGGAAAACTGCCCCAGCGCAAGCTCACCGTGACGGCGGCCCAGGGATACTCCTCCTACGGCAACCAGATAGGGCTTGCCACCGGTCTCGTCCACGAAGTCTACCACCCCGGCTACGTCGCGAAGCGACTTGAGATCGGCGCTGTCGTCGGTGCGGTAAAGGCGGAGAACGTCGTCCGCATGACGCCCGCTCCGGGCGACGCGGTCATCCTGCTTGGCGGACGGACGGGACGGGACGGCATCGGCGGCGCTACCGGCTCTTCCAAATCCCACGACACCGGCTCCATAGTAACGATGGCCTCCGAAGTCCAGAAGGGCAACGCTCCTGAGGAGCGCAAGATCCAGCGGCTCTTCCTCGATCCCGAAGTGACGAAGATGATCAAGCGATGCAACGACTTCGGCGCGGGAGGCGTCTCGGTAGCCATCGGCGAGCTCGCCGACGGTCTCGACATAAACCTTTCCCTCGTAAGGAAGAAATACGAAGGGCTCGACGGAACGGAGCTTGCCATATCCGAATCGCAGGAACGCATGGCCGTCGTCGTCGCGCCCGAAGACGTCGACCGGTTCATAAAGAAAGCCGAAGCTGAGAATCTGGAGGCGTACGCCGTTGCCACCGTAACGGAATCCCCGCGCATGGTGATGAAACTCGACGGGCGCGTGATAGCCGATCTCAGCCGCAAATTCCTCTCTAGCAACGGCGCGGACAAACACACAAAGGTCAAGGTGCCCGCCGTCTCTTCCTTTGCTGAAAAAGGCCATGCGGTCCCGTTCGCGGAACGCATGCGCGAACTTGTAACGAAACTGTCCGTCTGCTCTCAGCGCGGCCTCTCCGAGCGTTTCGACAGCACTATCGGCGCGGCGTCTGTCCTGGCGCCTTTCGGCGGAGCTACCATGCTCACGCCGGCACAGTCGATGGCGGCGCTCATACCGGTCCGCGGCGGAGAGACGGATACGTGCTCCGTCATGTCTTTCGGTTTTGACCCCGAGATATCTGCCGGCGATCCTTTCGGCGGTTCGAGAGGCGCTGTGATCACCTCGGCCGCAAAACTCGTAGCGGCAGGATGCGATCCCGACGGGATATATCTTACCCTTCAGGAATACTTTGAGAAGCTAAGGGACGATCCGGTCCGGTGGGGCAAACCCTTCTCCGCGCTTCTCGGAGCGCTGGATGCCCAGCTCGGGCTCGGGATGGCCGCAATCGGCGGCAAGGACAGCATGTCCGGTTCCTTCGGAGATATGGACGTACCGCCCACTCTGGTCTCCTTTGCCATAGCGCCGAACAGCGCCGGCTATGTCGTTTCCCCCGAATTCAAACTCTCCGGCGACCCGGTCTATATCTTCCCGGCGGACGGTCTTCAGCTCGAAGAGCTCAAGGAACGCTGGCGCGCTTTCCGCGCCCTCTGCGTATCCGGGGCGGTTCGGTCCGCATGGGCGCTCACTTCCGGCGGCACCGCTGAAGCTGTCTTTAAGATGGGCGTCGGGAACGGGATCGGATTCACTTCGCAGAGCGGTTTCGATATCTTTGCCTGCCATGAGCCCGGCACTATCATCGCCGAACTCGACCCCGGCGTTCCCGCACCCTGCGGCGCGGAACTCATAGGCTGCACGAACAGCACCGGTGATATCTCCTGCGGCGGCGCCCATATAACAGTCGACGCTCTCCGGGCGCTCTGGGAATCCCCTCTTGAAAAAGTATTTCCGACGCGCGCCGGCGACACGGATCCCGTTGAAAAGATCACATGGACCGGCGAGAGAGCCGTTCCTTCGATAACTGTCGCGCACAGCAGCTTCGCGAGACCGCGTGCTGTTATAACCGCTTTCCCCGGAACGAACTGCGAACTCGATACGGCCCGGGCGGTCGAGCGTGCCGGCGGAGAGCCTCAGATCATCGTTATCCGCAACCTGACACCTTCCGCACTGGAACAGTCCGTCGCCGAAGTCGAAAATGCCATAAAGAACAGCCAGATGGTCATACTCCCGGGAGGTTTCTCCGGCGGCGACGAGCCCGACGGCTCGGCAAAATTCATAGCTGCATTTTTCCGAAACAGCCGCATAACGGACGCCGTGCATGAACTCCTGAGGAACCGCGACGGCCTGATGCTCGGCATCTGCAACGGATTCCAGGCTCTGATAAAGCTCGGTCTTGTTCCGTTCGGTTCCATAGTAACTACGGACGCCTCTTGTCCGACGCTTACATATAACCTGATCGGACGCCACCAGTCCCGTTACGTGTATACCCGTATCTCTTCCGCCGCTTCGCCCTGGCTGTCTCTCTGCAAACCGGGCGACGTTCACGCCGTACCTGTCTCGCACGGAGAAGGCCGGTTCGTGGCTGACGAGGCGACAGTAAAACGCCTCATCGAAAACGGTCAGATCGCCACACAGTACTGCGACGCCTCCGGCTCGCCGTCGATGGACATCTCGGTGAACCCGAACGGTTCCGTAATGGCCGTCGAAGGTATCATGAGCCCGGACGGCCGCGTGCTCGGAAAAATGGGCCATACGGAACGCCGCGGCCCGTTCGTAGGAAAAAACATCACAGGCGAGAAACATCAGCCCATTTTCGAAGGCGGCGTCGCCTACTTCAGGTGATCCCGCCACACGGATGATTCCAAAATCGGGAGGACAACGAAATGACAGACAGAGAACTCATCAGCATGGCTTTTTCCGCGATGGAGAACTCTTATTCGCCCTATTCCCGCTTTCCCGTCGGGGCGGCTATCGAGTGTTCCGACGGCACGGTCTTTACCGGGTGCAATATAGAGAACGCCGCTCTCGGAAGCACCATATGCGCGGAGCGAGTAGCGCTGTTCACAGCCGTTGCCGCAGGCCGCCGTTCGTTCAGACGCATAGCCATAACCTCAAACGGCTCGAGTTACTGCTACCCGTGCGGCGCTTGCCGTCAGGTCCTTGCCGAGTTCGCGCCCGAGATCGAGGTTCTGTGCGCGAGGGCCGACGGCCGATATGTAAGCTACCGTCTGAATTCCCTTCTCCCGCTCGCCTTCACCAGCGCGTCCATCGACTGAATACATCGCGGATCATCATAACCGGATACTGAAATTGTCATATACTTGTAATATTAGAACGCTTTACACGGTCATATAACATGCTATAATGATATTTATCCAAAATATCCAGTATCAGGGGAGGTGTCGGCGTTGGACGACTTCACGAGACAGTTCGATGTGGTCAGCAAACGTGCGGAAACGCGTGAGATCCTGTCCACCGTGTACGAGGCTCTCCGCATAAAAGGCTATAACCCCGTAAACCAGATCGTCGGTTATATCCTGTCGGAAGACCCCACCTATATCACCAACTACAACAACGCCCGCAGCCTTATCTGCAGGCTCGACAGGGACGAACTGCTTCAGGAGCTCGTTTCCTATTACCTCGAGCCGCGCTGACTTTGCGGACGATCCTGCCCGGCGCGGGGAGTGGGCCGTTACGCCCATTTTCCGGCCGAATTACGCATGCTTTAACGACGGCGTACCTCTGCCCATAGGCGGCTGACGGTACGCCGTTTTAGTTTTCCTGTGCACCCTCCCGCACACATTTTAATTTACTATGTTTTCATAACGGCACCGGCGTCTAGGGGCGCCGGTTTTCATATGCAGGACACCGCTGACCGCCGGAACTTTTTCAGCGAAATACACAATTGTAACTGAGCGGGCTTTGGTGTTGACATGTGAGAGACAATGTGTTACAATTTGGTTACATTTAGTTCTAAGGAGCATCTCTATGCCTGCATCCTCCGGGACCGCCGCGTCCATACCTCTTGAGTACAAGGGTCACCCCCTCAGGAGAAAAGACAATCTTATATATTACGGAAGCATGTCCGATAAATACATAATCATGCTTCAGGTCACCGACACGAAGAAGGTCAAGGATCTCGACGTCGCGACACGTGTAGTCGTCCAGCTCCAGTACACCGATCCCGATCTCAAATCACGGGACCGTGTCGTAAAGAAGACCGAAAAGGACAGCCTTTACGCAGCTATCGATGTCGCCGCAGTGTGGCTCGACCGCGCGCTGGCTACGATGTAAGGAGTCTATTTTCAATGAAAACAGTCAAGAAGCTGACAACTGTACTTTTAACTGTCGCGATCCTCTGTTCGATGTGTCTTGTTTTCGCATCCGCCGAAGGTTCCGTCGTTTACGGCGCTGCGACCGTGAACGCCACCGAACTGAATCTCCGCGAGGCAGGCGGCAAAGACAGCAGGATTATCAAAACGATACCGGATGATACCGTCATCGTCATAAACGAGAAGACTTCCAAAGAATGGTTCAAGGTGACCTATGACGGCACCTCCGGATATGTTTCCGCCGATTATCTCACCGAGATATGCACTGCCGAAGACTTTAAAGCCGTCGGTAAAGTTACAGGCGACTGGGTGAACGTGCGTGCACTTCCCGGACCGACCGGCGCGATCCTCAAGACCCTAGAGGGCGGCACGAAGATCGACATCCTCGGAGTCAACAACGGCTGGTACATCCTCGATGCCGACGGCACCCGCGGCTATATCCGGTCCGATTTCGTTAAGCTCGTCTCCGAAAAAGACGCCGACAAGCCTCTCCTCGGTGAAGGTTACAAACCGCTCGATCCCGACGCTGATCTTGCTCAGCAGGTCATTGATTACGCTCTCCAGTATGTAGGATATCCCTATTGGTACGGAGCTGCCAGTCCCGACGGCTTTGACTGCTCGGGCTTCGTAATGTACGTTTACGGCCATTTCGGTTATGAACTCTATCACGGCGCTACCGGCCTTTACAACAGATACGGCACCTATGTTGACAGAGCCGACCTGCAGCCCGGCGATCTGGTGTTCTTCTACGGGTTCTATGACAGTGAAGGTGATTTCTGCGTCAACCACGTGGGCATATACATCGGTAACGGCGAGTTCGTCCACGCGTCCAACAGCAGCACCGGCGTCATCGTAAGCGACATGAACAGCGTTTACGGCTCCTGGTATGACGAAAACTACGTCGGTGCAAAGCGCATCCTGTAACCGGTAAAACCAGAATAAAACATACGGCGCATGCATAGCATGCGCCGTTTCTTTATACAATTGACCGCCCCTGCAGGGGCGGTCATTATTATTGTCCGTCAGGTCTTTTTTATGAATCTCTCGCCGCATTTGGGGCAGGTTATCTGTATCCTCCCTTTGTTCCTCGGAACCCGCAGCGTCTTTCCGCAGCTGGGGCATTTGAAGAAACGGTACGCTTTGCGGTCACGGAACCGGTCGCGTCTTGCGAGCAGTTTCTGCCTTATCGGCCACCACAGCGTCAGGAACCGGTCGTTCTCCCTGCGTCGTTTTTCGATCTTTCGCGACAGGAGCCTCACCAGCGCATATATGATCGCGGCGTAAGCGATAAGCGTCAGCGGCATGAAGTGTGTTATATCCGCAATGACCCCGCAAACGACGCCGGCGATTATGAGCGCGATATTCAGTTGATCCGGTCCGTAACGGCCGGCCATGAATCTGCCGAGCCAGTTCCTCATGCGGTGTCACGCCTCCGAGTTCCGTTGATTGCGCGGGCCGTTATGCCGTTCCCGCATAGTGAAGTATACCACCAACATCGGAAAAGTGGCGTGTCGTAACACTTTATTTACATTATCTGAACAGGCCGGTCAGTTGTATATGCCGCCGCCTATGAATTCACGCACGAGCGCCTGCGGCTTGATATATTTCTCGTCGAGCGGCTCGAATCTCTGAAGAACATCGGGCAGCCATAGGTAGTCTTCATACTCCGGTCTGTTCTGCGGGAGTTCTTCCAGAAGCGGGATCGCGTAACGGCTGAGTATGGGGACGTCGTACGCATGGGCCGTGTCTATGAAGATATTGGCGTTGCCCAGGAACGGCCGTATGTATTTCAGTTCGCCGCGGCGCACATTGTCCCACATGTCGATCGTTTCGCCCGCAGTCGTGTTCCTGAATTTGAAATCGCGGACGAGGCGCCTTACGAAACGCGCCCATTCATCCGGGAACAGGAGCCGGTCTCCGTTCAACACGTCGGATTCCGCGCTTACAAACAGCTTCATCGCCTCCGGGTGGTCTCCGGTGATCTCACTGTTGAGCGCGTGGATCCCTTCGAAGATCACCACCTCGTCCTTCTCCAGCTTCAGCGGCGTGCTGCGGGACAGATCCTGCTGTCTGACCATAAAGTCAAAATACGGCACCATGATCTCTTCGCCGCGTGAAAGCTTGTCGAAGTGATCCTGAAGGCGCGGCATGTCTATGCACAGCGGAGACTCGAAATCATACTTGCCGTCCTCCGTCAGCGGAGTCAGCTCCGGCGAGACGGTAAGGAAATAATTGTCCATCGAAATGACGTGCGACCTGATGCCGAGCGTCAGCAGCGCGTCTTCGAGCCTGTGCGCCGACGTGGTCTTGCCCGATCCGGAAGGACCGGCGAGGAGCACTATCGGGCTGTGCTCGAGGTTGTCGGCTATATTGCTCGCCGTCCCCATAATAACGGCTTCATATCTCGCGTCGCAGTCGGCGACGAACTTCTCGGGGTCGGTCGTTATTCTCCTGTTGATCTCTGCGATCTGGTATGCCATCAGAAAAACTCCTTCTCGTAGAATTCCCGTATCTTATCTTTTCTTTCAGACATTTTCTCCTCTGAAGCGATGTATTCATACGGGTACTTTGCGTTGAAAATGCGCTCGATGCGTCCGCTTCCGGGCGCGACCAGTTTCGTTACGCCTCCGCCTCCCAGCGCGAGGATCGTACAGAGCTCCTCCATGATACAGATGTTGTAGAGCCCTTCATGTCCCGGCAGGCACCATCCGACGTTCTCGAAACCGCCGGACATGAATTTCTGCCGGTAGAGATAGTACGGCACGTACCCCGCTCCGCGGAGCCTTGACTCCGCCGCGTCGAGCATGTCCGCGACTTCGGCGCCCGAAGGTATCTCGGTGCTCTCCAGCGTTATCCGTGTTCCGCGTTTCAGCGAGAGCGTATGCACCGTTATGTTCTCGGGGGCCAGCGAAAGGACTTTGTCCAGCGTATCGGAAAAACCGGACGGGCTGTCCGCGGGAAGTCCGGCTATGAGATCCATGTTCATCCCGTCGAACCCCGCGCCTCTGACGAGGTCGGCAGCCTTAAGCACGTCCTCCGCGGAGTGACGGCGCCCGATGGCTTCCAGCACACGGTCGGACATGGTCTGCGGGTTTACGCTTATCCTGCCGACACCGTGAGAGCGCAGGACCGCCAGCTTGGCGGGAGTAATGGTGTCGGGCCGTCCGGCCTCGACCGTGAATTCGCGTACGGACGACAGGTCGAACCGTTTTTCGAGATGTCCCAAAAGCCCGTCCAGCTGTTCCGCCGACAGCGTCGTCGGCGTCCCGCCGCCCATGTATACGGAGATGACCCGCAGTCCCAGGCTGCCGGCAAGCGCAGCCGTCTCGTCTATCTCCCGCGAAAGGGTCAGCAGGAACGGTTCCACGAGTTTCGATGCCTTTTCGACGCTGTGGCTGACGAAGCTGCAGTAAGCGCAGCGCGTCGGGCAGAACGGTATCCCTATATACAGGCAGACGTCCAGCGGCAGGAGCGAGCGTTTCACTTCCAGAGAGGCGCGGGCAGTGTCGGCGCACAGCGCGGCACGTTCGGGCGATACAGAGTACTCTCTGACGAGCGCCCCCGTTGCGCGGCGATAAGAAAACCCTCTCTCGAGCATCGCGGTGACCAGTTTCCCGGGACGTATGCCGGTCAGCGCGCCCCATGCGGGGTTCTGGCCGGTAGCGCGGACGGCGGCACGGAAGAACGAGAGCTTGATGATCTTCTGGAGCAGCCGGTCCGTCTCCAGCTTCCCGCAGAGCTTATCGGAAGAAACGCGGGACATGCCCCTGAAGACCGCGCCTTCCGCAGTCTGCAGCCGTGTGGACGCTGTGACATGATCTGCTCGGCGTGTGACCGTTATCACGGCGGAAGCCGTTCCAAGCACGGGCTCGGCGTATTCCGGCCGCTCGCCGGGGAACATCATGAGCATGATCTGCTCCGCGGCGTATTTGTAGTCGTGTCCGACCAGCTTGAGTATCATTTTCTCTCTTTCTGCGCCCTTGCGTAGTTGATGTAATAGTTGAAGCGGCGCTCTCTGTCAAGAGTGGTGCTGTCTCCGTGGCCCGGGTAGACCTCGAAGTCTCCGTCCAGATCGGCGATCCGGAGCAGCGATTCCAGTATCTGGCCCATGTCTCCGCCTTCAAGATCCGTTCTTCCGCAGCTGTCCCGGAAAAGTGTGTCTCCGGTGAAAAGAACGTCTCCGCAGCGTATCGTCACAGAACCGCGCGAATGACCGGGCGTCTCCATGACGGTGAACGTCATGCTCCCGACTGTCACAGAGTCGCCCTCTTTCCAGTAGTTGAAGGAATCATCCTCTATGAGCCTGTGCATCGTCCGCAGACCGGGCGGGCAGGCATCCTTGCGGCTGACGTATACAGGCGCGTCTGTTGCTTCGCGCACACCGGACAGCGCGGTCACGTGATCGAAGTGCCCGTGAGTTATGAATATGGCCTTGGGTTTCAGGCCGTTTTCCTCAATGTAATCCAGTATCGTGTTCGTCCGTTACGATATAGCAGTTGGTCTCAAGATGCCCTACCTGCAGCGTTTTTATAAGCATTGTTCCGCCTCCTCAGAGAGTATCTGTGTCAAGAAGGATCGTTACGGGGCCGTCGTTTACAGACGCCACCTTCATATCCGCACCGAAAACGCCGGTCGCCACGTTGAATCCCGCGTTTCTGCAGCAGTCTATGAAAAGTTCGTACAGCGGCACCGCGATGTCCGGCTTTGCCGCTCCCGTAAAACCGGGGCGCCGGCTTCGGCAGTCCGCGAAAAGTGTGAACTGGGAAATGACGAGTATCTCGCCGCCGGCGGCGGCAAGGTTGAGATTCATTTT
>CAMZHU010000013.1 GCA_947306975.1 uncultured Clostridia bacterium | reverse complement strand
GAGGAAGAACGCGCATATGGAAGCCGTGAGAGGTATCTTCGTGTGCCTCGTGCTCCTGAGGAGATAGGTCGCCGATGTGGTGAGCGCGTAAAGCGGCAGTGAGAAACCGTAATAACGGAAGTAGCGGGAGCCCCACTCGATTATCGGCGCCTCAGTCGAGAAAAAGCGCATAGTCGTTGCGGGGAATACGAGCGCGAATACGGCGAGGATGAGGCCGATGATCAGGGAGATACGGAGCACGACAGAGGCGATATACCTCAGGGAATCACGGTCTCCGCGGCCCCAGAACTGCGCCGCCATCACGTTCGCTCCGGTGCCGACGCCCATGAGGATGAACACCGCGAGCGTCGTCAGCTGGTTCGCAAGGGACGACGCCGCGATCTGTGTCGCTCCGAACTGGCCGATCATCAGGGAGTCCATCATGGCCACGCCGATCGATATGAGCTGCTGGGCGGCAGCCGGGATCATCAGAGCGAGAGTCCTTTTCCAGAAAGTTCGGGATCGCAGTGTTTCGAGCATAGTATTCACGGCCTTCAATAGATTCTTCAGCACAACAATATATATTATTAATAATCTTACCACGCAACGATGGCCAATGCAATATGGAATCACTGCCGGCTTTAAAAAGCAACGCCTTCCGGAAGCAGACAATTATTACACTGAAATCACTTTCTTTTTCAGAGACTATATGGTATAATCACCTTTACCATCAATATCTCATTGGCCGGGGGTGCTCAAAATGGCCGACAGCAAGGAATACATCACTTATCCCGAGGAAGCTGGAAGCATCAATATTTCAGAGGAAGTCATCATGGCGATCGCCGCAGGCGCCGCTCTCGAGACTGAAGGCGTTGAGGGCCTGTCCAACTCGCCCGGCAAGGAACTCTCGGACCTTATAGGGAAAAAGAGCCTGTCGAAGGGAGTCCGAGTCAAAGTCGCGGACGATGCGATCTGCGTTGACATTTTCATAATAGTGAAGGCCGGCAACGTGGTCAGTGCCGTCGGAAAGAACGTGCAGGAAGCGGTCAAGACGTCGGTAGAGGCGACTACGGGGCTACCCGTCAGCGCGGTGAACGTTCATGTAAGCGGCGTGACCTTCAGATAACGCGCCTTAGGAAAGATTGCAGAACAGGGCGGGGATTTTTCTCCGCCCTGTTTGATAGACATCGGAGGACCAGTATATGACAAGAACAGCTGCCAGAGAGATGGCTGTAAGACTCTGTTACGGACTGGCGGAGAACCCGAGAGACCCAGAAGAGGCCCTCGATGAGTTCTTCGACGGCGAATACTATGCCACTCTGTCAAAAGAGGATGAGCTCTATGAGTCCGAACCGGACGAACGTCAGGCGGAGTACATCCGCAGGCTTGTGAAAGGCACGGCCGATCACGGCGCTGAACTCGACGGATACATAGAAAAATACACGGTGGGATGGCAGTTCTCGCGAATATCCAGGACAGCCCTCGCCGTTATCAGGATCGCCATGTACGAAGTCCTGTACATGCCGGACGACGTCCCGCCTAAAGCGGCGATAAACGAAGCGGTCGAACTCGCAAAGAAGTACGAAGAGCCCGAGACCGTCCCGTTCGTCAACGGTGTGCTCGGCAGCTTCGTTAGGGGCGAGGTCGGAGAAAAATGAAAGACATAGTTCTTGCATTCGATACGAGCAACTATACAACGTCCTGCGCATACTTTAACGGCGCGGAGGGCGATAATTCAGGACGCCTCCTCGACGTGGAACCGGGCAAACTCGGGCTGCGCCAGTCGGAGGCGTTGTTTTCTCATGTCCGCCGTCTGCCTGAGATATTTGCAGGACTGAAGGCGGAAGGACGGATAGCCGCCGTAGGAGCAAGCACGAAACCGAGAGAGACAGAGGATTCGTATATGCCCTGTTTTCTCGCTGGAGCGTCACAGGCGCAGGTGCTCGCAGACGCGCTGGGCGTCCCGTTCTACGCTTTTTCACATCAGCAGGGGCATATCGCGGCTGCCGCCTGGTCTGCGGGACGGTTGGATCTGCTGGAAAGGCCGCACTTTGCCTGGCATCTTTCCGGCGGGACTACGGAACTGCTGCTTGTTAGACCGCAGGGGGTGGCAGTGGTCTGCGAGATAATCGCGGCAACGAGCGATGTTTCGGCTGGCCAGCTGATAGACAGAACGGGTCAGATCCTCGGTCTGCGGTTCCCGGCCGGGAAAGAACTGGACGTGCTTGCCGGAAAGGCCGTCAAAAAGGAAAAATACGACCCCAAGCTGGACGGACTGAACTTTTCGCTGTCCGGCGCGGAGCACAAGATGAAGCAGCTCGCCGCCTCCGGCGCGGAACCGGAGGAAACAGCTTATTTCGCGCTTGCTTCCGTGATATCTGCAGTGCACAGGGTAACTGAGCGAGCCGTTGCAAAATACGGAGACATGCCGGTGCTGTATTCCGGCGGTGTCGCGTCGAACTCGCTGCTTCGCGAACTCACGCATGACGGCGTTTTCGCGGCCCCGAGGTTTTCAACTGACAATGCCATGGGCGTCGCGATACTGACATGGAGAGCGGCCGCTGCCGATGGGAGACTGAGAAATGGCTGACAGGATCTACAGCGTTTCTGAAGTGAACGAGTGGGTTAAGACGCTTCTCGATTCCGATGAGCGTCTTGCTTCGATATACGTGCGCGGTGAGCTTTCGAATTACAAGGTCTATCCGTCCGGACATCACTATTTCACCATGAAGGATGAGGACGGAGCTCTCAGGTGCGTCATGTTCAGGAGCAGCGCCTCCAGACTGAAGTTCCGGCCGGAGAGCGGGATGAAGGTCATAGCTTTCGGCAGAGTCACGGTCTTTCCGCGGGACGGCGCGTATCAGTTGTATGTGAATGCGCTGACGCCGGACGGCGTCGGGGATCTGTACGCAGCCTTTGAGCAGCTAAAGGAAAAACTCCTTAAAGAGGGGCTTTTCGACAGAGCGGCGAAGAAGCAGATCCCACGCTTTCCGGAGAAGATAGCGGTCGTCACGTCATCGGCCGGCGCTGCCGTAAGGGATATCATCCGGGTCCTCGGGAAGAGGTATCCGCTGGCAAAAGTGATCATACTGCCGGTGAGAGTTCAGGGCGCGGAGGCGCCCCCTGAGATAGTTGCGGCGATCGATTACGCCAACAGATACAACGTGGCCGATGTGATAATTACAGGACGCGGAGGCGGGTCGATCGAGGACCTGTGGGCGTTCAACGACGAGCGGGTGGCGCGGGCTATCTTCCGTTCGGAGATACCCGTCATATCGGCGGTAGGACATGAACCCGACGTTACCATATCCGATTTCGTAGCTGACATGAGGGCGGCAACGCCGTCGAATGCTGCCGAGATCGCGGTGCCTGACGTCTCTGAACTCCGCGAATCGCTGGCTGCCTACGGGATACGCGGGGGCCAGGCAATCCGCCGCGAACTTACCATATTGCGCAGAAAACTGGACGAACTGTCGGCGAAGCGGGTAATGCAGGATCCGAAGAACTATATCGAAGACAGACGCGTTCTTCTGGATTACGCTCAGAGTCGTCTTATAGCGGCGGCCGAGCGAAAGACCGGAGACGCGCGCAGACAGTTCGTCGCGCTGGCTTCGTCTCTGGATGCCATGAGTCCTCTCAAGGTGCTGGGACGCGGCTATGCAATAGCACGTTCGGAAGAGACGGGAGCGGTCATCAGGAGCGCCGACGATGTTGCGGACGGAGACAGGATAACGGTCAGGCTGCGCAGCGACGAACTGCGTTGCCGTGTAGAAGAACGCGTGAAAAAACGCGGAAAGGGGCTTTGATCATGGCGAAAAAAAGCGAACTCAGCTTTGAGCAGGCGATATCCCGTATAGACGAGATAGTAAAGGCGCTCGAAAAGGGAGACGCGCCTTTGGAGGAGTCGCTGTCCCTTTTTGAAGAGGGAACGGCGCTGATCAAAAAGTGCTCCAAACAGCTGGACGATGCGGAGCAGAAGGTCACGGCGCTGAAAAAAGGGCCGGACGGCGCTCCGGAGGAGGTGCCCTTTGACGTCGAATAATCCGGAGATGCTCAGGGAATATGAACGCTGCCGCGAGATTGTGGACAGAAGCCTCGAAAAGTGCTTCACATCAGCAGGTATACCGCACAGAGGCCTTGCCGAAGCGATGAGGTACAGCCTGCTCGCAGGAGGCAAGCGCATACGCCCGGTGCTGGTGCTGCAGTTCTGCAGAGCATGCGGCGGTGATGAAGAAAAGGCGCTGCCGGCGGCCTGCGCCGTGGAGATGCTCCATACTTATTCGCTTATACATGACGATCTGCCCTGTATGGACGACGACGATCTTCGCAGAGGACGGCCGTCCAACCACATCGTCTTCGGCGAGTGTACAGCTACTTTGGCGGGCGACGCGCTCCAGGCGGAAGCCTTCTCGCTTATTCTTAACTCTCCGCTGCCCGCGGATCGGGTGGTCAGGATGGCTGCTTATCTTGCGGAGGCCGGCGGTCTTTACGGGATCTGCGGAGGGCAGGCACTGGATATCGACGGCGAGGGACGTTGTCTCGAAGAAAACGAGATAACAGAGATACACAGGTACAAGACAGCCTCTCTCCTGAAGGCGTGCGCTCTCATAGGAGTATCGGCAGCAGGTGGTACAGAGAGCCAGATAAAGGGCGCGTCCCGTTATGCCGAGGCGCTGGGGCTGGCATTCCAGATCCGCGACGATGTCCTCGACTGCACGGCGGATGAAAAGCAGCTCGGGAAGACTGTCGGTTCAGACGCAGGCAGGGAGAAATCCACCTTCGTATCGCTTTACGGAGTCGAGGGATGCCGTGAGCTCGTGCGGTGCAAAACGGCTGAGGCGCAGGAAGCCCTGACTGGCTGTTTTGACGACTGCGGGTTCCTTGCCTGGCTGGCGGGATATCTGGCGGAAAGAACCGCTTGATATACTTGACATTGTTTGATATTATAATCTGTACAGCGGCGCAGTATCCTAGTCAGAACTGCCGTTTCTGAAGAAGGGCCTAAAAATCCTTACAAGGGCATATCTGTGAAACCTCTTGTGCTTGCTTTGAACGCCCAGTTTGGGGTGGGTGCTGGAGGAAAGCGCACCCTTGCGCTTGCGCATTCAGGGCGCCCGTCAATGGCATGGCGGACCCGACCCTGCTTGTGCGGAGGCCTGATTCTGTGGTGGGACGTACTCCCTGAGCGGTATCTTCCGATCCCGCTACGGATCAGGGTATGAACCTGCATTGCGGTTCGATTTAACGGCTTCGGCCCAGAGCTGTGTGCAGAGTAGCCTGCCTTGAGTGGAATGTGCGGATAGGGGAAACAAGACGACGTGAGCCTTGGCCGGGCGAGCGGAGCCACTGCCCCTTGAAATACATCCTGCAAAAGAGGCTAAGGAATGGTGTGACTGCAGTGGAAAACACCTAGGCTGTCGCGCGGCGGAAACCGCGGGGCAGACAGGGGATTACAGTGCGGACTAAGTGGCAGTCGGGCCGCGGACGCGGTAACGCTCCGAACGCGGATCTAAGGGGAAACCGCCTGACCGGCAACGGAAGGTATCTGCGGGGGAAAACCTGCCCGAACCTAAGCCGTAAGATTTACTCTGTCTGTCGCCGCTGACACATTTTCTGATTATGAAGAAGAAAACTGATTACAGTTGGGTAATCAAAACAGTAATAATAAGCTTTATCGTCTCCGTGGTATTTACGTTTGCTTCCGCCGAAGTGCTCGGCAGTGCCGGATATATCATGGCTTTTGTTGTTTTAGCGGTTTTTATCGCTATAGGGATAGTTTTCGATATCATCGGAGTGGCGGTGACAGCTGCGTCGGACAAACCGTTTCACTCCATGGCTTCCCATAGAGTGCGCGGAGCAACTGAGTCGATCGCGCTCATAAGAAATGCGGAAAAGGTAGCAAGTTTCTGCAACGACATCGTGGGAGACGTTTCCGGCATAGTGAGCGGTGCTACCGCCGTCATCATTGCTGCGAAGCTGATTAACGATCTGCAGACGCAGAGCGTCACCTGGCAGATCGTGATCTCCGGTATAGTCGCCGCTCTGACCATAGGCGGAAAGGCGCTGGGCAAGGCCACTGCGATAAACCGGAGCACGGAGATCGTATTCGCTGTAGGCAGGATCCTGCACTTTTTCGGCAGACTCATACCTAAACGTAAGAGGAACAGATAATTGTCGATTCTTGATAAGATCAACAGCCCGGCGGACGTCAAGGCACTGCCGGATGACAAACTGCCCGAACTCTGTTCGGAACTGCGCGAATTCATGGTAAAGACCGTTTCGGAGACGGGCGGCCATCTGGCTTCCAGCCTCGGAGCGGTCGAACTCACTGTCGCGCTCCACAGGGTGTTCGACACTTCTGAAGACAGAGTCGTATTCGATGTGGGGCACCAGAGTTACGCGCACAAGATCCTTACAGGACGAAGGGAAGCTTTCGGTACGCTCAGACAGTTCGGCGGCATCGCCGGTTTCCCCAAACCATGCGAGAGCGAACACGACGCGTTTATCGCCGGACATGCTTCGAACTCCATATCCGCCGCCCTTGGTATCGCGAGAGCCCGCACGCTCGCCGGCGCGGATTACAACGTCATTGCCGTGATCGGTGACGGCGCCCTGACCGGAGGCCTGGCCTATGAAGGGCTGAGCGATGCCGGAGAGAGCGGGGAAAAACTCATTATTATACTAAACGACAACGGCATGTCCATAACCGAAAATGTCGGCGGCATGGCGAGATACCTGTCGCGGGAGCGTCTCAAGCCGTCTTACCGCGATTTCAAACAGCGCTACAGAAAGTTTATGTCCAAGATGCCTGGCGGCAAGGGTATATACCGGTTTACCCACGAGGTAAAAACGGCCGTTAAGGAGACTCTGCTCCACTGCAGCCTTTTCGAAGAGATGGGCCTCGAATACGCTGGACCTGTAGACGGACATGACGTAAGCCGTGTCATCGATGCACTGGAATGGGCAAAAACTACTGAGGGGCCGGTGGTGGTCCATCTGCTGACTACAAAAGGAAAGGGATATCGTTTCGCGGAGGAACGGCCCGATGATTTCCACGGAGTGGGAAAGTTCGATCCCGAGACAGGTGAGATAAAAGACGGATCGCTGAGTTTTTCCGACGTGTTCGGACTTGAACTTCTTAGGCTTGCCCAAGAAGACGAAAGAGTCTGCGCCGTGACGGCCGCAATGACCACCGGCACGGGACTTGCAGGATTTGCTGACAGGTATCCTGACAGATTCTTCGACGTCGGGATCGCCGAAGGACATGGCGCGACCATGTCCGCCGGTCTGGCATGCAGCGGCATGATCCCGGTGTTTGCCGTTTATTCTTCATTTCTCCAGAGATCCTATGACATGCTTCTCCACGATGTGGCGATAAGCGGATACCATGTCGTTCTGGGAGTAGACCGCGCGGGCCTTGTAGGGGCTGACGGAGAGACGCACCACGGTGCTTTCGACGTGGGTTTCCTGGCGACGGTGCCGGGAATGACGGTTTTCTGCCCGGCCAGTTTTGCCGAACTCAGATCGATGCTCCGCAGGGCGGTGTTCGGCGAGACGGGGCCGGTAGCCGTCCGTTACCCGCGCGGAGGCGAAGGGGATTACAGGGACGACGCCGGCTGCGGCGCCGCTGTCCTTCGTGAAGGCGGGGACATTACCGTCGTTGCATACGGCACTATGATAAACGAAGCGCTGACTGCCGCTGATGTGCTGGCAGAGAAGGGTATTAGCGCGGAGGTAATCAAACTCGGGTGCATACAGCCGCTCGACAGTACGGCTGTGGAGCGTTCGCTTGAAAAGACACACCGGCTCCTGGTCGCAGAGGAATGCGCTGCGCCAGGATGCGTAGGTCAGAGACTTGCCGCTCATGTTCTTGAGCGGGGGATAAAGGTCGGCAGCGTGTCGCTTCTGAATCTTGGGGAACGTTTCGTTCCCCACGGAAGTGTTCCGCAGCTTCGCAGAGAGCTGGGGATAGATGCCGACGGTATAACGGCAAAGGCAGCGGAGGCGCTCGGGAATGGCTAAAAAAAGACTTGACGTCCTTCTGTTCGAAAAGGGCCTCTGCGAAAGCAGGGAACGCGCCAAAACGACTATAATGAGCGGAGTCGTATTCGTGGACGGCCAGCGTGCTGATAAACCCGGTACGCCCGTCTCCGAGGATTCCAATATCGAGGTAAGGGGCGCTGCGCTGGAATACGTAAGCCGCGGCGGGTTAAAACTGGAAAAGGCGCTCCGCGAATTCGGTGTCCGGCCTGAAGGGCGGATATGCATCGACTGCGGCGCGTCCACAGGCGGATTCACGGATTGTCTCCTCAAGGGCGGCGCCGCGAAGGTATACGCCGTGGATGTCGGATACGGACAGCTCGCGTGGAGCATACGCAGTGATCCGCGGGTGGTCGTTATGGAGCGGACAAATGTAAGATATGTAACGCATGAGCAGATACCGGACAGCCCTTCGCTGGCTGTTATCGACGTTTCTTTCATCTCACTGAAACTCGTTCTGCCAGTAGTGCGCAAGCTCCTGACCGACAGCGGAGAGGTGCTGTGCCTTATAAAACCGCAGTTTGAAGCCGGACGCGAAAAGGTCGGTAAGAAGGGCGTCGTGAGGGAAGCATCGACACACATCGAGGTGCTGAAAAGCTTCATGGAATACGCTGCCGAATCCGGTTTCGGCGTACTGGGGCTCACTTTTTCGCCGATCAAAGGCCCTGAAGGGAACATTGAATATCTCGGATATCTTCGCGCGGGAGCTGAGAGCTGTGCTCCGGACGCGGAAACAGTCGTGGAGAAATCACATATGGAGTTGAGCGCGATTTGAATGGAGTTGATTGTGCAATGAACAAGATTATACTCTGTCCCAATGCCACCAGAGACGACGGCCTCAAGGTAACGACGACGGTAAACGAGATGCTCCGCAAGTGCAAGATCCGGACGGTCATATGTCCGTTCTTCGAGGCGGGAGACATACCGCTTCCTGAGAGGCTCCATTATTCGACCATTGACAGAGAGATAAGCGACGCCGATATGGCCATTTCATTCGGCGGAGACGGGACCATACTGAGAGCAGCCCGAGCCCTCTCGGAGAAGGGCACGCCTATCCTCGCCATCAACATGGGCACCAAGGGCTTCATGGCCGAGCTTGAAACGGACGAGCTCTATCAGATATACCGTGTAGTAGACGGAGATTACAGCATCGGCAAACGTATGATGATCGAGGTGGACCTCATCCGCAGCGGTGAAAAGATATACTCCGGATTCGCGCTCAATGATGTTGTTGTCGGCAGTATGGGCCGCGTGGTCGATCTGGAGATTTTCGGCGACGAACACGCCATCACGAGATTCTCCGGCGACGGCGTCGTCATATCGACCCCTACGGGATCCACGGCTTATTCTATGGCAGCCGGCGGCCCGGTGGTCGAACCGTCTGCCGAGAACATAATCGTTACGCCTATATGCCCTCACGTGCTGGTCGCAAAGTCTTTTGTGCTCGCACCGGACAGACGCATCACAGCCGTGCTTGGTACGAGAAGACTCAATCCCGCGTATCTTGCGGTGGACGGCCAGAACATCGATCTGGAACCAGGAGATATGGTCACCGTGAGAAAATCCCTGAGAGAGACAAGGCTGGTTCAGCTTTCAAATAAGAGTTTTTACAAAACAGTACATGACAAGTTGGGGGAAAGGACATGAAGAGCATCCGCCAGAACGCGATCCTGGAAATTATAGTTTCGCAGGACATCGAAACGCAGAACGGGCTTTTGGAAGCGCTTTCAGAAGCCGGAATCAGCAGCACCCAGGCCACTATTTCCCGAGATATCAAAGAACTCGGTCTCGTTAAGGAGCTCACGCCTGCCGGCGGGTACAGGTACGCTCCCGCTAAGCGCAAGGAGACGCTCAACCACTCCCTGAGACTGAAGGCTATATTCAAGGAAAGCGTTACTTCGCTGGCCTGCGCGCAGAATATAGTCGTTATCAAAACGCTCCCGGGACTTGCTCCGGCAGCGTGCAGCGCGATCGATGCGATGAACATAAGAGGACTCGTAGGCACGCTGGCGGGAGACGACACCGCTTTTCTCGCCATGTGCGACAACGATACCGCGAACTCTTTCTGCAGCGATATCGAAGCGATGCTCTGATCCCTTTTCCGGGAGGCTGTAAAGATGCTTGAGGCCCTGCATATCGAGAATATTGCCGTGATCGAAAAGGCTGAGATCGATTTCTGCGGCGGTCTCAACGTGCTTACCGGAGAGACCGGCGCCGGCAAGTCGATAGTGATCGACGCGCTGGCTGCCGTTACCGGCGGCAGGACATCACGGGAGATCGTACGTTCCGGCGCGGCCGGGGCGTCTGTCACAGCCGTGTTCACAGGAAGCGGTGAAGTCGACGAGTGGCTTTCAGAAAACGGAGTTGAGCCCGAGAGTGACGGACGTGTGTTCATTATGCGGCGCATACTTGCGGACGGGAAAAACACCTGCCGCGTGAACGGCTGCCCCGTGGCAGTCGCACAGCTCCGTGAACTGGGCGGGCTCCTCATCGACATCCACGGACAGAACGACGGCCGGAAGCTTCTTGATGAAGCTACGCATCTTTTCTGCCTCGACAGCTTTGCCGGTCTGGAAGAGGACCGTTCGGCCTACAGGCGAAAGTATGATCTTCTGAAGGATAAGGAACGGGAAATCGAAGCTCTTACAATGGACGAGGGCGAGAAGGAACGCCGGACCGATATGCTAAGATACCAGATCGACGAACTGACGAAGGCGGATATCCGCGTCGGCGAGACGGAGGAAAAGCAGGCAAGGCGCGACCTTCTGAAAAACTCCGCAAAACTTACGGATGCCGTAGACGAGGCGTTCAACGCTCTGTACGGCGGAGACAGGACGGACGGCATAGTCACGCTTGCCGGAGAAGCTGAATCCGCTCTTTCACACGCTGCAAGGTATTCGTCGGAACTCGACCCGATATGCGAGCGCCTGAATGATCTGAAGTGTCTGGCAGAGGATGTGGCGGAGGATCTGCGTACGCTGCGCGGCGAACTGAATTTCTCACCGGAGGAACTGGAGGAACTGGAGGACCGGCTCTCTAAGCTGAACCGTCTTTCACGTAAATACGGCGGGGACGAGGAACAGATGCTCGCGTTCCTGGACTCGGCGAAGCGGGAACTTGAGACTATTGAGTTCTCTTCGGAAATGCTCGTAAAGCTACAGAAGGAGCGCGACGTCCTGATAACCGACGCACAGGAGACAGCGGCAGCTCTCTCACAGAAACGAAGGGCAGCAGCGAAACAGCTCGAGAGGCGCATAAAGGACGAACTCGCCCAGCTCAATATGGCAGGCGTGCAGTTCGAGACGGAGTTCGCACCGGTACAGGGCGAGCACGGGCTTTGCCCGACAGGGAGCGACTCGGTCTGTTTTCTCATGTCTGCAAACGCCGGCGAAAACCCCGGACGCATAAGCCGCATCGCTTCCGGCGGCGAACTGTCGCGCATCATGCTGGCGGTTAAGAACGTCATGCTGGAAAACGATCAGGTAGGTACGATGGTATTCGACGAGATCGATACCGGCGTTTCCGGAGTCGCGGCACAGCGAGTCGCCGAAAAGCTGGCGGCTCTGTCCAAAGCGAGGCAGGTGATGTGCGTTACCCATCTCCCGCAGATCGCGGTGATGGCGGACGCGCATTATGAGGTGAGCAAACGGCAGGACGAGGGAAGAACTTATACTTATGTAAACCGGCTCGACATCGAGGGTCGTAAGAAAGAGATCGCAAGGCTCACGGGAGGAGACGTCGTAACACAGACTACTCTAAAGAGCGCCGAAGAGCAGCTCGAAGCAGCACGCAGATTCAAAGCGGAACTGAAGTCTTGACAAAGAAAGGCTTCTAATATACAATACGCAACAGCGCGGTCAGGACCGCGTGATACAGCATAACGCTGAGACGGGCACCAGTAACAGGAAAACGGCTGCAAAGAGAGACCCCGGCAGGTGGGAGGGGGAGAGCACGATCCTGCGAATACAGCCCTGAGCGGCACACCGAAAGGAAGTTTACATAACTCCGAGTAGGCTGTGACGGGAGCGCCCGGTACAGCGCGGATGGTGTGAAGGCACCATGTGAGGCCGCCGTCGTGAGACGCCGGCGAACCAGAGGTGGTACCGCGAATTTTTGCCCTCTGTCCGAAAGGACAGAGGGCTTTGTTAAGGAGAGAAAAAAATGGGAATCTATGAGGAACTGAAAGCACGCGGCCTTATTGCACAGGTCACTAATGAAGATGCCATACGTGAGATGGTGAACGCCGGAAAGGCGACATTCTATATCGGGTTCGACTGCACGGCAGACAGCCTTACAGCCGGTCACTTCATGGCACTCACGCTCATGAAGCGCCTCCAGCAGGCGGGAAACAAACCGATCGCACTTATAGGCGGCGGTACTACCATGATCGGTGATCCCTCAGGACGCAGCGACATGCGCAAGATGCTGACGAAAGAGGATATCGATCACAACGCAGAGTGTTTTAAGCGCCAGATGGAAAAGTTCATCGAATTCGGCCCCGGCAAGGCAACGATGCTCAACAACGCAGACTGGCTCCTTGACCTCAACTATGTCGAGCTCCTGCGCGAGGTAGGCGCATGTTTCTCCGTCAAC
This sequence comes from uncultured Clostridia bacterium, assembly GCA_947306975.1. GTDB lineage: Bacteria > Bacillota > Clostridia > Oscillospirales > Oscillospiraceae > RGIG8048. The sequence continues at coordinate 10,652 of CAMZHU010000013.1, read as the reverse complement.
AACATGCTCCGTGCAGAGTGCTATAAGCAGCGCATGGAGAAAGGACTCTCCTTCCTTGAGTTCAATTACATGATAATGCAGTCATACGATTTCTACTATATGTTCCAGCACTACGGCTGCAACATGGAATTCGGCGGGGACGATCAGTGGTCGAACATGCTGGGAGGCACGGAGCTCATCCGCAGAAAGCTGGGCAAGGATGCGCACGCTATGACGATCACGCTGCTGACCGACTCCAACGGCAACAAGATGGGAAAGACTGCCGGCAACGCCGTCTGGCTCGACCCCAACAAGACAAGTCCATATGAGTTCTATCAGTACTGGAGAAATGTCGGTGACGCGGATGTGCTCAAGTGCATACGCATGCTGACGTTCCTTCCTCTCGATCAGATCGACGAGATGGAAAAGTGGGAGGGAAGTGAGCTTAACCGCGCCAAGGAGATACTCGCGTATGAGCTGACTGAACTCGTGCACGGAAAAGAGGAGGCCGACAGGGCAAAGGAGGCCGCCCGCGCCATATTCTCCGCCGGCGGAATTTCCGACGACATGCCCACGACCGAGCTTGCTGAGAGCAGTCTTACGGACGGCTCCGCAGATATCCTGACGCTTCTCGTGGCTGCAGGCCTTTGCACATCAAAGGGCGACGCCCGCAGGAACGTCCAGCAAGGCGGCGTTGAGGCAAACGGCGAGAAGGTCACCGACATAGCCAAGGCGTTTACAGCTGATGAGCTCCGCGCCGGCGTGATAGTGAAACGCGGCAAAAAGAACTTCCGCAAGGTCGTGCTTTCCTGAGCCTTTTAAGTTGGGTCATAACTGCAGAGAATGCGGCGGGCATGCTTATGCCCGCCGCATCATAATCATGGCAGTACTTGACACATTCAGAAGAACAAAGCTATAATTTTCTTATAAGGTGAAACAGTTCAAATCATTCGACAGAGCCTGAGGTGAGTCAATTATGCAGCATTGTCAGTACTGTGATTCGATGGTTCCCGAAAGCGCCAAGTTCTGCCCGAACTGTGGAGCAAATCTGTTTGCCCAGGCCGGACAGAGCAGTCCGGTCCCGGCAAGCGAGAATCCGCCGGCAGTCCAGCCGGAACCGCAAGAGACGCCTGCGGAGACAGGCAGTTATCCTTCCGAAAGCAATACATACAACCCGATGCCGAGGAAAACATATCTGCTTCTGAGCATCATTTCGATCTTTCTCTTTCTCCCCTGCGGGATCGTAGCGACGGTGTTTGCCGTAAGAGCGGCCAAAGCCGTGACCGATGAGGACTATGTGAGGAAGGCCAAGCTTGCCAGAGGCTGGGCGATCGCAGGTATAATAATCGGCATACTTACGATCGGCGGCGGCGGGAGCAGACTGGTATAGTGTTTTCTGCAACTCACGGCACCGGGAGGCGGACCGCAGCCCGGTGCCGGTTTTTTGACGCCCAAAGCTGGCGCCTATTCTGAATAGGTCAGATCACGGCCGACATGGTGAAGTAATGACATTACCGTATCCGGAGGAAAAATGAAGCATCTGAAACAGGGACGGAGATTCTACGGATCAGCGGTTGCGCTGATGATACCGATGATCCTGCAAAACTTCATAATGAATGCGATGTCGCTTGCGGATACGTTCATGGTCGGAGCTCTGGGCGAACTGCCGCTCGCAGCGGTGTCTCTGGCGAATACTCCGCTGTTTATCGTAATGCTCATAGGATTCGGTCTGCAGAGCGGCTGCGGTGTGCTTACCGCCCAGTATTACGGCAAGGGCGACAAGAACGCCATAAACCGTGTGCTCGGAATGGGACTGTACACCGCGGTTATAATCACGTTTGCTGTGGCTGCCGCGTCTGTGACAGTACCGGAAGGCATAATGAGGATCCTTACGAACAATGAGGATCTGATAGGCCCCGGCGCAGCATATCTGAGGATAGCCGGACCGTCGCACATATTCACGAGCATCGGCGGCATATATATCGCTACGCAGCGCAGTATGGGAAATCCCATGCTCGGAGCGGTCGTTCTTACCGGATCGTCGCTTTTGAACATCTTTCTCAACTGGGTGCTGATATTCGGACATCTCGGCGCGCCGGCGATGGGAGTGGAGGGCGCCGCACTGGCTACGCTTATAAGCCGTGTCTGTGAGCTCTGTGCCGTTGCCGTATACGCGCTTGTGTTTGACAAAAGACTGCCGTTGAAGCCGGGACTTATAATGAGGCCGGGAAGAGAGATGCTCAGTGACGGCGTTAAGTATGTGCTGCCCGTAGTCCTTAACGAGGCGCTGTGGTCGGCGGCCACTTCGCTCTATTCTGTCGTTATGGGACACATGGAGGACAGCGCAGCGATACTTGCGGCGTTCACGATAGCGGGAAATCTCGAGCGAGTGCTTAGCGTCGGACTCTTCGCTGCAGGAGGCGCGACGGCGGTGATCATAGGCCGCGATATCGGCGCCGGGGAGACAGACAAGGTCTACGGAAGAGGGATCGCGCTCTGCGTCCTGTCGGCGGCGGTGGGCGTGGCGAGCAGCATAATCGTGCTGATCGTCAGGTTTACGGCGCTCGAACCGTTTATTTTCCCGATACTTGGCCTGAGCGAGGGCGCACGTGGCTACGGCGTGTTCATAATGACGGCAGTCGCTGCGGTCCTGCCGCTGAGAGCGCTGAATATATCCCTTATAACAGGTGTGTTCCGCAGCGGAGGAGACGTCAGATTCGCGCTTTTCTGCGACGTAGTTCCAATGTTCCTGTTCTGTGTGCCGGCGGCTGCGATCACCGGACTCGTACTGAAGTGGGGACTTCACGCGGTCTATATCTGCATATGCTTAGAAGAAGTGGTCAAGATATTCATAAACATACCGCGGCTGGTGTCGCGGAAATGGATAAACGACGTCACGCGCTGACGGACACGATTAAAAAACGGCGGACAGTATCGTCCGCCGTTTTTGCTGTTCTTTACTACGAGAATCATGGCGCAGAATGATCTACTTTTCGAAAATGATGCCTCCGGCCTGAGTAGGATGATCCATGTATACGACGTTCTCCGCTTCGCTCCTGTATCTCAGGATGTTCCACACGATCATGATATCTCCGGACGCGGCGTCAGCCATCAGGATGCCTACGATCAGTACGGGCATCGAACCGATAAGGATACCGATGATCATGGGGACGATCCCCAGAAGTATGAGCGGCGTAAGCGCTCCGAATATATACGGCCCTTTGGATAGAGGGACCACGCATGTACAGTAGGGAGTGAGATACTGTTTCATGAACCCGAATTCAATGTCTCTGAAATGACGCTCGGTAAATATCGCCCAGCTTGCGCCGTGGATCAGTTCGTGTATAACGATCAGGATCAAGAAGGCGACTGCCATGTAAAGAAGACTGTACGATCCCAAACCGGCGGCCAGTGTGCGGTGCCTGATATAGAAAAGCAATGCTCCGATGACAGCCAGCGGTATAAGAAGAAAGATCGCGAATATATTTGCTTTGACGATACTTATGGTCAGATCCGTACGCCTGTATCCACGGCCGGAGAGCTCTTCAGCGATCATCTCGAACCGTTCCATTCTCTTTTGCTCGGCCTCAGTAAGTTTTCTGTTCTTTTCTCTTTCATCCGGATTGCCGTTGATGTTGTTCCGATTCATCAGCCGTCCTCCTTTGCCCGTTCCGGACACCGGAGAAAGAGACCCTCCGATAAAGTCAGCGGCCCTGCTAAATCCAACAGCTTCTTTGTGGGTGAGTAGACGGTCATGTACAAGTCGTCTCTGCTGAGCGTCAGCATAGATCCTCCGTCGTTCGTCAGCACCTCTATGTGATCTTCACCGCGTCTTCGCGATGCGCAGTGGAGGAACCACTGTGTAAGCTGTTCGGGGTCCGGATCTCTCACCCATGCGCCGGCAGCTGGACGGCTTACAAATATACCGACATAGCAATTCAGCTTGATGACGATACGGGCAAATCTTTCGTAAAGTTCCCTGAGACGGTGAGGCTCCATGAAGTACCGTTCCGCCGCGAAATACTTTCCGATACCGTCGCCCGGGGCCACTTTCGGGAGGAAGTCTATCAGCCAGTAGTCTTTTTCAAAGAGTTCTTCGGCCAGTTCTGTCAGTTTTTCGTCGTCCATATTCTCTCCCTCGTCATACGTTGTTGGATACGTATGTGGCGGCTATCATTACCAGCATAATGATGAAAAAGATAACGATTGATTTTATGTGGCTTTTTCTTTCCGAGAACAGCGTCGCGATGAATTCTCTTATGAAAGCGTTGATCCAGAAATAGCGTTTTGTCGGGCTGCCGACACCTTCTGCATCCATGCCGAGCTCTGAAGCTATGAGGCCGGCCCTGAAGACATGATAGTTGGTTGTGGAAAATGCGATTCTATGACGTGAAGTGCCGGATCGGGCATTTATAAGATCCAGCGAATTCTTCATATTCTCATACGTGTTCGTCGACCTGTCTTCTTCGAGTATGCGGTCGCTGCTGACGCCGTGTGAGATAAGATAGTTCCTCATGGAGCGGGCTTCGGACATGGACTCATCCGGGCCCTGACCGCCGGAGGGGACGAATACAAGACTGCGGCCGGTCGCTTTTTCCTGCTCAGCCGCGAACTCCATTGCTCTGTCGACTCGCGCGCTGAGGAGAGGAGTAGGTGTTCCGTCGGATCGCAGCTGGCAGCCCAGTATAATCATGTAGTCTTTGTCGTAAGACGGGGCATGCCGCGCTGCCTTCACGGCGAATACGATCGTTCCGATAAGTATACATTCGAGATAAGTCACGAGGATGGTTACGATCGTCTCAACGGCGGTCTCTATATATGGAGCAGGGCTGTTGAGCGAATGGACGTTGACGATGCTGGAACGCTGCAGGATATAAGAGAGCACAGACGGGAAGACGGTTGCGAGACACAGCAGTATGCTCAGAAAAGAGGCCAGCAGATTGCGCGGAGTGCGGCCCTCTTTTTTCATGAGGCGTATGTTGCTGACGGTCATAAGGATCGACAGGATAAAAGCTAAAGGCAGCGCATATCCTGAAAACCTGTCTGCGGAGTTGAGAAGCGACTGTATGGTCTGCAGCGTACCCCCGTACCGGAACAGATGCGGGATCTGACCGAAGAATATGAATGCGATAAACAGGATGAGGCCCAGCATGCGGATGTTCTTGTACCTGTACAGATTCTGTCGTACATCCGCTCGGTGCTCTTTTATCAGACAGTACAGAAGCAGAGCCAGAAAGATGATGATCGCTGCCGGAATGACCGTGTCGCCATCACACTTGCCGAAGAAATCTTTCAATGTGACGACTCCGAGAATATGGACATATACGGGGAAGTAGGCGATGGCGCCCTCCGCGTTGTTAACGGCTATGAACTCCCTGCCGCGTGTTACAGGCCGGAACGTAAGAGTGAGCTCGCCGTCGCTGCAGGATTTGCCCTTGAGTTCAACGATTTCCTGGCCGTAGTCTGTGACGACGGTATAATCGTCTGCAGACGCCTCCGGAGGTACTTCTGCCCGAAGGGTAAACTCTCCGCCGCACATTATGATGGTAGCTGCACAGACAGCGATAAGCAGCGCCGCTGCAGCAATGAGAGACTTCTTATACTTCATTAATTCGGCCACCGTTAGTGAGGTTCGATCCTTTCGATACGGTCACGCCTTTTGCACCGCAAATGCAGGTGAGAGGTATAGACCATAATTAATAATTAATTATATCACAAAGAATTCGAAGAGTATAATACCTGCTCAGCGCTTCCGCAAGAGACTGTCATGTATATAACGGCCGCCGCGGACTATGCCGCGGCGGCCGTTGAATTGAGTTCGTCACGATTCTTTCGGTGTATATCCCGTCTCCATGAGAGTCGGATCGGTAAGATATTCCTTCATGCGGGAGAAAGCCTTGGCAAAGTAGTGACCAGAGCAGATGCGTTCGTCCATGACAAGACCGAGAGGAATGCATTTTATATGAGTTACCGTGTCTCCGACACGTTTGTGCGCCTCGCGGGCGTTTCCCATCGTTATGGCCAGACTAGTCGTTCCGAACTGGTAGAGATGATGGTAAATGTGATTCGTACGGATACTGCCGAGGTTGGAGATGAGAAGGCTTGCATGGAACGGACTCGCATCGATGATAGACTTCGGCAGGATGCCGATCCTGTCCGCGAACCTGATGAGCCCGGTGGCGACAGATATGAGGCCGGGCATCTTGAGAAGGATGTTCATGATCCTGTCGAGAGAATTGCTGTTATTGTCCTTTCGGTTCTCACTTATGTAGTTGTTTATTTTGTCGTTTATTTCAAAGATGTTGTCGGTCGGCTCGAAGTAGATCTTGGACATCGTGTCTTCATCGGTGCCAGGCCGCAGGACGACCATCGATACGGCATATTCATTGCGCTGATAAACTTTTTTACCGACAACGAAACGGTTGAGTGCGGGAAACTCCGCAGCGATGCGGATGAAAGAGGAGATGACAAGAGCCAGATGGCTGACAGGCCGTCCCTCTCTGCGCTTCTCGTTCATGTATTTATGCAGCGGTTCGAGGGGTATGTCGAGGGTTATCATATTCATCGAGTCGTACCGCTTGGTAAGGAAATACGGTACGAGACTGTACATCGCGTTTTCGCCTTTTACGCGCTTGCCGTCAGGTCTCATTTCGTTCCTCCGAGATGTTGGGATCGAGTTTAGTTAAAATTACTTAAGTATTACAAATCATAATACAGAAACGGCGATGCGTCAAGAAAAAGGAAAACTCTTGTTACAATTTTGAATATGTGGGTAAAATTGCGGGCATCCCTCAGCGGACTGTACCGTATGCTGTATAGACAAAACGTATCGTCAGTAATATAATTAAATAACCAACTATAAGGAATATAACAGTATAAACCATTATAAAAAGGCAGGGTGAATGAATTGAACACGAACAAAGCTTATCCGCACGTTTTTCAGCCAATAAAAGTCGGTACGATGACGCTCAGAAACAGGATCGCATTCGCACCGATGGTCTCCGGCCATGCTGAGACCTATGAAGGACTGTGCACCGACAGCCTTGTGGCTTATGTTGAGGCCCAGGCCAATACCGGCGCCGGTCTCGTCACTATCGGTTCGACTCCCGTAGATTATGACCGCGCACGCGATTATTACGGTTCTGTCAGAAATGTGGACAACAGCGACGTGGCCGATCTTCAGCTGCTCGCCGAGGCTGCACATTCCCGCGGAGCGAAGATATCCATCGAGACGACCCACGCCGGAAGAATGGCGTATCCGCCTTTCCTGAACGGACGTCCGGCGTTCGTTCCCTCTGTCCTTGAGAATGATGATCCGACCAAGTTCATCGAGATCACTGAGGAAGAGATGCAGAAGGTGCTCGAGGCTTATGTCGCTGCTGCTGAACGCTGTGTTCGCGGCAACTTCGACATGATCATGGTACATATGGCCCACGGCAACCTCTTAAGCGCATTCCTTTCTCCGCATTTCAATAAGCGTACCGACAAGTACGGAGGTTCTCTTGAGAACAGGCACCGTTTCCCGCTCGCCATCCTGAAGGCAATCCGCGAGAAGGTAGGACGCAAACTCAATATCGAGATCAGGATCTGCGGCAACGAGTACATCCAGGACAGCCCGACGATCGACGATACCATTGCTTTCCTTAAGGAAGCACAGAAATACATAGATATGGTGCACGTTTCGGGCGGTATGATCGACAAGGCATACTTCCACCGTTTCACCCAGCCCTGCTACTATATGCCCCACAAGCTGAACGTCGAGTATTCCAAAAAGATAAAGGAAGCTATAGACATCCCGGTGGCTGTCGTCGGCGGTATTACCTGCATAGAAGAGGCCGAGGAGGTCCTCGCCTCCGGCCAGGCGGACATCGTTGCAATGGCAAAAGCGCTGATAGCAGATCAGCATCTCGTGACGAAGGCTGACCTCGGACAGGGCAGCGACATCCGTCCCTGCCTGCGTTGCTACAACTGCGTAAAGGGGCCGTCCGTCGGCGGTCAGATCCGCTGTGCGGTCAACCCGCAGGCCGGACGAGAGATGCGCTACCGCGAGGTATATCCGTCCCCGCACCCGATAAAGGCCGTTGTCGTTGGAGGAGGCGCCGCCGGAATGATGGCTGCGCAGACTCTCCGCCGCCGTGGTCACGAAGTCACCCTTATCGAGAAACAGGATAGACTCGGCGGACACCTCTACGAAGCAGCTGCGCTGTCCTACAAGGATACGTTCCGTAAATACATCGATTGGGATATAGCGAAGACCATGTCGTGCGGTGCTAAGGTGATGACCGGTGTAGCCGCGACTCCGGACCTTATCCGTGAGCTCGATCCCGACGTGCTCGTCATCGCAACCGGCGCGAACCACATCATCCCGCCAATCGAGGGCATCAATCTTCCGCACGTTATTACCGTCAGCGACGCGGAACTCAAGAGAAAGCCTGTCGGAAAGCGCGTCGTCATGTGCGGCGGCGGCCTCAGCGGGACTGAGTGCAGCATCGACCTGGCCAAAGAGGGTCATGATGTCACTATAGTCGATGCCCTTGTCAAAGACGATCTCTGCAAGGACGTCATGGATCTCGTAAGAAACTGCGCCATGGGACTCGTCGACGAACTCGGCATCAAGACCTGCTACAGTTCAAAGGTAAAGCGCATAACCGATAAGGGCGTGGAGATCGAAGCAGCGGACGGCACTGTGTCTCTTATAGAGGCCGACACCGTTATAACAGCCTTTGGCCTCAGACCCGACCCCGTTGCTCAGGAACTCTCCGGCATCGTTACCAGGACCGTTATCGTAGGCGACGGCAATCAGGTCGGCAACATCTATAACGCCAATACCGACGCTTTCAACCTTACTGTCGGTATATGACCGTAGGAAAGGCAGACACATATACTAGGAGGTCATACATGAAAAGCTATCCCAACGTGTTCTCACCGATCAAAATAGGAAATGTCGTTCATAAGAACAGGATCATCCTCCCGCCGCAGAATCCCCATATCTGCGCCTACGGCGCCGTGATGGCTGTCGAACTCATGGAATTCTTCAGAAAATTCGCGCAGGGAGGTGCGGGACAGATAACTCTCGGCGTCACAGCCATAAACGCCGATCCGAATGACGCGCTTGCAAAGTACATGCTGCCGGTATACGACGATTCGAGCCATGTAGGTCTTACGCGTTTCGCGAACATGGCGCATATGTTCGGATGCGTATCGGCTATCGAGCTGTTTGCCATCGCAAAGATCGGCTGCGTCAGCTATTCGGATGAATCCCGCGCAGACGATACGGGAAAGAACAGGGCGGAGGTAGCGCCGGAAGATCTGTCACTGGATGACATCGACGCCATAGTCAAGGCGTATGCCGACGCTGCGGAGCGTTGTGTCAAGGCAGGTCTGGACACAGTCCTGATACATGGAGCCCACGGCTTCCTGCCGGGCGCGTTCTTCTCTCCCGTACTCAACGGCAGGACGGACGAGTACGGAGCGGATACCCTCGAAAACCGTGCCAGGTTCTCTGACCGCGTTATAGACGCTATAAGGGAACGAGTCGGCCGCAAGATAAACATCGAGTGGCGTCTCGGCGTGACAGATCTGATCCCGGGTTCTCCGACTCCGGACGAGCTCGTATGGTTCGTCAGACATATCCAGGACAGGATCGATCTCGTACACCTCTCAAAGGGACTGCATAACGTGCACGCGCACGCTCCGATCATGTTCCCGGCGCTGTATGTGGAGCATGGTCTCAACATCGAGGAAGCGGCGTATATCAAGCAGCGCGTGGATATCCCGGTGGCCGTCGTCGGAGGCATAACCCTGGATCAGGCCGAAGAAGCCATTGCCGCCGGAAAGGTGGACATGGTCGCCATTGCCCGAGGGCTCTACGCCGATCCCAATATGCCGAGACTTGCGAAGGCCGGCAGAGCTGACGAGATACGTCCTTGCGTCCGCTGCAACAACTGTATTAACCAGACACACCAGTACCTGCACCCGGTGGTCTGCGCCGTCAACGCCGAGCACGGCAACGAGGTGATCTACAGGTTAAGCCCCGAGCCGAAGGCGAGCCGCAGAGTGGCCGTTGTAGGCGGAGGACCGGGAGGAATGGAAGCAGCACGTACTGCTTCTGAACGCGGTCACAAGGTCGTCCTGTTCGAGAAGGAAGACCGGCTGGGCGGCATGCTGAACGTTGCATGCATCCCATGGTTCAAGCAGGATATAAGGACTTATATCGACTGGGCCGCCCGCATGACCATGCGCGACCCGAACATCGAAGTGCGTATGAATACCGAGGTTACGCCTGAGATGCTTAAGGCTGAAAAATTCGACGAAGTCATCGTTGCAAACGGTGGCTCGCCCATAATGCCGGGCTTCCTGAAGGGGAAGAAAAACGTTGCCTGGGTAGGTGAGGTCGAGACCGGCAAGGCAGAGGTAGGCAACAAGGTGGTCATCACCGGCGCTGGTCTGGCCGGCTGTGAGGCCGCATGGGCTCTTGCCGAGAAAGGCAAGGACGTCACGATAGTGGATATGCTTCCACAGAACATGATCGGTCAGGGCGGAGCGATCATGAACATGACCTATCTCAAGAACAAGCTTAATGAGCTCGGCGTAAAGATCATCTGTGAGGTAAAAGTCGAGGACGTCACAGACGAAGGTGTCGTCGTGTGCGGAAAAGACGGAGAAAAACAGAT
>CAMZHU010000012.1 GCA_947306975.1 uncultured Clostridia bacterium | reverse complement strand
CTTCCGTCTTTCTAATACAATATTATCAAAAGTGTAATCGTCAGGTCAAGGTGATTCTTATACTTAAAACTCCTTGTCTTGCCAGGTCTCGTGTGGTAAAAGCTTTCTGCCAATGCATCATCATGTATTACTGCGTCCTCCCTCGCGGCCGGACGTTCACGGAGATGGTTGTTATGAGTTTATACAACAATAACAAATACAAGAAGAACAGTTTCCCAGACTTCAAGCTCCCCGCAGACTATCTCGGCAGCCTGAGGAACTTCGCGTCGCTTCTCGGCTCCATGGAGGATGCTGAAAAGGCCGCCAACGAAATGCTCGCCGAGACGGGCACCGGCGTTCTGGGTCCTGATGCCCCCAAGACCGAAGCAGAAAAGAAGCCCGAGACTCCCGACCTCAACGAACTGCTGGCACAACTCGACTCGCTTGTCGGTCTCGAGAAGATAAAGGCCAATGTGAAAAGCCTTATAAACCTCGTTAAGGTGCGCAAGCTCCGCGAGGAGAACGGCCTATCCGTACCGCCGATGTCTCTTCACATGGTGTTCATGGGAAATCCAGGTACCGGTAAGACTACCGTTGCCCGACTGCTCGCCGGGCTCTACTGCGCTATCGGCGTGCTCTCAAAAGGCCAGCTCATCGAAGTCGACCGCTCCGGACTGGTCGCCGGTTTCGTAGGCCAGACCGCGCTGAAGACCCAGGAAGTCATCCAGAAAGCGCTTGGCGGTGTCCTCTTTATCGACGAGGCTTACGCCCTCACCTCCCGCGACGGGACCAACGATTTCGGCCACGAAGCCGTCGAGACGCTGCTCAAGGGCATGGAGGATCACAGGGACGACCTGATAGTGATAGTCGCCGGATACAGCGATCTTATGGAGGAGTTCATCTCATCCAACCCCGGCCTCGAGTCACGTTTCAACCGCTATTACATATTCGAGGATTATACGGGCGATCAGCTCTATGCCATATTCGCGTCCATGTGCGTCAAAAACCAGTATGTCCTGCCGCCCGAGGCGGACGAGGCCGCGAAAAAGCACTTCCAGGATATGTACGAACAGCGCGATGAGAATTTCGGCAACGGCCGCGACGTCCGCAACTTCTTCGAAAACCTCATCGCAGCACACTCCGACCGTATATCCGCAATGGAGGCTCCTACCAAGGACGATCTCATGAACATTGCCATCGAGGACATCGAAAAAGCTTCCATCATGTAATTCATATACTGAAGATACAACATGCGCCCCAGACAGGGGCGCATGTTTTTCTTTATTAAACAACAGGCGCTCCTGTCTGCGTTAATGCAAACATGAGCGCCCTCGTTATTATTCTCTGACAGCTGATCAGCTCTCAGCCTTCATGCTGAGATAGGCGTTGATGAAGCCGTCTATATCACCGTCCATTACGGCGTTAATGTTGCCGTTCTCATAACCCGTGCGGTGATCTTTCGCCAGTGTGTAGGGCATGAAAACATAGGAGCGTATCTGGCTGCCCCACTCTATCTTCATCTGCTCGCCTTTGATGTCGCTGATCTTCTCGAGGTGCTCGCGCTCCTTGATCTCTGCAAGACGCGCTCTCAGCATGGCCATACAGTTGTCCCTGTTCTGGAACTGGCTGCGCTCAACCTGGCAGCTGACCACGATGCCTGTAGGTATGTGCGTCAGGCGCACTGCCGATGAGGTCTTGTTGACCTTCTGTCCGCCTGCACCGGAGGAGCGGTAGACCTGCATCTCGATATCCTCGTCGCGAATCTCTATAGAACTGTCGTCCGTTATCTCGGGCATGACCTCGACGGCCGCGAAAGAAGTGTGTCTCCTGCCGGAGGCGTCGAAAGGAGATATCCTGACAAGGCGGTGTATACCGTTCTCGCTCTTAAGATATCCGTATGCGTTCTCGCCGTTGATCTGTATCGTGGCGGATTTAAGTCCGGCCTCTTCGCCGTCCAGCCAGTCCATGAGTTTGTAGTCGAAACCGTGGCGCTCGGCCCACCGCGTATACATGCGGTACAGCATCTGGGTCCAGTCCTGCGCCTCTGTTCCGCCAGCGCCGGCATGGAAACTCAGTATCGCGTTGTTCGCGTCGTACTCTCCGGAGAGCAGAGTCTCAAGTCTGGCAGCGTCGAGATCCTGTTCAAAGGATGCATACTCTTCCTCGAGCTCCGGAAGTATGCTCTCATCGTCCTCCTCCTGGCCCATCTGGCACAGAGTGGCCAGATCGTCCCAGCGGGCGGACAGCTTCTTGAATTTATCGCATTTGTTCTGTAGCTGCTTCAATCGCTGCTGTACCTTCTGCGAACGCTCTATGTCGTTCCAGAAACCATCCTGCTCGCTCTCTTTCTGGAGCTTTTCGATCTCCTCGCGCGCCTCATCCAGCTTGAGAGCCGAATGTATGGTCTCAAGCGTAGGCTTGAACGCGTTTATCTTAACTTTATAATTGTCGAATTCTATCATAATATCAGACACTCTTTCCTGATTGTTATACTTTTTCTTCCTGCGGTATTATACATAACCTCCGCGCATGTGTAAAGTGCGGGCATTTCTGTCTCCGCTATCCCGCTCTCAGCACCGTTACGGCCACCTCCGGGTTGTTAAGAAATCTGACCGGTCCGCCGAACCCGCTTGACACGACCATCACCGTATCTCCGGATGTGTAAACTCCTTCGGTATAGTCCGGAAACAGATCCCTCCCCGGACCGATGAGCCCGTCTGTGAACGGAAGCCTTATAAGTCCTCCGTGGGCATGTCCGCTTATCACCAGCTGCACTCCCATCGCCGCATACCTTTCAAGCCTGTCGTTCCGATGGTTGAGCATGATGATGAAGGAGTCGTCCCCTTCAAGTCTGCGTATGGCGGATACCAGTTCTTCCGGCGTCTCCATATCTCTTGGGCCGCCCGGATCTTCCGCTCCGGCCAGGACGACTGATGCGCCGCCTTCGTTAAGCAGCACATATTCGTTCCTGAGCGAAACGACTCCGCTCTCTTCAATTATATCCCAGAGCTCGTCCAGCCCGCCGCTGTCCCACTCGTGGTTGCCTGTCACGTAATATGTGGGTGCGATCGGAGACAGAGCGGTCAGTATCTCGCGTGCCGTCTCCCCCTGGTCGTCGCTGTCGATGAGATCTCCGGTCACTGCGATGATATCCGGATCTGCTGAGAGCACCGCCTCTATCAGGCGTCTGTTCCCCTCCCCGAACCGCCGGGCGTGGAGGTCGGACACCTGCACTATGCGGTACCCGTCGAACTCTGCCGGCAGACTGCTGAAGCTGACCTCGTACTCGTTCGTCACGATGCGCACGCTGCTGTCTACAAACAAAAGCGCTATAATGACCAGGAGCAGGACGATGATCCACGCCCCGGGAGCGCGTCTTTTTTGTTTACGTCTGCTCACGGTATCAGTTTTCCTTGTCCCTGACGTAAGGGTGCTTTATGTTCGGATCCGCGCTCTGGCGGAAATCCACCTGAAAACGGGGTATGGATTTGATCATTGCAGACAAACTCTTGAAACCGTAGTTGCGCGGATCGAAATCGGGCTGTGTTTTAAGTATCAGATTACCCAGCTCGCCCATATAGACCCACTCGTTGTCTCCGGCGATGTCAGCCACGCTGTCGGCGATCATCTTTACTGTCTTCTTCGGCACCTGCGGTTTCTGCTTCTGCTGCTTTGCGGCCTTTTCGGCCTTCTGCTGCTTCTGTGCCTGACCCTGAGCCGCATCGCCTGTCTGCTCCTCCGCCTGTGTCTCCTCTGCGGCCGCGTTCTGTCTTATCACCTCGATATAGATGAACTTGTCGCAGGCGGCGATGAAAGCGCCGGGCGTCTTGCGCTCGCCGATGCCTATGACGCGCTGCCCGGCCTCTCTCAAACGGACCGCCAGACGGGTGAAATCGCTGTCGCTGGACACAAGGACGAAACCGTCGGTCTTGCCGGTATACAGGATGTCCATAGCGTCAATTATCATGGCGGAGTCGGAGGAATTCTTGCCTGTCGTATAGCTGTACTGCTGGACGGGCGTTATCGCATTCTCAAGGAGCGAACCCTTCCAGCCGGAAACGGACGGATTCGTCCAGTCGCCGTATATGCGCTTGATAGTCGGCGTTCCGTAGATGGCTATCTCCTTCATGACGCTCTTGATGCAGTCACGCGGGACGTTCTCCGCATCGATCAGCACGGCGAGGCGCAGATTGTTGAGTTCCATTATGTTGAAAGACATTTTTTCCCTTTCCGCAATTTGCGTTTGACGTCCGCTTTACAGAACGGGCGTCCGGTTGTATACTGTTAACATGTGGAGGTTAATCGGAATGAATGGTTATCGCAGACTGCCCGTCGAGGGCTTGTGCAACGCGCGTGAACTGGGCGGATTCCCGACCGGCGACGGCCGGATGACCAACTACGGGCGCTTTATCCGCAGTGAAGTTCCCCGCGCTGTCACGCGCCGAGGGCTTGACTTTCTCCGTGACTACGGTGTCTCGGTATCGATCGATCTCCGCGGCCAGGAAGAGATAAAACGCATACCCAACCTGCTGGCTGATGAGCCGTGGGCAGAGTTCATAAACATTCCCGTTTACAACAAGCAGGTCGCCGGCGCGGTTGCGAATTCATCTCCCGACAGCATTGTAAAATGGCCTGACCTGTATATCTCCATGATAGACAGCCAGACGGAATGGATCCGGGACGTCCTTGAAACGCTGGCGGAAAAATCCTCTTCCGGCGCCGTTATGTTCAACTGCACTACAGGCAAAGACCGCACCGGTATGATCACCGCGCTTATACTTGCGCTGGCCGGGGTATCGTATTATGACATCGTAGCCGATTACTGCGTATCGCAGGTCTATCTTCGCCCGGTGTACGCCGAGATCTTCGGCACATGGGATCGTTCGCCGGTTCAGGACGCTCACGGTCTGGACGACCCGTTCTTCAAGACCGTTCCCGAGAATATGGCCTCGCTCCTTATCCACATCGATAACGAGTACGGCGGCGTTCCGAAGTACCTTGAGCGCTGCGGGATAAGCAGCAGCGCTATCAGCCGCCTGCGCGCCGCGCTGCTCGACTGAGACAGAATCGAATAGTTACCCCGCCGTCCGGATCCAGCCGATCCGGGCGGCGTTTTTCTGTCACATAACTGCCTGGACGCTTACGGCAACGTAATTTATAAGGGCGTGGACAAGTATCGATGTCCATATCGTCCCGCTCCTCTCGTAACTCCAGGCAAGTATCACCCCGATGGGGATATACTGCAGCAGATACAGAAGATCCTTCCATGCAAACTCGGCTATGAAATACGGCCACAGATGGTACACCGCGAACAGCAGCGCCGTAACGATATACGCTGCTATGCGGCTCTTTGTCCGGATCGCGCCGAACAGTGCACCGCGGAACATCGATTCCTCGACGACCGGTGCGAACAGCACCGCTATAACGAGAGTCTTGTTGAAATCGGCCTTTGTCAGTTCTATCTCGTTCTCAACGCTCGGATTTATCACATCCTGCATTATGCCCATCAGTATGGAGTTTATCAGCGCTGAAACGGCGTAATAAACTATGACGGATATCGCGGCGGTTATGAGGAACCGGCCGAAATTGTCAAAGATATCCGAAAATGACGCTCGCAGGAACTTGAACATGAAAAGGAGCACGACTATAAAACTCACCGCATAGTAGATGACGTTGAGATCGTTATCCGTAACGGAGAGACCGTGCCGCCGTGCCGCGATGTCCACGATCATAAGAAGCTGCGGAAGCGCCACGCTGTGCACAAGTATATATATTATTCCGAATATCTTTTCCGCTCTGGTTATCGGGGAGCGGAATACCCTCTTCTCTTCCGTCAAGCTATACCTTCTTTTTAAGTTCGAACAGCAGGTTCATTGCCTCGATCGGCGTCATCGTATTAAGATCGGTCGTACGCAGTATCTCCGCGATCTCGCTGCCGCCCATATCCATCATGGATATCTGGTCGCTTCCGCGGCCGGAATCCGTACGTTCGCGCTTTTTCCCGGCATCCGTGTCTGTCTCAAGCGACCGCAGGACCGCTTTTGCCCTTCTGACCACGCTGTCGTCGACGCCGGCCAGGGCCGCCACTTCTATTCCGTAGCTGTCGTCCGCGGCTCCGGGCACTATCTTCCTCAGGAAGATGATGTCCCCGCCGCGTTTTTTCGCGGAGATGTTGCAGTTGACGACGCCGGGGATCTCTCCCGACAGCGCCGTGAGCTCATGATAGTGCGTGGCAAACATCGTCTTTGCGCCGAGTTTTTTCCTGTCGGTGCAGAATTCCAGAACGGCGCGGGCAATGGCCATCCCGTCGTAGGTGGACGTTCCGCGCCCTATCTCGTCAAGGATTATAAGACTGTTTTTCGTGGCGTGGGACAGTATCTCCGCCACCTCTGTCATCTCGACCATAAACGTCGACATGCCTGCAGACAGATCGTCGGACGCGCCTATCCGCGTGAAGACCCTGTCGACTATCCCGATGCGCGCCGATCTGGCGGGTACGAAAGAGCCCATCTGAGCCATCAGCACTATGAGCGCCGTCTGCCTCATATACGTCGACTTTCCGGCCATATTCGGACCGGTTATTATGAGCGTTCTGTCCTCTGACGCATCGAGATAAGTATCGTTCGGGACAAACAGCGTATCGGGCTGCATATTCTCGACGACCGGGTGCCGTCCGTCGCGGATATCTATCACGCCCGGCAGATCGATCTCCGGCATGCAGTAACCGTTTCTGACCGCTGTTTCAGCAAATGAGCAGACCGCGTCGAGTTCCGCAACGGCGGCTGCCGTCGCCTGTATCCGTTCGAAGCGGGATGCAACGTCCTCCCTGAGATCGTCGAACAGGCGGTATTCGAGCGAGCAGAGGCGGTCCTTCGCGGTCAGGAGCTCCGTCTCGAGCTTCTTCAGTTCTTCGGTAATAAAACGCTCACAGTTGGCGAGGGTCTGCTTCCTTATATAGTCGCCGGGCACATCCTCGGACATGGACCGCGGTATCTCGATGTAATACCCGAACACCTTGTTGTATCCGAGTTTGAGTTTCTTGCCTGTCCTCTCCTTTTCCGCCGCCTCGATGGCAGCGAGCGCGCCGTTGCTGTTCGCCAGAAGGCCGCGCAGACGGTCCACTTCTGGATCCGCCCCGTCGCGTATCATTCCGCCCTCGCGGACGGAAAACGGAGGCTCATCGCATATAAGAGCGTCTATCTGCTCCATTATATCCGTCAGGGGATCCATGCGGAAAAGTTCAGCGAGCATGGCGCTGTGCTTTCCCTCCAGGAGCGATCTGAGCCTCGGCAGAGCCGCGGCAGACTGCGAGAGCGCCCGAAGATCGCGGCAGTTTCCCGTGCCGTAGGCAATGCGGCCTATAAGCCGTTCCATATCGTTCACGCCCTTCAGCGCATCGATGAGTTCGGAGCGTGAAACTGTGTCTGTGTACAGTTCCTCTACCGCCGCAAGACGGCGCTTTATCTCAGCCGGGGAAAGCAGCGGGCGCAGCACCCATGAACGGAGAAGACGTCTGCCCATCGGAGTTTTCGTCCTGTCGAGCACTGAGAGGAGACTGCCTTTCTTTTCGCCTGTGCGCATGGCTGATACGAGTTCCAGGCTGCGGAGCGTGTGCAGATCAAGTTCCATATACCTTCCGCCCGTATTGACGCGCAGATCGCTTATGTGGGGCAGCTGTGACAGCTGCGTTTCCTCCATATAGGCCAGAAGGCCTCCCACGGCGCATACCGCCGCAGACCCGTCGCGGAGCCCGAGCTCCTCCGGGCTCCTTCCGCCGAACTGACGGCTGATCCTTGCCGTACAATCCTCCGGACGGAACCTGTCGCCGCCAGTCTGGACGAGGCAGTCCATACTGTCTCTGAAAAACGCCGCCAGCCCGTCGTCCGATTCGGCGTCTCCGCCGAGGACGGCCTCTGCCGGCGCGAACGCGCAGATCTCGTTTTCAAGCCTGTCCCTTCCGCAGTCCGGTATGTCCACCACCGAGATTTCGCCGGTGGAGATGTCGGCAAAACAGGCGGAGAGTTCCGACCCGCTTCCGTAAACGGCGCACAGATAATTAGGCATGCCCTCGTCGAGCATAGACGTCTCCGTAAGCGTACCGGGAGTCACGATGCGGACTATATCTCTCTCGACAAGTCCTTTTGCCAGAGCGGGATCCTCCATCTGTTCGCAGATGGCGACTTTGTAACCTTTGGAAATGAGCCTCGCGATATAAGACTCGCAAGCGTGGTATGGCACGCCGCACATGGGCGTGCGCTCTTCGGGGTCTTCCTTCGACCTGTCGCGCGTAGTCAGAACGAGGTCGAGCTCCTGCGACGCCGTTTTCGCGTCGTCGCCGAACATCTCGTAGAAATCGCCGAGACGGAAAAACAGTATGCAGTCTTTGTGCTGTTCCTTTATACGGAAATACTGCTTCATCATGGGCGTTATCTCTGCCATCGGCGATCTTCCCCCTCCCCTGCATTCATGCGGCCTGACGCCGCTGAGATATTTTAGTATAGCATATTCGCGGCTTTATGACAACATGCGGCTGCCGTCTCCCGGCGTCACGGCCTATGCCCTCCGTCTGTATGTCCCAGGTATATACCTGCAGAAATTTGCTGCACAGCCCCGCTCAAATGTTCAAAAAATATTAACTCTTGTCTCCATTAGCGAGGTATAATATATTATAATGAATATAATACACGAATGACCGACGACAGGAGGAGATCCCATGTCCAAAAAGATACTCGTTATCGAGGACGACGAGAATATTGCCGAGCTGCTGCGCCTCTACCTTGAGAAAGAAGGCTTCACTGTTGCCATCGCCGGCGACGGCGGAAAAGGCATCACGGAGTTCGAGCGCTTCTCCCCGGATCTTGTGCTGCTCGATATCATGCTCCCCGTAATGGACGGCTGGGCGGTCCTCAGGGAGATAAGGAACTCGTCTTCCACTCCCGTCATCATGCTCACGGCAAAGGGCGAGACCTTCGACAAGGTGAACGGCCTCGAGATGGGCGCTGACGACTACATTACGAAACCTTTCGACGTAAAGGAACTCATAGCCAGGATCCATGCCGTCATGCGGCGCTACGGCAAGCCTGAGGATACCGCGCCAAAGAAACTCGTCTTCGACAAGCTGGAGATAAACATGGAATCCTACCAGCTCATAGTAGACGGAAAGCGCGTCGAAGCGCCTCCCAAGGAGATGGAGCTGCTCTACCATCTGGCCTCATCCCCGAACAGGGTCTATACCCGGAACCAACTTCTGGACGAGGTCTGGGGCTTCGACTATTTCGGCGACTCCCGCACCGTCGACGTGCACATAAAGCGTCTGCGCGAGAAACTCGAAGGCGTAAGCGACAAGTGGTCCGTCAAGACGGTCTGGGGCGTCGGTTACAAGTTTGAACTTAACGAGTGACTGCCTGCCGCGAAACGGCGCCGGTCGATCTCATAAATAATACAAAGTAAAGGAGAGTGCAGGAAGGCATGAAAAAAAGCATCTACTACCGTAATTTTCTGGCCACGGCACTCATCCTGCTTCTCAGCTTCCTCATACTCGGCGGCGTCTTTACCACTTGGAGCTACAGGATAGTCATGAACGAGCGGCGGAAGGGCCTCTCCTCGACCGCCGACGACGTGGCGGAGGTCGTCGCCGCTTACTGCACGGAGATGGAGCCGGACAGTTTCGATATCCGCATGGTGATCTCCTCCGCAGCGCGCTCGTCCAACTGTCACATCATGCTCGCCGATCTCGACGGCATCGTGATATCCTGCTCAGACAGGGAGGTCTTCTGCAGTCACCTGGGCAAGGCCATTCCAAACGACGCGCTGACGCGGATGCTTGACGGGAGCTACTCAGGCACCTCGTCCCTCGGCGGACTGTTTGAATCGTCGCAGTACATAGTTGGAAAGCCTGTGCTCTCCTATCAGACGAAGGAACCGATCTGTTCGGTTATCGTATCCGCGGACCGTGCCGACATGTCTGAGATGTGGAGACATTTCGCAGGAGTATACATGATGACGGCCATACTCGTCATCATACTTACGTACATAATCTCGTTCTTCACCACCAAAAAGCAGGCTGAACCGCTCAACGAGATGGCGCGCGCCGCGCACCGTTTCGCCCGCGGCGACTTCTCCACCCGCGTAAGCGAAGACGACCGCGAGGACGAGATCGGCCAGTTATCAGCCGCCTTCAATCTTATGGCGGACTCGCTGGAACGCTCCGAAACTCTGCGCCGCGAGTTCATAGCGAACGTCTCCCATGAACTGAAGACGCCCATGACCACGATATCCGGTTTTGCCGACGGCATACTTGACGGCACGATACCTCCGGAGATGGAGAAGCGCTATCTGCAGGTGATATCCTCAGAGACACACCGCCTCTCGCGCCTCGTCAGAAATATGCTGGATATGTCTCAGCTCACAGCCATTGATACGGCGACCGTACTGCAGTCGTCCTTCGATATAACAGAGGTCATACGCCTTTCGCTTCTCAGCCTGGAACAGAAGATAACCGCTAAGAATCTGGAAATAGACGCTCAGCTTCCCGAGGAGGCCGTCATGACCAAAGGCAGCCGCGACGCCATCCAGCAGGTAGTCTACAATCTGCTGGACAACGCCATCAAGTTCTCTCCCGAGGGCGGGACGATAACCGTCTCGGTATGGAAGCAGGGCGAGAAAGCATACGTCTCAGTAGAGAACAGCGGTCAGACCATCCCCCAAGAGGAACTGCCTCTCATATTCGACCGTTTCCACAAGACCGACCGTTCCCGCAGTTCAGACCGCGACGGCGTCGGTCTGGGGCTTTATATAGTCAAGACCATCCTAGACCATCACAACGAGGACATCTTCGTATCCAGCGCCGACGGGATCACCAAATTCGTTTTCACCCTGGCCCTCGCCCGACAGAATTCATAAATCCTTAACAATTAATTCATATCCTGTTATTATGTCGATATTATTTTATAATCACAGGAACAGGACAGAGTTTATCCAGACGTTTTCTCAAATCCGAAACTTCGCAAAAAGTGACGATCAGGATTCAGTCTCAGAACAAACCCCTCTCTTTCAACAAGCAAAAGCCTTCGGTCTGCCCGCCGAAGGCTTTTTGCCGTCTTCTGAAGTTTAGCGCCGGTCTTCCGGCGCATTTTTGTTATACGCAGCAGTCGTTACGGCGTGTTTTTACGATCCGTTCATCATGCGGAACGCAACACGCTATTGCAACAGCGGTCAAAATACAATATAATAATAATATTAATTTGTCTCTCCTTATGCCCCATGCGCCGGGGAGGGATCAGGTGTCCGCCGCACAGTCGGCTTCAGGCTACGCGGCCGGAACAGGAGGCGTTCCTATTGTCAGACATGGATAAGAAAAAGAAACTGCTGATGTGGTCTATACTGCTGATCGCTCTCTTCCAGATGCCGAATATCGGCATAACCCCGGCGATAAACAGGATGTACACCGAGGTGTTCACGGACAAGCCTCTATCTGCCATCCAGACCGCCGTCGGCCTCACCAGTATGACCGGTCCGATCGTCGCGCTCCTCTGGGCGTTCCTGATACGCAAAGACGTCGTGACAAAGCGTTTCGTCATCCTCTTCGGAACGTTCTCCCTAAGCCTTGCCGGTGTGCTCGCGCTCTTCCTGCACGGCAGGCTCTGGCACATAGGCCTTCTTGCCGTACTGCTCGGCTGCGGCGCGGCGTCCTATGTCCCAAACTCTACCAGTCTTCTCGTTGACAACTTCGACGGCGAACAGCGGCGCAAGGTCGCCGGCCGTCAGGTCGTGTTCTCAAGTCTGGGCGGGATATTCTTCTGTGTCGTCGGCGGGATCGTCGCGTCCCGTCTATGGTACGGCGGATATCTGCTCATGATGCTAATGATCCCCGTCGCGGTTTATTCGCTCTTCGTCATCCCATCCTACAGAGATTCCTCCATCGGCAGCGCTTCTCCGGAGCCCGGCAAAAAAAGCAAGCTGAATCCGGACACTTTCTACTATGATCTCTGGCAGTTCTTCCAGTATTTCCTGTACCTCGTCTTCGCAAACAATATCTCCGTGCATTTCGCACGGTCCGGGATCAGCAATCCCTCAGTCGCCGCCGGTTTTGCCGCCGCGGTCGCTATGGTCGGTTCGTTCGGCGTGTCGAACGTCTTCAAGAAACTGTCCACCCGTCTGGGCGATATGATGATCCCGCTCGCGTATGTCATGATCTTCATCGGCTATACGATCCTCAATCTGTTCGATCACAGCCTCATCATGATGTTCGTCGGCATCTGCATCACCGGAACATCCATGGGACTGCTTCCTCCCCAGTGCGTCGTTTCTGTATCAAAGCGCGTCGACGAGTCCACTTCCGCCATAGCCATGGCGGTGTTAATGGCCGTAGCCGCGGGACTCGGCGGCTTCCTTTCGCCGATCGTCACTACGAACGTCACCATGGCGCTCGGCGGCGAGTCGACGAACTTCCGTTATCAGTTCATGGCGTTCTTCTCGCTTGCGCTCGCAGTGATCGTCTTCTTCCTCAATAAATACCGCGCAAAAAAGCAGGCCGGTATGTACGACTGACGAATGTAGCTGCAAAGAGAGTGTGAACCGTATGACAAAGGCTCAGAAGAATTTTCTCCTAATAACGATCCTTCTCGTCTCGCTTATCCAGATGCCCGGACAGGCGACCTCGCCCGCGATCAACAAGATCCACACCGAGGTCTTTCCCAATCTGCCCCTGTCGGTCATCCAGACGACGTTCTCCATAACGAGTCTCTGCGCCGCGCTGGGCGCTTTTATCCCCGCGTCGCTCATACGCCGGGGTATCGTATCAAAGCGGGGCATCGTAGCGACCGGCATGTTCATGTTCGGTCTCGCCGCGCTCCTCATAACGGTCCTGCACGCGCATTACTGGCAGCTCGTCATGGTCGCCGCCATCGTAGGCTTTGCGGCCGCGATGTTCATATCGCCCATGATCAGCGTCATGGTCGACAACTTTCACGGAGCGGAGGGACGGCGTGCCGCAGGTCTCCAGTCGGCGGCAAACGGCGTCGGCGGCATCGCTCTCAGCATACTCGGCGGCTATCTCGTCAATTTCCGCTGGTACGGCGGATATCTGCTCCTGCTCGCAGGCATACCGATCGGAATACTCGTCCTCCTCTCCTTCCCGAAGGGAAAACTCCCGCGCATCCGCCGCAGCGATGAGGAAGGAACCCGCGCACCGCGAAAGCGCCTTCACACTGACGTCTACTACTACACCTTCTTTGCCATGATGGCGATGTTCATGTTCCTCGTCGGCGTGGGCAACGTTTCCGTGCATCTGTCGCGCTCCGGCGTCGAGAACTACACCGCTTACGCCGGATACTGTACGGCGCTCATGATGGGCGGCACCGCAGTTGCCGGAGCGCTGTACAAACGCATCAGCTACCGGCTCGGCGATTACATGATGGTGCTGTCCTTCGTACTGTCGTTCATCGGTTATACGATCATCAGCCGTTTCGACACCTCCATCCCCGCGATCCTTATAGGTTCATTGATCGCCGGGGCCTGCCTAGGTACGATGATGCCGCAATGCATCCACTCCGTATCGAAAGTCGTCGATGATACGAATTCCGCCACGGCTACGGCATTCCTCAACGCCGTAGCGCCGGGACTCGGCGCGTTCCTCTCACCCGTAATAATGACGAATCTGACGACCGCGCTGGCAGGCGATTCCACAAAATACCGCTATCAGTTCGCGGCGTTCGTCGCCCTCGGTTTTGCGATCCTTGTTTTTTTCCTGACAAAATACCGCGCTTCCAGGCGCGGCGATACAGATACCGATTGACCGCGTTTTTTGCTTCCTGCGCGTAATCCACATGGTTTGGAGGTCTGCATCTTGACTAAACAGCAGAGGATCCTAGTATCGTGCATACTCATGATCGCGATGTTCCAGTACCCGAACATCGCGACGTCTCCGGCTGTGCATAAGATCCAGTCGGAGGTCTTCACCAGCGTATCGCTGTCCACCATCCAGACTGTTATGGCCGTCTCCAGCATAACCGCACCGATCTCTTCGCTTCTGACGTCATTCCTTATACGGCGCGGCTACATGACGAAGCGGTTCGCCTCCATCGGGGGCATGGCCATCCTCGGTCTCGTCGGCGTGCTGACCGTGATCTATCACAGGTCGCTCTGGTTCCTCGGCGTGCTCTCCGGCCTCATGGGCTGGTCCGGAGGCATGTACGTCACCTCGTCCCTCAGTATACTGATAGACAGTTTCGAGGGCGACCAGCGAAGACGGGTCACGGGACTGCAGGCGCTGGCCGTCGGATCCGGCGGCATACTGCTGAGCATAATCGGCGGCATTCTCGTCGAGATCAAGTGGTTCTATTCCTACGCCTTCATGATGGTGGCTCTCGCGATCGCGTTCTATGCTATTTATGCGATACCGAAGGGCGCCGGGGCCGTCGAGAAGATCGAGGGCGATCACGGCGTGACAACGAAGAGATCGAAGTTCAATGTGGATATCCTCTACTATGTCCTCTGCCAGTTTCTTCTCTTCTTCTTCTATCTCGTCTGCAACCACAACATCTCCGTCCATCTGGCAAACTCCGGCGTCAGGAACTTCTCAGTAGCGGCCGGATTCGCCTCCGGCATAGCGATGGCGGGCTCGGTAACGTTCTCGTCGTTCTTCAAGCAGCTTTCCAGACGTTTCGGCGACATGCTCATAGTCATAGGGTTCCTGCTGCAGGCGCTCGGCTATACACTGCTCAACGTCTGTGACTTCTCGCTGTTCCTCATGATGTTCAGCGTGTTCCTCATAGGCTCCGCCCAGGGCACGCTCTCGCCACAGTGCACTTTCTCCGTATCCAAGCGGGTCGACCCGTCGACCTCGACTATAGCGATGGCTCTCGTGAGCACGGTCGCCGCCGGCGCGGGCGGCTTCCTATCCCCTGTTATAATCACCAATCTCACGACCGCGCTCGCCGGAAACGACACGAATTACCGCTACCAGTTCACGGCTTTTCTGGCTCTGGCTGCGGCTGTGATATTCTTCTTCCTCAACAAAATCCGCGCCAAAAGGCAGGCCGGGCTCTACGACTGATCCACGCCGGCTGAACGGCACGACCTCTTGCACAGCGGAGGGCGGCTGCTTCCGCAGTCCGCCCTCTTTCCTTTATGGGAGGTGTTTTTACTTGAGCAGCAAACAGAAACGGTCTCTTGCTCTGACGCTGATCCTGATCGCTCTCATACAGATGCCGACGTCGGCGATACTGCCGGCAGTCAACAAGATCTATACAGAGGTCTTCACGGACCACACGCTCTCGTCGATCCAGACTTCGATGCTGCTGACCGGCATCATGTCGCCGATCGCGGCGCTCCTTATGGCGTTTCTCATCCGCAAAGGCGCCGTAAGCAAGCGCGCCGTCATCGTCTTCGGCCTATTCCTTCTAGGCGCCGTAGGCGTCCTCGCTATCCTTCTTAACCGGAACTTCTGGTGTCTCGCGCTGCTCAGCGCGCTGATGGGCTGCGCTGCCGGCTGTTATGTCAGCACAGCAACGAGCGTCTTGGTCGACTGTTTCGAGGGAGACGAATGCCGGCGGATCGCCGGGATACAGGCGATATTCCTTGGGCTAGGCGGTGCGGCGCTCAGCATCTCCTGCGGCGCTCTGGCGAACAGGCTCTGGTACGGCGGATATATCGTGCTTATGATCGCCATACCGATCGGCATCCTCGCCCTTTTCTCCGTACCGGGCGGAAGGATCAGGACCGGCACAGACGGTGTAAAGGCCCCGAGGGCGAAATTCAATTATGACGTGCTGTATTACGCGCTGGCGGTCTTTCTTCTTCTCTTCATATTCACAGTGGCGACCGGCAACATCTCGGTCCATTTCGACAACGCCGGCATACGCAACTTTTCGACCGCCGCTGGTTTCGCCGTGGCCGTACAGATGCTCGGCTCGGCCGCTTTCGGTTTCTGCTTCCGGCCCCTCTCTGCCCGTTTCGGCGACATGCTGATCCCCGCTGCATTCGTCTTCTGCGCGGCGGGACTTACGATAATCAACCTCTGCGATTTCTCTCTTCCGCTGATGTATATAGGCATAGCCATCAACGGAATGTCTATGTCGATGCTGAATCCCCAGTGCGTCATGTCCGTATCTAACAGGGTCGATCCGTCGAACTCCGCGATTGCCGGAGCGCTGCTCCATTCCGCGGCGCCGGGCATAGGAGCTTTCCTGTCGCCGGTCATCATCACGAATCTTACCATGGCACTTGCCGGAAACAGCACGAAATTCCGCTATCAGTTCACAGCTTTCGTAGCCCTTGCTTTCGCCGCGATATTTTTCTTCTGCAACCTGTATAGGGCCAGAAAGGCTGCGGGCACGTCCGCTGAATGACACCGGAGATGAACTCCATGAATAATACGACAAAACAAAAACTGGGCAGAGCCCTTTATACCCTTCTTCAGGAAAAACAGCTTAACGAGATAAACGTCGCGGATATTACCGCTCTATGCGGGCTGAGCCGCAAAACGTTCTATTACTACTACCAGGACGTATACTCGCTCGTCTACGGCTTCATAGAAGACACGTTCGACCGGATCGCTTCGGAGGAAGGCTACCGTTTCTGGCCTATATTCGAACGGCTCGTCAGACTGGTCAAGGAAAACAGCGAAGTAGTACAGAACGTGTATAATTCCGTCGACCGCGAACTGCTTTACAATTTCCTTCACCGCACTCTTAGCAGGTATTCCGTCAAGGTCATACGCAGCGAGATCGGCGACGGTCCCTATCCCGAAGAGGATATTGCCCTTGCTGGCAACATGTGCCTCACAGCGATACTGAGCGTATTTCTCCAGTGGATCCATTTCCATCTTATCTCCGATATGGAAGTGGAATTCACCCGGCACAGAGACAAGCTTCAGGGCTTTTCGCGCGTGCTGCTCGAGCAGATGAGGCGGAACGACACGGCCGGCGAAACGCCCGAAAACTGAGATCGGATACAACGAAAAAGAGATCGGAAGCGATGCTTCCGATCTCTTTTATTATGTGCTGATAAGGTCTGTCAGTCGAAGACTATAGCGGCCTTGACGTCTTTGCCGGCTTTCATGTTCGCGAAAGCGACGTTGATGTCGTCGAGGCAGTACTTGCTGCTGACCATCTTGCCGAAGTCGAACTTCTTCTGGCGGGACTTGATGAACTGGAGAGCCCTGTAGAAGTGACGGATCTCGGCGCCGCCGGAACCGATGACGGTGAGGTTCTTCTGGAGGATGTAGTGCGGGATGAAGGTGGTCTCTTTGAGGGATGTCTGGCCGAGGATGAGGTATTTGCCGCCCTTCTTGATCATCTCAAGACCTTCTTCAACTGCAGGCGGGAATCCGGAAGCCTCGATGACCACTTCGGGTCCGCGGCCGCCGGTATACTCACGGATCATCTCAAGACGCTTCTTCGCATCAGTCACCTCGAAGATGTCGATGGTATGGGTCGCTCCCCATTCCTTCGCGAGCTCAAGTCTCTCAGCGGGAGCGCCGACGACTATGACCTGGGTGGCGTTGCTCTCGACCGCGAGGAGGAGAGAATAGAGGCCGATGGGGCCCGCGCCCTGAATGAGGACGGTGTCGCCGAGGGTTATGCCGCCGATCTTGTTCAGCTTCTCAAAGCCGGAAACGACGCTGCGGAACGCGCAGGCGACGCCGATGACCTCTTCGTCGGTGAGCTCATCGGGGATCTTGAGGACCTTCGTCATCGGGGAGACGTACTCGTACTCGGAGAAGCCGCCCATCAGTCTGTCGAGGGGGGACATGCCGTAGCCGAGACGGAGCTCGCCGCCGATGTGGCTGCACATGGCAGGGGTGTTCGCGATATTGCAGTCGTAGCAGTCATAGCAGAAGGGATGGCCCCAGATGATGCGGTCGCCTTCCTTGAGAGGCTGCTCTGCTGCGTCGCATACGCGGCCCTTGCCGAGCTTGGCGATGCGGCCTATCGTCTCATGTCCCATGATGCAGGGAAGAGGCGGCTTGATGCCCATGCTGCCGGACTGGATGTGGATGTCGCTGCCGCAGACACCGGCCATGGAGACCTTTACGAGGATAGCCTTGTCGGGAAGTTCCTGGGGAACAGGAACGTCGATGACCCTCAGGTCTTCGCCGAACTCATAGAGAGCGGCCGCTTTACATGTTTTCGGAATGTCAGCCATTGTTATACTTCCTTTCTCCCGGTCCCGCCTTCCGGCGGGTCATATATTGCGGGTTTAAAGTTTTTCCATGTATTTTTTGAATATCCTTATGGCCTTGTCCTTGTCTTCAAGGGAAAGAAGGCCTATGGCGAACAGGATGTACCGTCTGTCCAGCCAGAACTGAGGCTTTTCCGGCTTCAGGACCGCCGCGGGCTCGTTCAGCCGCGCCGCTCCCTCCAGGACGTATCTCGCGTCTGCGGAAAAGGCCAGCGGGCCACCGGCGCCGATGACGGTCTTTATCTCCGTCAGATCCTTGCCGTGCTGTAGCCAGACCTCCCCGTTGCGGGTGTACTGAAGCTCGATCCTGCCCGCGTGACGGTTCACCGCCGTTTTGACTGCCAGCCTTGCCAGCATCATCTGGTTATGAGTCTGTTCGTCGCCTTTGGGGATGCTCAGGAGCTTTTTGAGGCCTGCCATGACTTCGCCGTAGTCGGTGATCTCGCCTTCAAACTCGACCCCCTCCTGCTTCGCTATGTCAACGAGAGTATCGAGATTGTGGAACATGCCGAGATCTCCCTCTACCGAGCGTTTCGCGTACGGTTCGGGAAGCCCGACCATCGCGACGCCTCCCTGGTGCGGCGTACCGGCCGCGACGGAATGCACGTCCGTCGTGGCGCCGCCGACGTCGACGAGCATCAGCTCGCCGAGCCCGGGCTCTTTATACGTTCCGTCAGCCAGGACCCTGGCCGCCTCGAGGACGGCGGAAGGCGTAGGCATCACGACACTGCCTATCGTATCTCTGACCCGTGTTATGCCCTTCGCCTCGGTGATGCGGCTTATGAACATATCCCGGATCATCTCGTTCACCGGGTCTATGTCGAGCCGGCCGAACTCCGGCATCACGTTCTTCGTATAGACGACGTTTTTGTCGGTCGCGTCGAATATCTCGTGCAGGTCATCGTGGGCGGATTTGTTTCCCGCGATTATGATATTGCGGACTCCCGGGCCGGTACGGGCCAGGACCTCCGCGTTGTGCAGTATGTTCTTCTTGTTGCCGCCGTCAGTGCCTCCGGTCAGCAGGACGATATCCGGAGCCAGTTCCTCCAGCTCGCGCTGTTCGCTGCGGGACATCTCATATGAGAACGTCCCGACGACCTTTGCGCCGGCGCCCAGCGCCGCGAGGCGCCCGGCCTCCGTGGTATACTCCGGCACGAGGCCTATGCATACCATTCTCAGACCTCCTGCCGCGGATGAACATGCAACGGCGTTCTTTATGTCCTCATCGGTGACGTCGACGGTCTCCCGGAGCAGCCGGAGCGCATCGTTGAGGCCGGTCATGATATCCGTATCGACTGTCGTCGGAGCCTGCACGCGGGCGACGAGCTCCTCTTTTTCAAGATCGAAGGCAACCACTTTCGTGAACGTGCTTCCGAAGTCGATAAAAATACGTATCCTGCTCATCCTGCGACCTCTATCTTTCCGGTGAGGATGGCCCGGATTACCGGGCCGTGAACATCGGCCGGTCCCCCGCAGACATCCTGCGGGGAACCGGCGTCATCTGTGATCCGTCACGGGAGACGCTATGAGGCGTCAGTCCCGGAGCATTCGGTTGAGCGTCAGGCCCAGACGAGCAGCTTGATGATCTCGCTTACGTCTTCGAGGTTCTCGAGGTTCCTTACGAGCTCGACGATCTTGTCTGCGTTCTCCTTGGAGAGAGGCTTATCTGCGCACTCTCTGAGATCGTAGAACTTAGCAGCGCACTGATCGAAGGAGAGCGGGCAGTCCGGAGAACCGGTCGCGGTCTCGGTGTACTCGACCTCGGTGCGGCCGTCCTTGGTGATGACGGTCACGCGGGCCGGCTCAAGACCGGTGCTGTTGAGGGACTTGTCGAGCTCCATCTCGATCTTGTTGGAGACGTTGAGTATGTTCTGGTCGTGGATGGCTTCCTCGGTGAAGTTGTTGAGGGAGACCTTGCCGTATGCGAGAGCGGTGGAAACGCCCCAGGGGATGCTGAACTGGCTGTCGACCAGGTTGCGGGGATTCTTCTTCGCTTCGATAGGCTCGCAGAGGAGGTAGGTCGGACCTTCGCCGACGGCTATAATGACCTTCTCGATGTTGTCAGGGGTGACGTTGTGCTCCTTGGAGAGCTTGAGGGCGCAGTCGATGGCCGGATGTACGCCACGGCAGCAGGAGTACGGCTTGACGGAGATGTTGGTGCTTTCCCATCTCTTGCCGAGGTCGCCCACGAGGATGTCGCGGGAGTAGCAGTTGCCGTGATATACCTTGTAGTAGCCGCTTACGCCTTCAAAGGTGTTGATAGCGCCGGTGACGCCCATGTCGGCGAGTCTGGCCGCGTAGATACCGCCTCTGACAGCAAAGCCGGGGCCGAGTCTCTTGGTCATGACGCCGTCTTTGACAGCCTGGCCGTTGCCGCTGGACTGATGATACGCGATACCGATGGCGCTGACGATCTTATCCTCGGGCATGCCCATGATCCTGGATGCGATGGCCGCAGCGGTCATGTAGCCGTTGAGGGTGGTGAAGTGCCAGCCGTACTTGTGGATGTTCTCGCCGGGTCTGGTGGCGAGGCCCATACGGCAGATCATATCGCCGCCGAGAGCAACGGCGGTGATGAAATCCTTACCGGAGAGCTTGCCGACGAATTCGCCGACAGCGAGGGACGTGGGGATGGATACGACGCCGGGGTGCATGACAGCCTGCTCGTGAACGTCGTCAAAGTCCAGGGTGTGAGCGCTGGTCGCATTGCACTGGGCCGCGTTGGTCACGGGGACCTTCACGCCGGGGCCGAATACGGTGGCCTGCTCAGCTCCGCCCATCTCAAGGGTGAGCGCTCTGACTTCGTTAGCGCCGACCTTGGTGGAGCCGCACATGGCAACGCCGAAATAGTCGAGGATCTGGATCTTGGTCGCTTCGACGACCTCTTTCGGGAGGTCTTCGAATTTACATGTTGCAAAATGTTTTGCAAATACGCCGCTGGCATCCATAGTGTTTTTTCCTCCTTAAATTAAATGGTTGTGTTGATTTAGCTGCATAAAAGCAGGACATATAAATACATATATAGTTTAACATGTCTTAACGGTAAAATCAAATCAATTTTACCACCGGACAGATAATAATGTTACGCTTTCAGATGCTTTTTTCCTGCAGAAAAAACACCGGCCGAATCATCTGCGATTGGGCCGGTGCTTTCATATTTCCGTATCAGATCATCATTCTTTTTCCTTGACGCTCTCTACGATATCCCATTTTTTCACGGTACGCATCGCCGCAAGGTGACTGGCGATCATATAGAGAAATACGAGAGCGGCCGTGAGTATGTATTCCTTTACGCCGTTTGCGTAAATGTAATCTCTTGTCGGTATCGTTACATTGCCGAGCGCCGCCTGCGCAACGAGTCGCCCGGCGGGAAAGCCAAGAATACAGGCAACTATAAACTGCAGGACAGACTGGGAAAACCAGCTCCGGGATATCTCGCCGTGCTGGAAACCGAGCGTCCGCAATATGCACAGTTCCTTTTTCTTTTCGAGCAGATTCGTTCTTGTTGTGTTGAGGACGATCACAAACCCTATGATCACAGCGAACATGATTATGACCCATGCGCAGAGGTCGTATGCCCGAAGGAGCCGGACGCTGCCTTCATAAGCGAGCCGCGTGAACACGGTGTAGAGATATCCTTCCTGTTCGGACAGGTATTCCAGCAGCTCCTGTTCATCCGCTTCGTCGATATTGCAGATCACGGCGCCGAGATCTTCCTCCCCGAAATCTGCCGCAGTCCCGGCAGAGACACACTGCGATCGGCTGACGCACTGGAATGACAGCACCTCTACCCGGATCGGCTGACCGTCGACCAGTACCTCATCGCCGACTGACGCGCCCAGCGAGTCGGCAAGGTGCTGCTCCAGCACGATGCCCGTTGGCGGGACCTCGATACGGCCGCCTGAACGGTCGAATATGCCCAGGAGGGTCGTCCCCTGCTGCGGCGCGTTAACGACGGCGTTTTCAGTCCTGCCGCCAAAGGATATCTCGGAATTGTACCAGGGCAGTTCCTGAACGTCGCGCAGATAACCGAGTCCCTCAAGGCCCTCCACCGTGTCGTCCGAGATCGGTCCGCTGAAGAATATCTGACAGTCGTAGTGTATCCGCTCATCGAACGTCTCGCGCAGAATGTGCGTGCGTGAGGAGAAGAACGCCAGCGACGCAAATATCATCATCACGGACGCGGCTAGACATATGGCGGAGAAGACGAAGCGCAGCCTGTTCCGCAATAGCGAGGTGACGCTGAACTTCGTCATCGGCGACGCGTTCCGCGTGAGTTTTGCAAGGAGCCAGGGAATTTTTACAGTTGATGGAGCCGGACGGGACATGGCTTCCGCGGGCCGGATCTTCGCTATGTACGTCGCGCTTATCAATGTAGCCAGCTGTCCGATAAGAAGCGTCGCTGCGACTGAAATGACCAGCATTTTTACATCGACCAGATGATCGAAGACCGGAATAGGAAAGTAGTTCCGGTACATAGCGCCGACATATATCCCGAGCGCCCGTCCGAGCCCGACGCCAACTACCACGGCGGCCGCGGACACGATAAGGTTGACTGAACAGAACAGCCTCCGGATACTGCCGACGGTAAAACCGTTGGCGCGCAGTATGCCTATCTCTCTCCGGCACTGACGTATGATCAGCGACATGAACAGAAATACGATGACCAGCAGAACGACGAAGAAAACTTCCGGGATAAATACTGACATCGTGCCTATCGGGTGCAGAGCCGCGTTTATCCGTCCTCTGACAGCCGAATCGGAGAATGTGTATTTATACCCGCACTCCAGATCGCCGAGAGAATCCGCGGCTGAAGAGAGCGTTGTGTCCGGGTCGGCGCCATCCTCAAACCAGAGAAGGAACTGATTGCATTTATCGCCGAACCGGGACCGGTCGAGCTTGTCCAAAGCCGTTTCAAGGGCTTCCTCTGCATCGTCCAGCTCTTTCTGCTTTTTAAGAAAGTCCGCTTCTGCGCTGTCAAATTCGAGCTGCTTCTCTGCGAGGTCCTGCTCTGCATCATGGATCGCCCTGTCGCCGTCCTCAAGCGTCTTCACCGCATTCGTGTATTCCTGCTCCATTGCGGCGAGCCGGGCTTCGGCTGAACGAAGCTGTGCATACCCGGAGTTTATCTGGGCCTGAGCGGAATCTATCTGTGCCTGAGCTCTGCTGAACTCGTCCCATGCCTCTCTCACCGGGGCGGCCTTTGCGCTGAGTTCCGCCTGTGCGGAATCAAGTTCCGCACGCTTTCTGTATACCTCCTGCCATGCGGAGTCTATTTC